>JAUMYO010000120.1 GCA_030528605.1 Peptostreptococcaceae bacterium | reverse complement strand
ATTATGATGACAAAATGAAAATATTATGAAAAATATTGAAATATCAATGATGTTATTCTGAACGGCAGAAATCCGTCAAAAATTTTTTATTTTGTTCTAAGATCATATCATCATTTAGGGATACATATTTACTAATGACCGTCTCGAGGGTATCGCCGAGGAAGTAGGCGACATATCGGAGGTTAAAGCCCTCGTTGACCATTTCGGATGCTCGTGTGTGGCGGAAGTCGTGCGGGGTATAGCCGAATGGGAGCATTTTGGGGCGGAGGGTGCCTTGGTGTTGGATACTGAAATATCGACCTTCTCGGAAATTAAACGGTAGTGCCTGAAGTGTTGTCAAAATATCGGGGGTGGAGGGGAGTTCTCTTATCCCGCTATCTTTATTTTTAAGCTCTGCAAGTCCTTTGATCCGTTTATTTCCTTGTTTTGAAATGATCGTCCATTGTTTATTGATGATGATCTTATTTTTTTGTACGGCATCGGGTGTCAGTCCGAGGATCTCTCCGGCGCGCAGACCGAAGCGGTAGGCGATCTTGCAAAATGCTGCATATTGGGGGTTATATGCCATCACTTCCGCGATCTTAAGGTAGTCGCTGTAGGGGATGACTTTTCCTTTGCGGATCGTTTTATATCTTAATGTGTCGATGTCAAGGTCGCGGATCAATTTCTTGCGTTCCAGGAAAGACCAAAAGCCGTTGACGATCGTTGCGTAAGATGGGGGGAGTGTGGCGTTGATCGAATCTGCTTTGACGGATGTCAATCGTTTAAGCACGAGGGCAGAGTGTGGGGCAAAGTGCTTAAAGGCTCCTACATAGGATAGGTAGGTGTTGGTTTTTACTGTCCGTTCTTTATGTTGCAGAAAGATCTCGATCGCATCGCCGAGGGTCATTTTGTCATCGAGCATTTGCCGTCCTTCGTTTTTGGCAAGTTCGACGACTATCTCGTTTGCCCAGCGCATGGCGTCGGATCTTTTTTTGAATCCTTGCTTTGATTTGGATCTCCATTTCAGATCGTTATCGTAGCGATAGGAAATGATCGCTTGGATCCCGCCGTCTTTTTGGCGGCAATGGATGTTGTGTTGCATATACACTCCTTTTCTGTCAAAAAGGGTGCAAAAAATCACACCCTTATCAAAAAGTGTGATATAATAGATCTTGCTGAGGGATCATTATATCGACACGGATAAAATGGTTACCACATTACCCGCTGTTGACGCAGCGGGCTTTTTTTATTCACACTTCCTTAAAAAGTGATATAAAAATCCATATATCTTTTTTAGTGCAAAAAAAGTGATATAAAAATCCATATATCTTTTTTAACGCAAAAAAAGTGATATAAACTAGAATCTTTCTTTTCATTCAATTTTATAATCGGATGTAAAAATATTAAAATATTCATGTAGTAAGAAAATCCTATTTCTGGAATAACCAGTCAACTCAATAATAATATTTTGTTGAACCAACTGCCGAACAATGTTATTGATTGCATTTCTACTTAAATTTGTTTGTGCGGCAATACTATTAATATCTGAAAGAGGATTATTGTAAAAACTTTGAAGAACCTTTGATATGTTTTCGGGTCGTCCAGTCAATTGATATTGTAAACTGTTATTATTGCTCACATAATCTACTACTTTTTGAAATTTTAATTTTGCTGTTTCGGAAGTGTCTATAACAGCTCGTAAGAAGAACTTGATCCAATCCATTAATTTGTTATTAAAACGTACGTTATTAAGATGACTATAATATAAAATTCGATTTCGCTCAAAATAATCTGAGATATAAAAGCATGGCTTTGATAAGATTCTATAGTTCAAAAGGTACAATGGGACAATAAGTCTACCGATTCGTCCATTTCCATCTTGATAAGGATGTATCGTTTCAAATTGATAATGAATAATTGCCAATTTAATTAAGTCGGGAACTTGTATTTTTTCATTATGAATGAATCTTTCGAGATCCGATAATAACTCTGGAACAAGTTGATGTATTGGCGGGACAAATGCGGCGGTAGAAGGCATAGAGCCCCCGATCCAATTTTGGCTTCTTCTTATTTCACCAGGTGTTTTATGCTCTCCACGAACACCTTTTAATAACACTTCATGAATCTCGTTGATCAATCGAATAGATAAAGGAAAATCATCAACGCTTATTCGATTGATCCCATGATCCAGTGCAGCTATATAATTTTCAACTTCAATATGATCATTCCGTCTTTCAGGACTGACATCCTCTACCTTCATCATCTCCTCTTGGATGGATGTTTTTGTTCCTTCAATTTTATTAGACTTGTGCGCCTCGGTTTTTATGTGAAGGCGAATGTAAATATCGATATTTGGAATCAACTCTGAATAGCTACTCAATCCACCTAATGAACGATTGGCTCTTTCTAACAATATATTTAACTCGGTATCTTCCCATCGCCAGCTGTGGTTTATTGGCTCTGGTTTAAAATACTTGTAACTGTCTTGTGTCAAAAAGTAACCCGATTTAAAATCTTCAATTTTCATAAAACCTCCAAAACAAAAAATAGAGACCTACTACTCATACAAGCAATAGATCCCTACGATAGTCCGGATAGTCCGCGACCAAGTTATCTAAGCATAGTATAGCAGTAAATGGAGCAGAAAGCAATAAAAATATTAAAAAAGCAACATTATTTGCAAATAAACGGAGGGGATATACCCAATTTATTGTTCGCG
>JAUMYO010000027.1:7207-26329 GCA_030528605.1 Peptostreptococcaceae bacterium | reverse complement strand
CGATCGCCGACCCTTGCCAGAAATCGGTGCGAGCCACGGATCCCCGGGCTTTTCATATCATGGTATCCGAGCATATAGTCTCTGCTCGTCACTTGGATCTTGTCCGACCATCGCAATTCCCTCTCTGCATCTCGAACATAGAACAGCCCCGAGACCTCGCTGATACCCATAGCACTAAGACTTTGCGAGATCATCATCTTCAGCCCGAGTTTTCCGACCGTATCAAATATCAATCGTCCGCCCGGAAATTTCTGCGCCATCGTTACGACAAGATCCCGAACCGCATCTCGCTTAAAATAATGAAACACACCGGCTGCGAAAAGCAACACGCCTTCGGAAGCATCCACCTCATCCATCCAGCTGTGATCCGTAAGATCCCGCGGAATATTCTTTTCTCTTTCGCCCACCGGGAGGAGCTGCTCGCGCACCTCGATGATGTTCGGAAAATCGACATTGACGATCTTGCATGTTCCGTTGTCACAGACTCTTCCCGTCTGATCCAAGCCACATCCCAGATTGACGATGGTCGCACAGGGATATTTTTTCAAATAGTCATCGATCTCCCACATGATGTCCAGCTGGCGCATCGCCGCTTCCAGTGCACCGAACTCATACATAAAAGCCTGATTTTTCTTATCGATCTCCGAAAAATCATAGTCGATCCTTTCGCACAATTTTTTTGCCGAATCGTCATGATAGAGCTCCGGAAACTTTTCCGCGCACATCTTTCGTCCATACAAAGGCACCAACAGCGTCTCTTGGACCGAGTTTTTTTCAATAGGTATTTTCTCTGCTGTCATCGTATTCCTCCTTTTTATCCTTAGAACAAAGTGATCTACACAAAAAACAAATGACAACCCCCTCCATATACAGCTTCTGTTTTGTTCAATACCTAAGCTCTAAAACAAAGTTTATTTTGTCTAATATTCATTATACCACTAATAATAGCGAATGCCGGAACAAAAGATCCTTTTCCACTACCCTCTAAGACGGACGGATCACTCGCTCTTTTGCCACCTTTTTTTCTCGCCGATCTCTCTCCTCTTTTTTCTTTTGTTTGTTCTCATAAAGATCCTCATCCGCACGACGCATCAGATGTTCAAATCGATCGTCAAAGCGCGGGTCGAAATGAGATACGCCGTAAGAAGCGGAGACCATGAACCTTACTCTTCGGCTCTCCGCGCTCATCTCGGTCCTTACATGATCCAGCCTCTCTTTGATCATACGATCCGTAACATGACGAAGCACACAGATAAATTCATCTCCGCTCATACGATAGCATTCTCCCAGATCACAAAAATTGCGATAAATGATCGCCGCGATGACCTGAAGCAGTTCATCTCCTTTTGCATGCCCGAGATTATCATTTACTTCTTTGAGATCATCCACATCGAATGCGATCACGCTCAGCATATCATATCGATCCCGATACTCCCGAAGATCCTCCATAAAGGATGTCCTGTTTTTGATACGAGTGAGCGCATCCCGACCGGCAAGCTCGCGATAATATTCCATCGATCTTCCCTGTTCATAAAGTTCTGAGTAATACCGCAGCTCGCGAAGCACAAAGATGAAAAAGAACAACAGCGATCCGATGCTTTCGATATATGCCCCTTGCGAAGAGACCCGATCGCTTTCCACCGCGGAAAGAATGAAGAAAAACAACAGGATCACAAAGGCGATGACGAGCGAACCGTTCCCCTTCCGCTTTTCATACTCCAAGATCAAAGTGATCAGCGTCACGACACAAAGTATGATCAATATCGCCTGATGCGGAATGATCCGGTCCAACAGGGTCCCGATCTCAAACACCGCATTCAGCAGTTTGAGCAAGACCAATCCGAAAACGATCCGGATCTGGATACGCATCGATCGCCGGTCTTTGATCCGATCCGTGTGGACCAGATAGATCCCAAGACATAATACCGCGAGCAGCTTTGAAAGTCCGTACAGATGATCCAGTCGCACCACATTATAAAAAGTAAGGTGCAAGATGCCGTTGTTTGCAATGGAAGCCATCCCCATGAATAAGATGCTCAGACCGAGATACTTCAGATTCCCTTGCCTTTTTGTATTTCGATACGTCAAAAATCCGAACGCCGCGATCACCGCACCCATCGTCGCCATCGCCACACCTTGTGCGAGAGTAAAAGACTCTCTCGAAAAGATGAATCCGAACATATCCTGCCGAGATGCCAGATAGATCTCATGGATCTTCAGCACCGAAAAATGTTCCATCGGATCCAAAAAGTCGTATAAAAAACGTCCGACCTTCTTTTCCCAGCCTCCTACATGATCGATCGCTCTGTCGGAACGGATCGCAAGATGGACCGGGTCTTCATATTCGATGACCATCCGGTCTCCGACCTTTACCTTGCCTTGGAGATCGACAAAGTTCCACACCGTACCTCCGAAGATCGGCGAGTCGTTCCCTCTGGCATTTTCCAACGAATAGATCAGTCGCTCATTGATATAGACCCGGACCATCTCTCCTTTGCTCAAAAAAGCGATCCCGCCATAATAAGCCAGTGCATGATCCACCGTACATCCGATCGCCACCCTTCCTTCCTTAGTCCGAAGTTTCAGCGGAAGTACGATCCGATCCTCCTCCTTGGCATCTTCCGCTCCATAAATCCGCCATTTCACCGAGTAGGGGATGACCCCTCTCTTCTGCTTAAAAACTTTCGGCTCGGCAAATAACGACTCGCCCACCGAAAGCACCGCCAAGAAGATCGCGAGCGCGATGAGCACCGCATTCACTCTTCTCAGTTTATTTTGATCTGTCATTTTTTATCCTATCTTCATCGCATTTTTTCTCCGATACATCTTTTCATCCGCGCGCCGGAGCAGATCTTTGAGATCGCTGTCCTTGCGCCGATCAAAGACCGCCGCTCCTGCCGCCACACCGAGATCCGTGCCGTTTCGGGCATTGTATTCCTCGATCTTGTCATAGAAAAACTGCAACATCTTTTCCAGCATATCCTTCGATCGACCTTGCGAAAGGATGATAAATTCATCTCCTCCTAAGCGAAATCTGCGAAATCCCTCCGCAAAAGAGCTCTTCATCAGCTCCGAAAGCGCAAGGATCAATTCATCACCCGCCGCATGCCCCAAAGTATCATTCGTCTTCTTCAGATCATTCATATCGATCGCGATCACGCCAAGCGTTTCATAATTTTCCAGATCGGAGATCGTCTGGATAAAGGCATCCTGATTCTCCAAGCCCGTCATCGTGTCCAGACCCATGATCGATCTGTAATATTCCGCCCAAATACTGCGATCCTGAACGATCCGGATCTCGTAGATCGCTTCGGCGGTCATGATGAGCATACTGATGAGCGTTCCGAGTTCGACCACCCACGAACGGAGTCGATCCATACTTGCCCGATAGTGAAACAGATCGATCACGACCACCGCAAAAAAGATCAGCGAAGGCAAGATCATACTTCCCACTTCGGGATCTTTGTTTTTTCGATGATCCGCTACGAGCAAAACGATATAGATCCCTCCGACAACGATCTTTGCCGCCAGCTCGATCCCCGACATATCATATACATCTCGATCAAAAACGAGATACAAAGAGAGCTTGGCGACCGTATAGATCAGCACCAGATGGATCAGCAGCGACAAGATGCTCTTGTACCCGAACTTCTCCATCCCCGATATCGTCCAAAAGATCGGCAATACCATCAAACAGGATGCGGTAAAGGACAGCATCTTCAGAAACTCTTCATTGGCAAACACATATCGTATCCAGATATTTTTTGAAAAAAACCAAATAAATGCAAGCAATGCAAAAAGTCCAACGTAAATGATCCGATCGGACAGGTCGATGTTTCTTTTGTTGACCAGATAATAGCCGATCGCGATCAATGCAAGGATACAGACCAAAAAGCTGTATCCGATCGCAAATTGATTTCGATGGATCAAAAAGGATGAAAACTCATGATCATCCGCTGCATAAACTCGCGGCAGTCTTGCTTCCCCTATCGGTCCATTCGGGATCAGGACCAGTTTGATATCGTCCCCTTCCCGCGCCGAAGCCGGGATCTTGATCCTATGCCACTTGCTCCCGTAAAATTTCTTGGTATTCAAAAAATCATTTTCACTACCAAAGCGGTAGATCTCATAATGATCAAAATATACAAGAACACCCATATCTTCACTGAAAAAGATCAGATTGCCCGTCTTCAATATCTTCGATGTCAATCTTTTTTCCAGCAAGATCATATTGCGACCGCCATGATCAAACGGCAAAGTCAGGTCGATCTTCTCGGATCTCTCCTCGCTCAAGATCAACTCCCAATCCTTCGATACATCATAAATATCCATCGTCTCCGGCGAACCCGACAAGAGCTCATAATATCCGGATATGATGATCAAAACACCTATCAATACCAAGAAAATGTCCCTGTTGAAAAAACAGTTCCATTTTTTTGATCCATTTTTCATTATCTTACTCCATCAAGATCCCACTTGGATGGGAACGACCGTTTTTCTTGTCGTCATACATCTCCTTCTCAGCACGAGCGATCACATCTTCGATCCCGTCATCTTCCTTCGGATCAAAATAAGCCACGCCCGCCGAAACGCGAAAACGGTAATTTTTTCTTCTTTGCGCATCAGCGATCACTTTGCGAAAATCTTTGATCAACGCCTCGACCATGACCGGTTCCGCTTCCAAAATACACAAAAATTCATCCCCGCTCATCCGATAGCAGGATCCATGCCTTGCAAAACAATAGTTGATCAGGTCTCCCGCCGTGATGATCATATCATCTCCGACCGCATGACCATAGTTGTCATTCACCGTCTTCAGATCGTCCACGTCAAAGCTGATCGCCGCCAACTTGTCCGTCGGCTTGTTATAATATTCCGCATCTTCCGTAAAACAGGTCCTGTTCTTCAGACCGGTCATCTGATCCGTACGAGCCAACTCTTTGTAATGATTCATCTGCGCAGCCCATTCATGATGTGTCGAAGTCGCTTCGATCTCAAAGATCGTATTTGCCGCAAAAAACAGCGCCGCTCCGACAAAAGAAAACATCGGACCGTCGATATTCGTAGAATAATTCAATACTACATCGACCATGATCACCAAAAAAAGCATGAACAAAGACCATCGCATCAGGCGAACTTCCGTACGCCCTTTCCGATAGAGCTCATCGACCAGGATCATACAGCTCCCCAAAATAGCGATCAAAAAGATCAGAAAACTGAACAGCAGATAAGGTCGGATCACACGCGGGACCAAGATATGGCTCGTGACCATCCCCAAGACCCAAACGACCCCGAAGCCCATGAGGATCATCAGATCCCTGCGTTTTTCCAGCGACGGGATCTGCACGACATGACCGGCGATCGATACCATGCTCAGCATGATCGAACTGTATCCGAGCAATTTCAGCGGATATCCTCCCATAAAATCAAATGCCACGATATTGCTGAAACTGAACACCGCGATCGATGCAAAGATCGCTCCGATCCCGAGCATTGCGATCGACGGATTGAGCACCATCGTCTTGCGATAAGAAAAACGAAAAAACAGCGCAAAGATACCGATCACTTGCAATACCAATATGATCCAATACAAATAATTATCCTGTTTCAGCGCATGAGTAAAGATATCCTGCTGATCTCCGACATAGATATTCCCCATCTTGATATATCCCATATCACTAAGCGATCTCAGCTCGATAATGAGTTCCTTCTTTCCCTTGAAAAAAGGCTCCACCTCAAAATGATTCCAGACATTGCCCACTTCGACCGGATCGTTATGACGGTCAAAATAAAAATTGGAATAGATCATCTCATCGTCCAAAAAAACTCGAACATAGGTACTGATCGAATAAAAACCGATCCCCCCATTGTCGATCATCTGTGCGGTGATCGGCGCTTTGATCACCGCAAGACCGTCCACCGTATCCAAATATCCGGGAAGCGAAGCATTAAAAACGCCGTCCGAAGTTTCCACCATAAACAGATCGTTGATCTTTTCGATCTGCATCGAATATTGATTCTCAAGGACATATCCGCGCTTAAGTGAAAAAAATATGATGAGCGTGAAAAATAACGCGGCAAACAATATATAATTGGTCCTGCCAAAGTATTTTCTGATCCCTGCTTTCATGATATCCCACCTACAGTTTGATCGTAATCTTTTTGAAATACATATTTTGATCCGCTCGATTGACCAGATCGTCGATCGTCTCATTGCGAAACGCTTCATAGATCGCAAGCCCTACCGCTACACTGAATCGATATCGACGTCCCTCATTCAGATGGCGGATATCCCGGTCAAAACGCCACATGTCTTCTTCGATCTCAAGCTGTGTCTTGCCGACCGACAAGATCGCAAATTCATCTCCACCGATCCGAAAGATGTCATATCCGTCCGAGAAGACTTTTTTGATCCGTTCGGCGACCTCCGTCAACATCCTGTCACCTTCCTGATGTCCATAGCTGTCGTTGATCACCTTGAGATTGTTGACATCCATAATGATCACCGCCAGACCTTCCAGCGAATCGATCGATTCGATATATTTTGTATAACTGTTTCGATTTCTCATCTGCGTAAGCGCGTCCGTCTCGGAGAGGATCTGATATTTTTGGGCATCCAGAGAGTCTTTGTACACCCCTGACAAACTGTTTGCCGATCCATACGCGATATAAAATACGCCTCCCAGCATGATCGATCCGATAAAATTATTACTGTAGTAACTCGCTCCGAAGCGCACGGTCAACAGGTCCAAAAAGATCGCAGCATACAGACCGAACATCGGCATGATGTAGCGACTGATCGCCTCGTCCTTTCCGGTCGCATGATCCTCGACCAGCACGCAAAAATAAGCCACGCTGACCAATGTCACAAAGAAGA
The DNA here is from genome assembly GCA_030528605.1 of Peptostreptococcaceae bacterium. Taxonomy (GTDB): domain Bacteria; phylum Bacillota; class Clostridia; order Peptostreptococcales; family Filifactoraceae; genus JAUNKE01. The sequence goes on along the minus strand of JAUMYO010000027.1, from coordinate 19,452 downwards.
TCTCCACCGGAGAATCCACAAACATACTCGAATGACCTCTCATCTCCATGATCATACGAAAAATGATATAGCCTTGCGCCATAATCAGCAAAAACTGATAGATATGTTGATGCTCCGATCCTCGCAGCCTGCCGCTCATATTCAGGATCGGCAACATCGTCAAGAGAGCCGAGTATGTAGAGATCGTCGATAACAGCCCCTCATCATTGAACACCCATGTTACCCATGGGATCCGAAGCAAGAAGGCGATCGATCCGAAAAAAGTAAACAAAGCAATATTCGCCAGATCCCAATTTCTTTTTTTCCAACCTCGCCGTAAGATCCACAGGCTTAAAAGCGTGATCGACAAAACAAGCAGGAGACTGCCTGTCACCAAAGAAAAAAAGCTCTTCTTCAAAACATGATCAAAAAAATCCGATACTTCCGCACTGTATATAGCCGGAGGATTTTTGTAATCATGACGATACTTGCGACACAGTTTCAGCTGAAGGACCTCCCCTTCTTCGATATCTCCGGATATCTGTATCGTGTGCCACTTCCACGCACCGTCCCAATAAGGAGAATCCAGATCTCCGCTGTGCTTATAGATCCTTTTCCCCCGAATAAACATCTCCACATTCGTATTGATCGTATAAAAAACGATCGAATTCGTCCTCAAGATCTCCTCATCAACGATCTTCTCCAACAGAATGGTCCGTTGTTGCGGAAGATCCGCGGACTGCCCCAGATCCACAACATACTCCGTTCCACGATCTCGATAGATCCAACCGTTCGATATATCCGCGATCTTATCCTCGGGATGGATCCCGATCGACCGCCACGCTAAGATCGCCATGATGATACCGAATAAAGCAAACAGTATCAGCATATATTTTTTCATGATATTCTCAACTCTACTGCTCATATCTCCCCAGCACTTCCCTGAAAAAAGCTCCCTGACGAAGCAACACCCTTTTGAGAATCTTCATCTTTTTGTCATACGGGACACACTTTCAACTTCCTTCGATCGATCCTCCGTGTGCCCTTCATCTCCCTCGTAAACTTATCGATTTATTTACGATGCGTTTCTTCATAATTATACCACGATTTTTCGTAAAATGAAAAAAATCTTGATAAATATCGGGATATTTTTTGCTCCGATGATCGATCGGATGCTTCGATCCATTCCCTTGCTTGCGATCCAAGGAAAAACAAAAATACTTTCTTCACTCCGCAAACATCATCCAAAACATTTTCCATCCATACTATGATCCCTTCGATCGCCACGATATCCTCTCATACAAAGACCGATCCTGTAGGATCAGCATTTGACAACGATCTTTATAGCCTGTAGGAAGTGATGATCCCGGCGTTTTTCTTCCGTCGGAACGGATCGATGTAGCGATCTTATCGGATAAAGTATCAGGACCCGATAGAAGCTGTCACAAGGCACGATGCTCACAAGATGCGGACCGCGTTCCTTATCATACATCTTGCACAAAGCTCTTCGATCGCAGTCGCCTGATCCGATCTCTTTGCAAAAACTTTTCCGCCTTACTTCTTCTTGAATTATTTGCGATCCGATGATAGTATTAAGCAAAGGAGCGAATATGAAAAAACAACGACAGATCTTCTCCGACGGTGATTCGATCTACATCGTCGGCGAGGACGATTTTGAACCCAAACATATTTTTGAAAACGGACAGGCTTTTCGATGGGAAGAAAAGGACGGAGCCTATACGATCGTTGCCGGAGGATATATCAGCGTCGTAAAACGACTATCCGCCGATGAGATCCTGCAAGAGTTGACTCAAAGACCCGATCTCCTCGCTTTGCCGATCGATCCCGCCTCTGAAAAAAGATCGATCTCCGATCTGTCTCCCGGTGTTTTTCCATCCGTCATCAAGCTCAAAGGAGCCGGTACGATGGATGATTATGAAAATTTTTGGCGGCATTACTTCGATATGGATCGGGACTACAAAAAGCTGCGCCGCGAATTTTCCAAGCTGGATCCCCATCTCAAGGCTGCCGTTCGTTTCGGCACGGGATTTCGATTGCTGGATCAGGATCTTTTTGAGATGATCATATCCTTTATCATCTCCTCGAACAATAATATCACCCGCATCAAAAATACCGTATCCAAACTCTGCGCCTTGGCAGGAGATCCGATCGGTCCGCACGAAGGGAAGACCTACTACCGATTCCCGACACCGGAAAACATCGCGAGGATCTCGGCGGAGCGGATCACCAAGGATACCGGCGCGGGCTACCGCGGCGGATATATCCAAAAGACGGCACAGTTGATCGCTGACGGAGCGATCGATCTGCAAGCGATCCGTAAAATGAGCTACGAAGATGCTCATGCCGAACTTCTCAAACTCCACGGTGTCGGTCCGAAGGTCGCAGACTGCATCCTTCTTTTCGGCAACTCGATGGACATCGCCTTTCCTGTCGATACCTGGGTCATCAAATTGATGAATCATTTTTATCTGGGTCAGGAAAAAAATATGAAGAAGATCAAAATGAAGGGGATCGAGCTTTTTGGTGAAAAAGCGGGACTCGCCCAGCAATACCTCTTCTACTACGCCCGAGAGAACAAGATCGGATCGAAATTAAAATGATTTGAAATAAAATTCACTATAAAACAAAAGGAGGGTTTATGAAATTAATAAATTACCGCTACAAAAAGCATTCCACTCCGCATCTGGGCGTCTTGACCAAGGATGAGAAACAGGTGCTGGATCTTGCCAAGATCCTTGGCGAAGGATTTGCCAAAGCAACGATGGTCGATCTGATCCGCTCGGATCTCTCGGTGATCTTGCCAAAGATCCAAGCTGCACTCGACAGCGATGGACCGACCGGCATCGCCATCGAGCGGGTCGATCTGCTCGCCCCGATCCAGCGTCCGATCCACGATATCATCTGTGTCGGTGAAAATTATGCCGCGCATCAGGAAGAAACGGCAGGCAAACTGATCGATCGAGAGACTCTCAAGAATCATGATACGATCTACTTCGGCAAACGCGCTTCCTACATCCTCGGCAATGATGAAGTCCTTTCGGCTCGCTTCGATCTGGACGAAAGGCTGGACTATGAGGTCGAGCTGGGTATCGTGATCGGAAAGACCGTCCGTGATCTGACTCCCGAAAATGTGCGTGATGCGATCTTCGGTTTTACCATCGTCAACGACCTATCTTATCGAAAGATACAGATGCAGCATGGTCAATGGTATCGCGGAAAGAGCCTCGACGGGATCACCGCGGTCGGTCCATGTATCGTGACGGCGGATGAATTTGAGTTTCCTCTCAAGCTCGAATTGAGCAGCAAGGTCGATGGAGAACCTCGCCAAAAAGGATGCACCTCCCAAATGATCACCGGAGTCGAAGAGATCCTGATCGAGCTGTCCCAAGGCATGACATTGGAGCCGGGAGATATCATCGCGACCGGCACACCGGGCGGTGTCGGCGCAGGATATGATCCGCCACGATTCCTGAAGAAAGGTCAGAGGATCACCTGCACGATCGAAAAGATCGGAAGCCTGAGCAACCCGATCGAATAATACTCCGGATCCGAATATACAAAACCGACCCCTTTGAGCTGAGGTCGGTTTTTTTATTTTGCTAATAGTTCTTTATTATTTTGTTCTTTTAGAGATCATATCGATACTATTGGGTCCAATCGGTTTCAGTATTATCCTTCTTTTTGCTTTGAGCTTTTCTGTTTTCGTTTTTTTCGCTTTGCCTTTACAGCCCCGTCCGATCTCCCTAGCCCAGATCCAGCTTCAGATCGCTCGGTTTGATCCATCCGATCTTACGAAGGATCTTGGCAAAGAACAGGGTCAAAACCGCCGGCAACAGGATATGCAATATCGCGATATACAGGAATATCGTCGTTGGAGAAGACCCCGCTTCACTCATCGCCTGATAGGTCCCGAACTGTCCGACAAAACCGCTCGTGCCCATCCCGGAACCGATCGGCGTATTCTGCATTTTGAAGACCAAGGTCGAAAGCGGACCCGTGATCGCCGAAGCAAGCGTCGGAGGGATCCAGATCTTCCAGTTTCTGACGATGTTCGGGACTTGGAGCATCGAAGTTCCTAGTCCCTGCGCGACCAATCCGCCCCAGCCGTTTTCTTTATAGCTCATGACCGCAAAGCCCACCATCTGCGCGCAGCATCCTGCCGTTGCCGCTCCGCCGGCAAGTCCATGAAGAGAAAGCATCATCGCAAGCGCAGCGGAACTGATCGGCAGCGTCAATATCATCCCCATGACCACCGCAAGGATGACCCCCATCAAGAACGGCTGCAATGTCGTTGCATACATGATGAGATCTCCAAGAGCCGTCATCATCTTCGCGATATAAGGACCGATCGTCGAACCGACCAACACACCGACAAACACGGTCACTCCGGGTGTCACCAAAATATCCACCTTCGTTTCTTTGGAGACGATCTTTCCACATTCCGCGGCGATCAGGACTGCGATAAAAGCTCCTGCCGGTCCGCCCATCGCATTGCCTGCAGCCCCCGTAACCACGGAAGAAAAAAGTACCAGAGGCGGTGCTTTGAGTGCATAAGCCACCGCGACACCGATCGCCGCACCGGTCATATCCCGACTGATCGGCCACAAAACTTCCGTCAAAAAAGTCAGACCCAGCTTCGATCCGATCGTGTTGAGGATCGTACCGATCAACAACGAAGAAAACAGCCCCAGTGCCATATGCCCCATCGCATCGATCAAATAACGACGAACCGAGACCTCAATGTTCTTGCGCTTAAAAAAGTTTTTCATCCCCTTCTCCTTTTGTTATGTAATAGTCAAAAACAGCCCGATATTTCTCCTATATTTTACCATAAGCGTAAAAAAACTCAATAAAAGTTTTTCCTTTAACCAAGCCTATCCATTCTTAAATGCTTGCAATTTCACCATCTATGACTTCCTATCGAGCCGATCGATCTTGTGTTCCATCATTCGATATTATCGTTATAATCATATCATTTTCAGAGAGGAAATGTATTGATGCTATTATCCGATAAAATGTCCCCACACCGTTTCGATAGAACGATACAGTGGCAAGAGCACCTTCCCTACAAGCTATAAAAAATAAAAATGTTGCTAAGTGGTGCTTCTAAAGGATATCATACTGAAACCTGATAGAAAGCATAAAATTTATTTCCATTCTTTATTCTCGATCCGATCGATAGACTATGCAAAACGATCGATGCGTCGATCCATTCTTGGAAGTATCCTCCAATAGGGATCGGATCCATACGATAGGTCCAAATAGATCTTAGTATCAAATGCCGGCTCTAAAGGAACATCCGGATCGTCGCCGACTTCTCTGCATACAAAAAGCCGCCGGCATTGCCGACAGCTGCTGAAGATCCGATATCAAAGCTCCAATTCCAATCTCTCGGGATCGAGGATCTTCACGACCCTTCCTGAGATCTCGATCAATCCTTCCGTCTGCATATTTGCAAGTTCTCTGGAGAGCGAAGGTCTTGCCACATTAAGATAATCCGCCATCTGTTCTCTCGTCATCCCCATTTGCACACGATCATTTCCATCCCTTGCTTCGAGCATCATCTTGCAAAGCTTTTGTCGCAGATTTCCGCTCGCCAGGATCTGAAGCTTCTGCGTCAGATTGTAGGCTTTTTGCGAAAGGATAGAGAGCATATTCTCGATCAACTTATGACGGTATGGGTGCGGATCCTCTCCAAAAGCCCTCCTGGGGACTTTCAGGACGATCGTCTCCGGTGACAACGCTACCGTATAGAAGTCATATCCTTCTTTCGACAGAAACAGGAATACTTCGGCAAAGATATCGCCCACATCATCGATCGTCGTCATCACCATCCTTTTGCCGGAGATCGAATCCTTGCAGATCGCGATCGATCCTTTGAGGAGAACAAAGAGGTTGGCAGGTCGCTCGCCCATATCGAAGATGATCTCGCCCTTTGTGTATTTTGCTTTTGCGGAACCCGAAGTTTGAACGAAATCCTCGATCATCCGATCGCTGAACCCGCGGAACAATATGCTCTTTTTCAGGATATTTATCATAGATCCTCTTCTTTCAATCGTACGAATCGATTCCCGATCGCATAGACGGTGATGATCGGCGAAACTTCCATAAATACATCCGGATAGTTTTCCGCCAAAAATCGCCGAATGATCGCCGACTGGCTCGGTGCGCAGATACAGGTGATCATTTTGCGCGGCTCATTGGTATAGGCACCGACGACATCATGGATCGTGACCCCTCTTTTGAGCTCCTTGAAAATAAACTCAGAGATCTCTCGATAATTCGCGCTGATGATCGATACCTTGTAGAGCTTGGCACGAAAACCGAACAGCATATAATCCATGACGAAGATGCACATCACATGATTGACGAGCGCGTAGAGTGCCACTTCTTTTCCGAATACGAAGCCCAGCAAGATGATCACAAGGGCATCCAGCACGAGCATGATCTGGCTGATGCTGACATTTTTGAACACTTTTTTATTGAGGATCCGCGCGATCGTGTCCGTTCCTCCGAAAGTGAAGCCTCGACGAAGCACCAGCCCGCCACCGACACCGTAAAAGATCGAAAAATACACGCAGACCAAAAACATATCTCCTTTTACAAAAACGAAATCGGCTCTGTTCATCACGACGAGCATCGCCGGATAGAGAAGAGATACGGAGATGATCTTAAAAACGGTCCGTTTTCCCATCAAAAGATAGGCTGCGATCAAAATACTGATGCTGAACGCATAATATACATAAGTGTAATTGATGCCGGTGAATTTTTGCGCTACGAGAGCAAGCCCCGTGATACCGCTCGTCGAAAGACCGTTGGGGACCAATATACAGCTCACCGAAAAGGCGGTGATCAAACAACCCGAAACGATCCCCACGATATCGAGAAAAAGTTGCGACTCGAATAATCTGTTATCCATTTTGCCCCCGATCATTCCGTCACGATCACCGAATCCGGGTAGGTGATATAGTCGCTCCAGCTTCCGATATAGAATTTTGCACGGATCCCCACCTCATCCATCGCAATGATATTGACCGATCCGGAAACGCCGGAGCCGCAGTGGACGATGATCTCGTCATATTCTCTCAGCGGAGCATATTGCTTCTCGAGGAAGGAGATATCCTTATATCCTTCTACCGGATCGATCACCTCGCCGAAATAATAGTTGAGCGCAGTCGGGATATGTCCCGCCTTCTTATCGATCGGCTCCAATATCCCCTTGTAACGATCGGAGGTCCGACTGTCCACGATCGCGATCTGTTTATAATTGATGGCGCGCTTGATATCTTCGATATCGGCAAGCATCGAAGTATCCAGTCGCACTTCGATCGAGCCCTTCCGATCCGGCAAAGGAGTCGGTTCATCGGTCAACCGGTTGCCTGCCGCCGTCCAAGCGTTCACTCCGCCGTTGAGCACCTTAACATCATTGACACCGATATACTTACACATCCACCAAAAACGGCTGGACGGAACAAGATCCTCGTCATAGACCACGACCACGCTGTCATTACCGATCCCAAACTCCTCCAGCTTTTTAGCAAAGGTCGAGATATCTTCCGGGAGCGGATCTCTCCCCCCATGCTCGCCGATCACGCCGACCATATCTTTGCGCAGATCGATATGAAAGGCCCCTTTGATATGTGCCTTGTCATGCTTTTGTCTTCCTTCCTCCGGGATCATAAAATTATTCGTCGCATCGATCAGTATGATCTTCTCCAGATTCTCTTCCAGCCATTTGACATCTACGATATTTTTCATCTTCCCCTCCTTCAGCCGACATCGGTCGGCACGATCTCCTTATGATCGGGTCTCGGATCTTTCTCCGATCCCGCATCTGTTTTCAGAGTCTTTGTCAAAAACTATTATATCACTTTTTTTGTCTTTGAACAGTTGATATTTCAATTTTTTTCATTTATAATTGTTCTATTATACGACAGGCTGTCCGATCGATCTTTTCTTATGCTCCAAGATCGTTACTTTACAGCTTCACAAACGATCGTCTGCATCTTCAAAAGATCTTTCGACCTTTCCGAAGGGGCGACGATCGACGGATCCATATGCCGGCTTGGAAAATCAAATCATAGTTTTGAGAAGGAGAAAAAGATTGATACCACATCATCAAACGCCCGAGCAGATCGAAAAAGAGCTCGGTTCAAACCTCAGCACGGGTCTTACCGATGCGCAGGTCCAAAAACAAAGGGAAACTTTTGGCGAGAACAGGTTGAAGGAAAAGCGCAAAAGAACGCTTTTGGAACGCTATCTGGATCAATTCAAAGATATCATGATCATCATCCTCTTGATCGCCGCGGCGATCTCTTTCGGGATCGCGGTACACGAAGGAGATCCGAAAGAATTTTTTGAACCCGCTCTGATCCTGGCGATCGTCATACTCAACGCGATCATGGGCGTCGTTCAGGAAAGCAAAGCGGAAGCCGCGCTCGAAGCACTCAAGGGGCTCACTGCTCAAAGAGCTCGCGTCATCCGTAACGGAGCCGAACTCGTATTGGACTCCGTCGAGCTCGTACCGGGCGACATCATCAAGCTGGAAGCCGGTGATTTTATCCCTGCCGACGCAAGGCTGATCCGCTCCTCCGCGCTAAAATCCGAGGAATCCGCTCTGACCGGAGAATCGGTCCCTTCCGAGAAGGATGCTTCCGCCATCGTCGATGAAAAAGCACCGCTCGGCGACCGCAGCAATATGGTCTTCTCCGGAAACAGCATCACTTACGGGACCGCGACCGCGATCGTGACCGGTACGGGGATGCAGACCGAGGTCGGTAAGATCGCAAACCTGTTGGAAAGTGAAAGCGATCCGCCAACTCCTCTTCAACAAAAACTCGCAGATCTTGGGAAATATCTGGGTATCGTGGCACTTGTTGCCTGCGGTATCATCTTTGTGATCGGGATCATCGACAAGATGCCGGTACTCGATATCTTCATGACATCCGTTGCACTGGCGGTCTCGGCGATACCGGAAGGGCTTCCTGCGATCGTGACCATCGTACTCTCGATCGGAGTGCAGCGCATGGTAAAGAAAAATGCGATCATCCGCCGTCTTCCTGCCGTAGAGACCCTCGGTTCGGCATCCGTGATCTGTTCGGATAAGACCGGAACGTTGACGCAAAACCGTATGACTCTGCTCCACGCATATCTTGATAATGCGTCGGCACCGACCGATATCACCTCGGACAACGATGAGCTTGTCAAAAAACTTTTGAGCTATGCTACGCTGTGCTGTGACGGATCCATCGTGACCCAAGAAGACGGAACGCACCAACATATCGGCGATCCGACGGAGACGGCGATCGTTTTGGCTACACAAAACAACGGACTGTACAAAGATGCGCTCAACGAAAAATATCCGCGTCGTGCCGAGATCCCTTTCGATTCGGATCGAAAGCTGATGAGTACGGTGAACCATATCGACGGAAAGAACATCGTCATCGTCAAAGGAGCCTTCGATGTGCTCGCTAAGCGATGTACACATGGTAATATAGAAAAAGCGAGCGATATCAACGCTCAAATGGCAAACAACGCATTGCGCGTCCTGGCGATCGCCTACAAAGAGATCGATCGCATCCCGGATGTTCCGACTCCGGACGAACTGGAAAAAGATCTGACGCTGATGGGTCTGGTCGCAATGATCGACCCTCCTCGAGATGAAGCGCGAGATGCCGTTGCGACCTGTATCCGCGCCGGCATCAAACCGGTCATGATCACCGGAGACCATCAGGTGACGGCTGCCGCGATCGCGAAGGATCTGGGCATCCTTCGTGACGGAGACAAGGTCATCAACGGAACACAGCTTCAGGAGATGAGCGAGGAAGAACTGGCACGAGAAGTCGAGCATATCAGCGTGTACGCTCGAGTTTCTCCGGAGGACAAGATCCGTATCGTCAAAGCTTGGCAGGACAAAGAGCAGATCGTTGCGATGACCGGAGACGGTGTGAACGACGCACCGGCACTCAAAGCGGCAGACATCGGATGTGCGATGGGCATCACCGGTACCGATGTGGCAAAAGGTGCTGCCGACATGACCCTGACCGATGACAACTTCGCGACCATCGTCGACGCGGTCCGCGAGGGACGCGGCATCTACGCCAATATCAAAAAAGTAGTCGGATTCCTTCTCGGGACAAACACCGGCGAGATCCTCACCGTATTGATGGCGATCATCCTTTGGAAAGAAACACCGCTCCTGTCGATGCATCTTCTATGGATCAACCTCGTCACGGATGCGCTGCCTGCGATCTCACTCGGAATGGAGATGGTCGAAGAAGGCGTTATGGATCACAGACCGAAGCCGAAATCGGAAGGCTTGTTTGCTAACGGACTGGCTGTACGGATCATACTCCAGGGAGCGATGTTTGCAACACTGACGCTCATCGGATATCACTACGGAAGGACCCATGGAGGCTCGATCCGGACGGCGCAGACGATGGCATTTATCGTCCTCGCATCCACGCAGATCGTTCAGGCTTACAATATGAGATCGAACCGATCGCTGTTCAAGATCGGCTTCTTTACAAACAAAAATCTGAACTGGGCGGCATTGATCTCCGTTCTGATGATATTGGCAGTCCTTTTCACCCCATTGTCTATTCCTTTCGGCATCGCGCATCTTTCATCCGATCTTTACCTGATCGCGATCGGACTGGCATTCGTGCCGTTGGTGGTAATGGAAATCGCAAAAGCGATCTTCAGATACGAAAGCTGATGGAGACCGGATCGCAAAATACGATCTTAAAAAATATGACTCCATCGATACACAAACGATAGGACGCAGCAGCTCAAACTGCTGCGTTTTTGTTTGTCTTATCCGCCCAAAGACCTGCTGCCGATACCGATAAAAAACGATCCGCGAAAAAGGAGATCGCCTTCTTTCAAAAATTTTTTCTTAAAAATAAAAAATAATTAGCTATAACTAATTGACAGGAGAGATCTTCTGTGTTAAATTATATTTGTTAGCAGATACTAACCTCAGTTTGCTTTGATACATAGAATACACATCGGAGGTCGTATGCACCCGTTCAAACAAAACAACAACCTCGATTATCTTTTGGGTTTTCATTGTACGCCCGCACTTGCAGGGATCAAATGTGCAAATCTTTTTTCGATCTGTCGCAAAAGATTTTTTGCCATCGAAAGAACATTACAACATCTCAATGAACATTTCAACCCGAAAGGGATCTACATCAAAAGGTTGTGCCTTTGTCAGGATCGTGCGCTGATCCTCGTCTATGGCAAAGCGATGCTGGAAGAAACGATTTATCGTCCGGATCATTTCCCGATGCTCCGAAATGAGGGCTATCCGCTCGAAAAAGGTCTGGATGCCGTGTTGGAGCATCTTGAGGCAAGATTGCGAGCCAATTCGGACTTTCCGCACGAGATCGGTATTTTTTTGGGATATCCTTTGGCTGATGTTATCGGCTTTCGTGAAAATCACGGAAAAAATTATAAGCTTAGCGGTTATTGGAAAGTCTATGGTGATGAAAGCCATGCAAAAAAACTTTTTGAAAAATACACGCGCTGTCGCAATAATGTTTGTAGCCGGATCAACAACGGAATGTCTCTGGATCAAATATTCAAAACCGCATAAGAAAGGAAATTCGTATGAGTAAAATTGCAGTGATCTACTGGTCACAAACAGGCAACACACAAATGATGGCGGAAGCGATCAAAGCAGGAGCGGAATCCGCAGGAGCGGAAGTGGCTCTATTTGAAGTATCACAATTAAAACCGGAAGATGCTTTGGCATATGACGCTTTGGCATTGGGATGTCCTGCGATGGGCGCGGAAGTTCTGGAAGAAAATGAGTTTGAGCCGTTCTTTGAAGCCATCGAGAACAAGCTTTCCGGAAAGAAATTAGCGCTGTTCGGATCATACGATTGGGGCGATGGCGAATGGATGCGGAACTGGTACGAGCGCTCTGAAAAAGCCGGCGCGAATCTGATGGGCGATGAAGGACTTATCGTTCAAAATACTCCGGATGCCGGAGCAGTGGAAGACTGCAAAGCATTTGGATCCAAACTTGCAAATTACTAAAAACTATTATCATACTTTTTACTCCGTTTCAAAGGACCCTTTTACAGGGTTCTTTGTTTTTCATTTGTTTTCACTGTTGCCTCTCTCTTTAACCGTTCGTCGGTTGAGCCGTTGTCATTTTTCCGGAAAGTCCTTTCTTTTTTGCGTGCAGATCCAAAGCATCTCTGTGCATAATTCCAACTTATACTATTATCCATTTA
>JAUMYO010000027.1:0-7197 GCA_030528605.1 Peptostreptococcaceae bacterium | reverse complement strand
GTTTTGTTTCATTCAGATCTCAACACCTTCCAAGAGCTCTTTCCTCTTAATATCTCTACAGCCGATGTCGATAAAAAAGTAAATGACCCTATCCTCCTTCGGGAGGGATGATAGAAATGATATAAAGGAGCAGTATTATGAAAAAAAAGATCATCTCGATAACACTTCTTTGTCTTGTTTTAGTCTTCGGCGGTTGCAAAGCTTCTCCGGCGACAAAACTCGATCCGAAAGATCCGGTCATCATCACATTGACCACCTATTACAATGACAAACAGCTCAACGACTTAAAAGATCGTATCCGTGAATTTAACGAGACCTACGGTTCTGAAAAAGGGATCATCGTGGAACTGATCGCATCCGGATCGGTGGCTGAGACCAACAAGATCCTGACAGACTCTGCCAACGATGCCCCGGGAAGCGTCGAATTCCCCAATGTCTTCATCACTTACAAAGGGATCATCTTGGATCTCAAAGACAAAAAATCCGTCATCGATTATCGTGACTACTTTTCAAAAGATGAACTCGATCAATATCTCAAAAATCTGATCAGTGCAGGAAAATTTGAAGAAGACAAAGAAAAGATCTCCATGCTTCCGATGGGAAATTCAACGGTCATCACCTTCATCAACAAAACAGATTTTGATAAAGTTTCCGAAAAGATCGGTATCAACTATGATATGCTCGACACTTACGAGGGTATCATACAGGCAGCGGAACGATATTATCGATATACCGACTCGTTGACCGAGACACCGAATGACGGAAAAGCATTGTACGGTATGGATGCGGTCGTCAGCCAGATCCTTGCGATCTATCGATCGACCGGCAAAGATCTTCTGACTTCGGTGGACGGAAAGACTCAAATAGACTTTGAAAAAGATTTTGCCAGAAAAATGTGGGATACTTTTTATGTCCCTACGATGAAGGGTTATTTTGCAAAATACGGCAAATTCACATCCGAGGATATGAAAACGGCAAAAGTGCTCGTATCCACCGCCTCCACCGCCGGTGCGGGATATTATCCGAGCAAGATCCTCGAAGCGGACGGCTCCGAGAGAGATATCGAGATCCTCACGCGATTCGCGCCGACGATCGAAGGTCATGACGGTCTTTCCATCCAGCAGGGCGGCGGGATCTTCATATCAAAAAGCACACCGAACAAGGAATACGCATCCGCGGAGTTTGTAAAATGGCTCACCGATCGCGAAAACAATCTTCTTTTCTCCGTTCGATCCTCCTATGTTCCGGTAAGAAAGGACAATACATCGATCGAAGATATCGATCTGGCGATCAAAGCGAACGGGATCAACGAGATCGTCGCATCGTCCATCATCACTTCGATCGACCAGATCAACAGCAGAGAGCCTTATATCACGCCGAATGTAGAAGGCTACGAAAGTATTCGATCCGTTTTGGATGCTGTGTTCGGAAAAGAGATGCACAATACGCGAAGAGAGATCATGCAACAGGTCGCAGAAGGCGCGGATCATGACCAAACCGTCGCATCGGCGATCGAAGAGGAGGATTTTGAAAAGTGGTACCAAGATCTGTTATCTCGACTTCAGATGGCAGTGCAGTAGCGGTATCCGCTAAATAGATCTATGTAATGAAGGACTGTAGAAGGAAGGACCTATGTGGAAATACTATTTTCAAAACATTAAACTGCCGAAAAAATATCCCATCCATTATATCGTTACGGTATGTTTTTTTGTAGTGCTCATCCTTCAGTCCTTCATCATCTCCATCAACTTTTCTTTACTCAGGACCGATGACAAACTCAGCAGGAACACCTATTCCTATATCATGCAAAAAGCTGATGATGCCAGCAAACAGATCGAACGCTCCATGGCGGATCTGTGGTCCAATCCGGAGTATATCGGACAGATCGAATCCGCAATAAATAAAAACAGAAGTCGCTCGAATGTCGGTCCTCCTCTCATCGATGAGGATTTCGGCATGACCCTGATCGATACGATGTCCCTGATGAAGGTCAGCGGGGTATTCGTTGCTTTTAATGAAGTATTGGCAAATGATGTTCGACCCGTGATCCATTTGAAAGATGCCAACGAAAACATCCGATTTTCCAACAACTCCGATATCACGATGAAGGTCGGAAGCGATAAGATCGCCGAAACACTCGGGATCTCATTGGAAAGCTCCTGGAGACCTTATCAGAAAAGATCCGGCTCCGACTCGGAGTTCGTCCTGTATGATACGGTACTGCATTACGCCGAAGCGCAAGATCCGATCGAATACAGAGATCATGGATTCTGGCTCTCCCCTCTGCAAGATGACGAGACCTCGGAAAAAAACATCTACTATATCCGCCCGCTCTATCATAAAAACAGCGGGGAGCTCTATTGTGTCATCGGGATCGAGATCAGTCGATCTCTGATCGACAGTCTCTTGGAATATGCGCATCTTTCCGATTCGGACAAGAGTGCCTATCTGCTGATCAGCGATCAGGAGCAGACTCGTACCGGGATCCACTGGCATATCATCTCTTCCAAAGGACCTTATGTGCAAAGGCTGATCAAAGATTCCTCCCTCTCGGCAAGCAAGGTGCTCAATAAATACTATGATCCCAACGCCAAGGTCGTTGACAGCAGGCATCTCTATCAGATCCACTCCAATACGAATGAAAAACTGCTGGCGATCCCGCGACCCGTGCGTTTGGCTTTCCCGGATCTTCACCGAAACAGCAAGCGATGGTTTTTGATGGCGGTCGTAGATCAGGATGAGATCGAGATCTATTCCAAAGAGCTCAAAAACAGTTTTCTCGAGATGCTCCTGATCTCTCTTCTGATCAGTATCCTGGTGATCCAAACGGTCTCGCGTATCATCACCTATCCGCTGATCCTGCTCTCGGATCGGATCAAGCGTTTCAATGACCACAACGACCCGGAGATGATCGATCGATTGAACATCACGGAGATCGATCACCTCATCGATACGATCGAAAACCTCTCGATCCGATTGACCGGAAGCTCCCAAAAATTCCAAAAGATCGTTGAATCGGCAGCTATCCCTTTCGTTGCGATCGAGATCGATGCCAAGCACGATAAAGTCCACCGTCTGGGCAATCTGTCCGGGATCTTCAGAGAATGTTGTGCAAAAGAAAACTTTGAAGAGATCTTGACCGTTGAACAATATCTTCGGTGGCATGAATATTTCTGCCGGTCCGGCGAACTGATCGAAAGCTCCTACGACCAAGAAAAAGATTCACAGATCGAGGTCTACAAACGATCCTTTGAGGATCAGCACTACTATGTGAAGGTCATATCCAAACGGATCGAATGCTACGAGCAGACAAAACGGATGACCGCCGGATCATCGGAAAGATCTTCCGAAGTCCAGCTGATGATCATCATGGATCATACCAAGGAGATCCAAGAGCGTCTCAATATCCAAAAAGAGCGCGACTTCGACACTCTCACCGGTCTGATGAATCGCTATTCTTTCCAAAATGCCGTCCAAGAGTTTTTGAACAAAGATCCGCTCCATCACAAAAAAGCCGCGATGATCATGTGGGATCTTGACAATCTCAAATATGTGAACGACACCTACGGTCATGACCGCGGAGACGAGTATCTTCAGCTCGCCGGTCAAGTCCTCAGCACCCTCAAGAGCGACCGCTCTTATGTCGCAAGGGTATCAGGCGATGAGTTTTTCGTATTTATCGAATACGACGGAAATAAGGACGAGATCAGGGAAAAACTCCATCAGATCAAGGAACAGCTTTTTGAAAGCAGTCTGGAGATCTCCTCACATACCCAGGTAAAAGTACGTGCTACGACCGGCTTCACTTGGTACCCCGAAGACTCGACAAAATTTGATGAACTGAAAAAATTCGCGGACTTTGCGATGTACACGGCAAAACATTCCGCAAAAGGAGGTATTTGCGAATTTGACCGATCTCTCTATGACAAAAACTACATCCTCTTCTCAGGAAAAGAAAGCTTGAATGAATTTATCGAGCAAAGGCAGCTGCGTTTTGCCTTCCAACCGATCGTCAGCGCCCGAGACGGCGAAGTGTACGGCTATGAAGCCTTGATGCGCTCTACCTCTTCGCAGATCAACAATGTCGGCGATGTGATGCGATTGGCAAAGGCACAGTCCAGACTGCGCGACATCGAGATCCTGACTTTTGAGGAAGCCTTGGCGTACTTTGAAAAGCATCAGAGCACATTCAACGATAAGTACCTGTTCATCAACTCCATCGCGAGCGTTTCGTTGCCGAAAGATCTGATGCCCGCCGAAAAGTATCACACTTTGTTAAACAAGGTCGTAGTCGAGATCATCGAAAGCGAAGATCTCGATACCGAATCGATGGACATCAAACAGAAGATGAAGCAAAAACACCGCTGCCGGATCGCGATCGATGATTTCGGTACCGGCTATGCGACCGAATCTCGCCTGCTTCAGGTGGATCCCGACTTTATCAAGATCGACATGAGCCTGATCCGCAATATCCACCATGATATCGAACGTCAGACCATCGTGTCGAACATCCTTCGATACACCCGATCAAAAAATATCAAAGTGATCGGCGAAGGGGTCGAGACCGAAGAAGAAATGAAAAAGCTGATCGAGATGGGGATCGATTATATCCAGGGCTACTATATCGCCAAACCGAACTTCGATATCATCACGCCGGATCCGGATAAGATCCTTCAGATCCGGCAGATCTATTCGACCGTTCACGATCCCAAGCACAGCGGATCATCCGCCTCTTAGGATGCTGACGGACAAGACTCCATGCGATCGCAAAAATGCTCTATCACCGCTTTGAAAAGATCGGTGACAGAGCATTTTTTATCCCCTTGCTCCTCCCAACTCCGCGCAATTTGTTGTACACAGTATCCTATTATGGTATAATCTTCTTATCCTTTTCAGGCGAACTTCTCGCCAAAAAAACCGGAGGTATTATGAACGCTAAAATTTATGTAGCCGATGATGAAAAAAATATACGCGAATTGATAAAAACATTTTTGGAAGAAGAACGATTCGAGATCAAACTTTTTGAAAACGGAGATGATCTTCTTGCCGCTTTTGAACAAGATCCCGCCGATCTCGTGATCCTTGATGTGATGATGCCGGGGACCGACGGATTCAGTATCTGCTCTTCCATTCGGAAAAGATCGGAGGTGCCGATCATCCTTTTGACCGCCCGAGGTACGGATGCCGACTATATCACAGGATTCACGCTGGGCTGCGATGACTATTTCACCAAGCCGTTTTCACCCGTCAAGCTGACGATGCGCGTCAAAGCGATCCTGAAACGCTTGTCAAAAGATCACGAAAAGACCGCGACCCAAGAATTGTCTTTCGGTGACATCACGCTCTATCCGATGCAGAAGACCGCGTATTGCAAAGGTTTGGAGATCAAACTGACCAACACCGAATACTCTTTGCTTTCCTATATGATCGAGCACAAGGACAAGGCGATCTCCAGAGACGAACTGCTGCAGATGATCTGGGGATATGACAACTATGTCGAGACCCGAGTCACCGATGATACGATCAAACGACTTAGAAAAAAGATCGCCTCCTACGAAAGCAATGTCGTGATCGAGACCGTCTGGGGTTTCGGCTTCAAGCTTTTGGAAAAAGCACGATCTTAGAGCGGAGGAGACCCCGATGAAGATCACTAAGCTCAAGAGCAATCTTCTGCTCATCCCTTCCATCATGATCCTTATCTCTTTCGGGATCATTCTGATCATCTTTAATATGGCGATCCAGCACTATATCGAGGGCATCACGGCAAAGCGGATGACGGAGATGTTCTCTTATTTTGATGATTATTTCAACGACCCGATGGATCTCGCCTACTCGGACCAGATGGACGACGAACTCATCGTCTCGGTCTATCATATCCTCTTGGATGATCGGGAACAGGTCCTTTATCCCGGTCCGCCTTGGTATTCCAATCTGGAAATGGAACGCACCCTCTCTATCGAACGCTATGTCCGCGACGACCCCTCCGTCATCCGATCGGCAAATGCGATCAAGATCAGTATCGAACAGGGGACCTACTATGTAAAAAGTAAGACCTATCGAGGCGGATTTGACGGCTATTTCGTCACCAAGGATGCGCCTCAGCCCAAAAACTATACGCTCCTTTTGTTCAGCAATATCACACCGATCCAAAACTTTTTGGACCTGCTCAACGAAGTGCTGATCCTCTTGATGTTCAGCTTCGGTATCCTGTCCGTCCTCGCCATTTTCGGGATGGCAAAAAAGATCGATCGATCGCTGTGTCGTTTGAAACAACATCTTCTCGCCATCGGAAATCGTGAGCCGCTCCAAGTGTCGGACTCTTTTGCCTACGAAGAGTTTAATGAACTTTCTTCCACGATGCAGGCGATGGCAAAAATGCTCGATCGGGCGGAAGAAAGTCAGCAGCAGTTTTTTCAAAATGCGTCTCATGAGCTTCGCACCCCGCTCATGTCGATCCAAGGCTATGCGGAGGGGATCCATTCCGGTGTGATAAAAGATGAGATAAAAGCATGCGAGATCATCATCAAAGAAAGTCAAAAAATGTCCGAATTGGTGGATGAGATCCTCTTTCTCTCCAAAATGGATCACGGATCGCAGCAAGATCGCGAAAGACTCGTCCTACAAGATCTTCTTTACGACTGTTCCGCCACGATCCAAAGCATCGCCGAGCGAAAAGGGATCGAGATCGCTCATCATCTGCCGAGCGAAAAGGTCTTCGTATCCGGCGATGAAAAACTGTTGGAACGCGCTTTTTCCAATCTGCTGTCCAATGCGCTCCGATACGCTCGCAGCCGGATCGAGATCCGATGCGAAACGGATGAGCGTTCGGCGACCGTTCGGATCTTGGATGACGGTCCCGGCATAACGCCTGAGGATCTTCCTCATATCTTTGAGCGATTTTATAAAGGAAGAAACGGAAAATTCGGCATCGGGCTGTCGATCACAAGAGAGATCGTCAAAGAACATGGCGGTATGATCTCCGCTTCCTGCGCCGACGGATCGACAGACTTTAAGATCGTTCTGCCGCTCGACGGCTATGATCCTATTTTTTGACATAACTTTGCCACGATTTCGGCTCATCTTTCATCCACTTTCAAGGGGATTTTTCGTAACAAAGCATGGTATGATAAAGTCACACAAAAATCCTTAGGGAGTTGTTATGATGAAAAAAACGACCGGAATGATCTTAGCGGGTCT
>JAUMYO010000026.1:24154-26493 GCA_030528605.1 Peptostreptococcaceae bacterium | reverse complement strand
AAGCTTTCCTCCGTCCCCAATACCTCCAGAAGTTCTTCACGCCAATCTTCACAAAGATCATCATCACCTTCTTCTCCTTGACAAAACGATGTAGAGGATCTTTCTTCGGTATGATCCGACAGACTCATACATTCATCGATACGATCAAGCAAGATCTTATACAATTCTATACAATGCGGACTATTTACATTATAGGACAGAATATTTAGAAACTCTATTAAGTCCGCCTGATCTAAATCGATCAAACGATGTTCCCAAATAATATGGAATAATTTTATAAAAGCAGCAGTATATCGGTTCTCGATCTTATAGCGATATTCCAAAAGCAAAGAACGATTTTCTTCTAAACGGTCTTCAAGAAAACATTGGGCGATCTTGTTCTCAAGATTTTCCCATACCTTTTCAACCACAAAGTATTCATGATCACCGAACGCCTGTACGATATAATCATCATAGCGATCATGATTTGTATCCAATGTATATTTTTTTATCACCTCATCCAGTTGATCTTGATCATAGCGTCGTAGATCCTCTTTTCGATCTGTTGCCTTCCCTTTCAAAAAATAGAGCTTATCTTCGATCAGATCTTCAGAACCGAACGACTTTAAACTCATCAACAGATATGCTCCTGAAAGTTCATCTTCTGCGTGAAATGCTCTAAGCAGATCTTTTACGGTTTCTAGCTCCGGATCCGATTTACAACATTCCTGATATAATAACTCCCCAATAGATCTCATTTGAAACCCTTTCCGCAGTATACACTGCCTATATTGATCAAACTTCCGAAGAACACGGCTTTAGCTTAACATTTGCATCGCTACAATAAGGTAATGATTTATGTACAAAAATGAGCTTTAAGGGCAGAAGGAATCCCTCCGCCCTTATAAAAATATTTATCGTTCCGTTACCGTATTTTCTTCGGGGATATTTTTTAGTATCTTGATCGTTTTGAAAAAGTATTTTTTGATTTTTGTCTCGCGAAAATGATTTGAAAAATCTTTCATGCTTTTGGTTTTTTATTCAAAAGACAGTCGTTGAGTTTACTCATACTTTTGGATCGTTTGCGAAAAGTTCCGCGGACCTTCTCTTTTCCAGTTTGTCTTTGCTCAAAAATTTTCGGTGATCTTTCTGTTCTTTTAGATCTTTCCTTGCCCCGGCAGCTAAAATCTTTCCGTATTTTTGTATCTCCCTGTTCAAAAAATTTCTGCCAAGTTTATAAGATCTTCGTGCTTTGGACTGCATCTTCATTCAAAAATTTTTGCGATTTCGCCTGCTTTTTGATTTTCTTTACTCAAAGAAGAGTTCGGCAAGCTCGCTTGCTTCGACTTGCCCAAAGTATTTTTTCAGTTCAAAAGTTTTCAGCACATCTTCAATGGATCTTCTATCATACATCGTGCCTTCCAAAGCAGTTGCTATGTCGTTCACATCTTCCGTTCCGAAGAAGTCGCCGAGGATGTTCACATCTTTCAATTTCCCGCCGACGATATCGGTGGAGATCTCGACCCAGCCGAAAGGGAATTTCACGCCATTGGAAAAGCTTCCTTTCGGAGATCGTCCCCAGTTCCATTCTTTTCGCCCGAATCTCGCCTCTTTGATCTTGAGGATCTCTTGGTGATCTTGCTCGGTCAGCTTATATTCCTTCGGCTCTTCGCCAAATTGTTTAAAGATCTCTTTTAGCAAGAGTGCTTTAAAGTCATTGACATCTTTGTCCATCCCCAGATACGGCTTGATATTGGTCACGCGCGCACGAACGGACTCGATCCCTTTTGTCACCAATTTTTCAGGACGGACATTGAGTGCGGATGCCAGAGATTCCATCTTCACATCAAAAAGGATGCAGCCATTGGAGAGTACGCGACCTTTCCAGATCGATTGGGATGCGCCGATCACTTTTTTGCCATCGACGGTGATGTCGTTTCGGCCGGAAAGTTCGGCTTCCACGCCCATCGCCCGAAGCGCTGCAACGATCGGTTTGTAGTATAGAGAAAAGTCGATCTGTCCCGTTGCACGATCTTTGGTCACGAATGAAAAGTTCAGATTGCCGAGATCGTGATAAACGGCGCCGCCGCCTGTGATACGGCGCACTACTTTGATCCGATTTTCTTCGATATATTCCCGATCGATCTCCGCCCAAGCATTCTGATTTTTTCCGATGATCACCGCCGGCTCATTTTGCCAAAGGGTAACATATTCATTTTCATCCAAAGGCAGATATTTGAACAGATATTCTTCGAATGAAAGATTGTATTCGGGATCAAAGGAATGGGATTCTACATAAAGCATTATTTTTTCCTCCTGGCAGGAGCAACATGGATCGCTTGTCCAAAGATGCCTGCCGC
>JAUMYO010000026.1:18480-24054 GCA_030528605.1 Peptostreptococcaceae bacterium | reverse complement strand
GTAAAGACGCAGTTCGGATAGATCTTCATATTGATATCCGGCTTATGTCCCATCAAATGCTCTGCGACCGCTTCCCCTTGAGCACTTGCTACATGGGCAAGCTGCGGATTGTTTTTGACGACATCGCCGATCGCGTAGATGCCGGCAACATTGGTCTCAAAGTTCTCATTTACTTTGATCCCTTTGGCATCATGCTCGACACCGATGCCCTCGAGATCAAGTCCGTCATATACCGGACCTCGTCCGCTGGCGATCAGTACATAGTCGCCGACCACCTCTACGGTCTCTTCTTTTGTCTTGTATTGCGCGACTACACGAAGCTGTCCGCCTTCGCGAATGATCTCTTTCGCACGGATGTCATTGTATGCCTCGATCCCTTGCTTCTTGAGAAGAGGGAATAATCTTCTGCCGATCTCTTTGTCCGCATTTTTCAAGATCCTGGATGAAAGCAGGATCACATGGCTTCCCAGCTCCTGATAGATGCTCGCAAACTCCAGACCGATCACGCCGCCTCCAACTACGATCAGCGTTTTCGGGATCTCTTTGAGTTCAAGAAGTTCATCCGATGTGATAACTCCTTCCGATTCGATCCCTTTTGTTTCGGTCATTTCCGGACGACTTCCGGTCGCGATGATGATGGCATCGGTCTGCACGCTTTCTTTGCTTCCATCCGCCAACTGTACATCGACTTGGTTTTTATTGACGATACTTGCTTCTCCGACCAGAAGCTTGATATTCGAATACGCTTTGACCAGTTGCTCGATCCCGCCAACGAGTGTGTCTACGACTTTTTTCTTACGATCATAGAGCAATCCTCCGTCTACTGTCGGAGAACCGTTCCCCAGGATCGCAAATTCTTCGCCGCGCTTGAGCTGATGCATCAACTCCGCCGTTTTGTAAAGTGTTTTTGTCGGGATACAGCCTCGATTCAGGCAGGTCCCGCCCAATCGGTCTTTTTCTACCAGCACGACCTCTGCACCCAGTTGTGCCGCACGGATCGCTGCAACATATCCTCCCGGACCGCCACCGATCACAGTAATCGTCTTTGACATATTTCCTCCTGTATTCAAAAATGGAGAGGAGTCTTTGCCCC
Source organism: Peptostreptococcaceae bacterium (assembly GCA_030528605.1). GTDB lineage: Bacteria > Bacillota > Clostridia > Peptostreptococcales > Filifactoraceae > JAUNKE01. The sequence goes on along the minus strand of JAUMYO010000026.1, from coordinate 22,961 downwards.
TCTCCCGGATCTAAAATTATTCTTTTGTATATTTCAAGATCGGCTTACGAGCTGCCAACGCTTCATCCGGTCTTCGGACCAAAGTGGTGTGAGGCGCTGTCTTCAACTCTTCCGGATCTTCTTTCGCTTCTTTTGCGATCGTCTTCATCGCATCGATGAAAGCATCCAGCGTTTCTTTGCTCTCAGTCTCTGTCGGCTCGATCATCAATGCTTCATGCACGATAAGCGGGAAATAGATAGTAGGCGGATGGAATCCTTTGTCCATCAATCGCTTCGCTACATCCAGCGTCGATACCGCGCCGCCTGCATTGTCTTTCAGTCCGGCAAATACACATTCGTGCTTGCAGACTCTGTCATAAGAGATCTTGTAATCATCTTTCAGACATTCTTTCACATAGTTTGCGTTCAATACCGCAACGGTCGATGCTTCTTTCAGTCCGTCACATCCCATCATCAGGATGTAAGTGTATGCACGCACCATCATCGCGAAATGTCCCTGGAAGTCTTTTACCCGACCCATGGAATTCGGGATGTTGTAATCAAGGAAGTAACGATCGCCGTCTTTTGCAACGGTAGGTGTCGGAAGGAAAGGCTCCAGGATCTTCTTCACGCCGACCGGTCCGCATCCGGGACCACCGCCACCATGTGGTGTAGTCAGCGTTTTGTGGATATTCAAATGCACAACGTCAAATCCCATATCGCCCGGTCTTGCATGACCCATGATCGCATTCGCATTCGCTCCGTCATAGTAAACAAGTCCGCCTGCTTGATGGATGATGTCTGTGATCTCTTGGATATGAGTCTCAAACAATCCAACTGTGTTCGGATTTGTAAGCATCAATGCACAAGTATCATCACCAACGACCGCCTTCAATGACTCGATATCTACAAGTCCGTTTTCGTCCGACTTTACTTCTACGACACTGCAGCCCGCCATCGCAGCAGTAGCAGGGTTCGTACCATGCGCAGAGTCCGGAACGATGATCTTGTCTCGCTTCATATCTCCACGATGCTCATGATATGCTTTGATCATGTTTACACCGGTAAACTCACCATGTGCTCCGGCAGCAGGGTTCAATGTCATCTTATCCATTCCGGTGATCTCGCAAAGCGCTTGATCCAATTCATACATCAAACGAAGCGCACCTTGTACGGTAGACTCTTCCTGTAGCGGATGCAGATTTGCAAATCCTTCGAGGCGAGCCATCTGCTCATTGATCTTCGGATTGTATTTCATAGTACAAGATCCCAGCGGATAGAATCCTGTGTCGATCCCGAAGTTTTTCTGTGAAAGATTCGTGTAATGACGGATGATGTCAAGTTCAAACAGTTCCGGGAACTCCGGCTCATCCTTGCGCAAAAATTCATCCGGGATATTCTTTGTTACCGGCACATCAAGCTCTGGCAGGGAGTACGCGCGGCGACCTTCAACGGAAAGGTCGAAAATCATTTTATCGTAATTCTTCATTTATATCCCCTCCAATACTTCACATAAGCGGTCGATCTCTTCTTTTGTCCTCTTCTCGGTCACTGCATAAAGGATCGCATTCTTGTACTGCGGGAAATTCTTGCCCAGCGGATAGCCACCCATGATGCCCGCTTCCAAAAGTGCCTTGTTGATCTTTTCCGGTTCGATATCGCTTGTCAAAGCAAATTCCATAAAGAACGGATGACTGAACAGCGGTTTGAATTTTCCACTTGCAGTCAGCTTCTCAAGCGCATAATGTGCCTTGGATGTAGCCTGAAGTCCGACTTCACGCATCCCCTGCTTGCCCATCGTACACATATAGATCGTTGCTGCCAATGTCATCAACCCTTGGTTTGTACAAATATTAGAGGTCGCTTTTTCACGACGGATATGCTGCTCTCTCGCTGCCAATGTCAATACGAATGAACGCTTGCCGTCCATATCTACTGTCTGTCCTACCAATCGTCCCGGCAACTTTCTCATATATTCTTCTTTTGATGCGATGATCCCAAGGTAAGGTCCGCCGTAGTTCAGCGCAAGACCAAGTCCCTGTGCTTCGCCTACGACAACATCCACATCATACTCGCTCGGCTTTTTGAGCACGCCAAGTGTAAACGGATCCGTTGCAAGGATCATTGCACATTTCTTTACACTGTGCGCGATCTCAGTCGCTTTAGCCACATCTTCGATACATCCGAAGAAGTTTGGACTTTGGATGATCACTCCCGCAGTGTTCGGAGTGATCTTTTTCGCAAGGTCATCAAGGTCTGTCACGCCATCTGCGGTCTCTACCTCGATCAATGCGATCGATTGTCCATGGCAGTAAGTTTTCAGGATCTCCATCGCCTGAGGATTCACGCTCTTTGAAACGACGATCTCTTTTCTTCTCGCATAGTTGCAAGCCATGATAGCCGCTTCCGCATAAGCTGTTCCGCCGTCATAAAGCGACGCATTCGCCACATCCATACCGGTCAAGCGAGTGATCAAAGTTTGGAACTCAAACACATATTGCAGCGTTCCCTGGCTGATCTCCGGCTGGTATGGTGTATATGCGGTATAATACTCCGATCGGGAGATCAGAGCATCGACGATCGACGGGATATAATGGTCATAAGCGCCTGCTCCAAGGAAGCAGGTAAGATCGTGTACGCCTCTGTTCTCCGCAGCACGCTCCTTCATCCACTTGACCACTTCCAACTCATTCTTATGCTTTGGCAGATCAAGGTCCTTTGTCAAGCGGAACGCGGCAGGAATGTCATTGAACAGCTCGTCAGTTGACGAAAGACCGATCTTATCGAGCATCGCCTTCTTATCCGCCTCCGTCGTTGGGATATATGGATACATTCTATTCCTCCTTTGATGAAAATTCTTCGTAAGCCTCCGGACTCATAAGACCATCCAGCTCGCCTACATCTGCAAGAGCGATCTTGACCATCCAGTTTGCATAGCAGTCGCTGTTGATCAAAGCAGGATCATCGTTAAGCGCTTCGTTCACCGCTTCTACTTTTCCGCCTGCAGGCATATTAACATCTGCAGCTGTTTTTACAGACTCTACGGATGCAAAAGCTTCCCCTTTGCCGAACTCATCGCCGACCTCAGGAAGTTCTACATAAACGATGTCACCCAAATGGCTTTGAGCAAAATCGGTGATCCCGATATATGCTACTTCGCCTTCTACTTTGATCCACTCATGGTCTTGTGTATATAATAATCCTTGTTCAACTTTCATTTTTTGATCCTCCTGTAAACTATTTACTCTTTGTATTTTTGTTCAAAAATCTTTTTGAGATCAATTTCGCATCGACCTCACGGTTTCTCATAAGAACCTTGACCTCACTGTCAAGAACAGCTTCATCCGCTTCAAGCAAAACATTTGCGATCGCCTTCTTGAGAGTCGGGCTCAAATATCCGGTCGTTACATGACCGATCTCTTTGCCGTCCTTCACGACCTTCATGCCTTCACGCGCGATCCCTTTGCCCAGCAATTCCAGACCGATGATCTTGCGCGGTGCTCCTGCCGCATGCTGCTCGCTCAAAGCTTTTTTGCCGATAAAGTCCTCTTTGTTCAAGTCAACAAAGAATTTAAATCCTGCCTCCAACGGCGTGATCTCCGCAGAGATCTCATGACCATACAACGGAAGTGCCGCTTCAAATCGAAGCGTATCACGACATCCAAGTCCGCAAGGCTCGATACCGAATTCAGCACCTGCCTCCAATACCGCATTCCAAACTTTTACGATACCTTCTCTTGTCGAATACACCTCGAATCCATCTTCACCGGTGTAGCCCGTTCTAGAGATCATGCACTCCACGCCTGCGATCATCACATTGCGGCGAAATGCAAAGAATGGGATCGACGACAGATCATAGTCTGTCAATTTTTGCAAAGTTTTTTCCGCATCCGGTCCTTGTACTGCAACTTCTCCCGTTTCATCGGAAACATTTTTTACTTCGACATCAAATCCTGCTTTGTGATCCAATATCCATTGATGATCCTTATCTACATTCGCAGCGTTCACTACCAAGTAGATGTCCTCTTCTGACGCTCTGTAAGTCAACAAGTCATCCACCACTCCACCGCTTTCGTCGCACAAGAATCCGTAGATCACTCGTCCGTCATCCAGCGTTTGGATATTATTTGTTGTCAGGTGATCTGCAAAGCGCCTTGCATCCTTCCCAAGAAGAGTAATCTCCCCCATGTGCGAAACATCAAACATCCCAACGCGATTTCTAACCGCTTCATGCTCCGGAACAAGGCCTTTATACTCTACCGGCAGAAACCAGCCGGCATAGTCCACCACTTTTCCGCCTGCCTTTAGATGCTCCTCATAGAGAGGCGTCTTTTTTGCCATAATTCGTTTCACTCTCCTTCATTCAAATTCTTCATGCTCAGACGGTCTTCGCCAAGTGAGCACGAACTAATAATTTTCAGTTTACATTTATATTATAATAAAATTTCCCCCGTCTGTCTATGGGAAAACATTTTTATTCCCGATTATTTTGATAGGATTTT
>JAUMYO010000026.1:3560-18380 GCA_030528605.1 Peptostreptococcaceae bacterium | reverse complement strand
GCAGCCGCTTCACTTCGCTTCAGCGTCGGCAGCGTGCCGGTGAGCACGAATTTCAGTCCGCTCAGCTTTTGAGGATACTCCTGCATCATCTCCGCCGTCATGTTGACCCCCAGCTCCTGCATATCCCGGATCAGTTTTCGATTTTCTTCGTTGGCAAAAAAGTCCGTTATGCTATGCGCCATCCTGCCTCCGAAATCAGGCAGTGCGAGAAGCTCCTCGACACCGGCTTCCATCAGAGCATCCATCGACCCAAAATTTTTCTGGAGCGTTTTTGACGCTTTTTCTCCGATAAGATCGATCCCCAGACCGAAGATCAGCCGATAGAGCTCCTGTTGCTTCGATGCTTCGATCGCATCCATCAGATTCTTCGATGACTTCTCCTTGAAACCCTCCATCGACAGAAAATCTCCCATCCTCAACCGGTAGATGTCCGCAATGCTCTTGATCAGACCGTTATCATAGAGTTTGTTGACGATCGAAGTCCCGAGTTTGTCGATATCCATCGCCTGTTTTGAAACAAAATGGATGATCGATCTTTTGATCCTTGCCGGACAGGAGATGTTCAAACATTTGTAGGCTGCCTCACCCTCCTCACGGACCACATCGCTCTGACACTCCGGACATTGTGACGGCAGATGATATTTCGACTCATCGCCCGACCTTTTGTCAAAAAGCACTTCGATAACTTCCGGAATGATCTCTCCCGCTTTTTGGATGATGACCGTATCGCCGATCCGAATATCCTTCTGGTCGATGATGTCCTGATTGTGCAGCGTCGCACGACTGACTGTACTCCCCGAGATGAAAACCGGCTCCAGGATCGCGGTCGGCGTCAGCACGCCCGTTCTTCCCACCTGCACTTCGATATCCAAGATCTTGGTCTCTTTTTTCTCCGCCGGGAATTTGTACGCCGTAGCCCATCGAGGCGTCTTGGATGTTGCGCCCAGTTGCTCGCGCTGACGGATATCGTTGACTTTGATGACGATCCCGTCGATATCAAAATCCAGCTTATCTTTTTCTTCCCCAATCTCTTGGATCGTATCCCAGACCTCTTGGATCGAGCTGCATCTTTTTCGGCAAGGACTGACCGGAAAACCAAGTTCTTCCAAAAGATTTAGCATCTCCTCATGTTTTGCGTGCTGCATCATCTCATTCTCCACATTGAAGATGAAGATCGACAGCGGACGCTTTGCCGTGATCTTCGGATCCAGCTGTCGCAAAGAGCCGGACGCCGCATTACGAGGATTGGCAAAAGTCTGAAGCCCGTCCTTCTCCTGCTTGGCATTCATCTTGGCAAAAGCTTTTTTCCCGATATAGACCTCTCCCCGAACGATGAGCGGTTCCAGTCGGTCGATCCGCTGTGGGATCTCTCGGATCGTTTTGAGATTGTGCGTCACATCTTCTCCGACGACCCCGTCTCCGCGCGTTCCTCCTCGCACAAAGACACCATTTTCATATTCCAGCGAAACGGACAATCCGTCGATCTTGTATTCCACAACATATTCCGGATCCGGCACGACCGCCCGCACCCTCTGATCAAAATCATACAGCTCCCCCTCGCTGAACACATTGCCCAGCGAAAGCATCTGTCGGGCGTGATGATATGGCGAAAATCCTTCGACCGCCTTTCCACCCACATGGATCGTCGGCGATTTGGGATCCATAAACTGCGGATACTTCTCCTCCAGCTCCATCAGCTCCTTCATCAGCGCATCGAACTCAAAGTCGCTGATCACGCTCTCATCCTTTTCGTAATATTGCTCATTATAGTATTTCAGCCTTTCCGTCAGGTCCGCCATCTTTTGTTGTACTTCTCTTTCCCGCTCCTGTCCGCTCATACCTTCTCCAATCTTTTTCATTCATACAAATCCGCTTTCCACTTCTGTGTTATTATTTCTTGAAATATTTTATCATAGCCCTACAAAAAGGTAAATGCTCAGCCTTTTCGGATCGCCCCGTCCCCTTTTTTTTTGCCATCCTTTGATCGGTATCTCCTACAGGATATATCTTCACTATGACATTCGCCCACGGTGAAACGGATCTCGGATCGCTGATGATCGTAACCTTTGTAACTTTTTGTAAAAAAATTTGTGCTAAAATTACATTTGTGTTACCTTTGTCCAATTTCAAAGCATTCTTTTGCTTTATTTGATATAATGATGGGAGATCATGAGGAGGCTAATATGATAAACACAAAAAAAGCGACCATAAAAGACGTGGCTGCCGCTGCCAATGTGTCGATCGGAACGGTCGATCGTGTGATGCATGCGCGAGGAGGCGTGTCCAAGGAGACCGAAGAAAAGATCAAGAAGATCGCGGAAGAATTGAACTACTCTCCAAGCTCGGTGGCGCGCGCGCTGGTTGCCAAACGCAACCCGATCAAGATCGCTGTCGTCTATCCGGATGCCGAACCGCATTTTTGGGCACAGGTCGAAAAAGGCGTACAGGATTTTGAGCGTTCGTATTCATTCTACGGAGCGGAGATCGTACCGTTCAAAACATCCAGCTATCGGATCGATGATCAGATCAAGATCTTTGAGGAACTGCTCGATTCCGATATCAAAGGGATCGCCGCGATCCCATACAATTCGTACAAGCTGGATCCCTACATCGACAAACTGACCAAAAAAGGGATCGTGATCAACACGCTGATCTCCGATGCCCCGAACAGTTCGAGAGAAAGCTATACGGGACTCGATGACGTTGCCGCCGGAGAGATCGCCGCACATCTGATGGGTCTGTATCTCCAAGGCGAAGGAAAGATCGCGATCGTCGGCGTACATCGCGATGTACTGTGTATCGAAAACCGGATCTTAGGATTCATCTCCTCGGTTCACAAAAATTTCCCGAAGCTCAAACTCGAGCGGATCTTCAACACGAGGATGCTCAGCGATGCGCACGAAAATCTGTATATCGAAGAGATGAACGAGCTCACGGACCATGTGCTCAAGACCAATCCCGATCTGGACGGGATCTATGTGACCAACTCGATGACACAACATGTCGCAAAGGTGATCCATCAGCAAAACAAAGGGGATGAGATCGTACTGATCGGTCACGAACTCTCCGATGACATCATCTCATCGATCGAGAACGGCGTCATCAACGCATCGATCTACCAAAACCCTCGTCATGTGGCGTTCAGTTGCCTAAAAAGCTTGTACCGAAGCATCTCCGGTAAGAAAAAAAACACCTCGACAACAAATCATACTTTTCCACACATCGTCAATCGGCAAAATGTGGCATTCGTAAAAGAGATCTACAGCCTTGATGATTGGATACTATAAACTTTTGAAAGGACGACTATGAATACCAAGAAATTTTTAAGCATGATCCTTGTCTGTCTTCTTCTGATGCAGAACTTCTCTTACGCAGACGGCGATCCCCTGTTCGATACGACCCCGGGAGATACGCAGACCACCGAACCGATAGACGGGCAGCCTGCTCAGCCGACGGAACCGCTCCCTTCGACCGAGCCGACCAAACCGACAGAACCGGCTCGACCTCCTGTCGCAACACCTCCTGCCGAAAAACAGGAAGCACCGAAAACAGTGCGCCTGACCCTGGGAAGCACCAAAGCGACAGTGGACGGCAAAGAAGTCAAATTGCCTGCCGCTGCAGAGTCGGTCAACGGAAGGACTTACTTACCGATGCGATTTTTGGCAGAGCAGGTGCTCGGTGCATCGCCTTCCTTCGACAAAAAGACCAAGCAGATCACCGTGAAGACCGCAAACACAAAAGTGACTGTTACCTTGGACAAAAAAGAAGCGATCGTAAACGGCAAAAAAGTGTCACTGGAGGATGCTCCGATCTCTAAAAACAATACGACGCTCCTTCCGGTCAAATTTTTTGCAACACATTTCGGACTGAGCATCAACTACGATCCGACAAAAAAAGAGGTCAGCATCAAAGAAAAAGTTCTCGATGCCAATCCGCCGATCGCCGATTTTGAATTTGTGCAGCCAAGCTATATCCAAGGACAACAGATCGAGATCATAGACAAAAGCTCCGATCCGGACGCAGACCCGATCGTCAAGCGCGAATTTGCGATCTCTACGGCACCCGCTGTTAAAGATCCGAATATCAACAAACTCCTGGAGACAGCCGCTCCCGGCGATCACGAGATCATGTACCGTGTCCAAAACAACAAAAAAGTATGGAGCCAGTGGACCAAAAAGACACTGACCCTCCTCAAAAATGAAGCCCCGAAACTCTCCAATGTTTCGGTCAACAAAACAGACATCGGACGAGGCGAAGAATTCGATATCATCTACACCCAAGACAACGAGCCGTGGGAAATGATCACCGAGACTTTGTGGACTTACCGTCATGAAAGCCAAGACCCGTCCAAAGCGATCCCTCAAAAGCCGCTGCGATTTTTCACCGCCGGAAAATATTTTGTGACCTTGCAGCTGAAGGATGCCTACGGAAATCTCAGCGAACCTCACGAGCTGGAAGTAAATATCAACGACCGGATCGTGCAGACTCAGCTCGACTTTTTGGCAAAAGGCGGCGGATTCGTCAACACGACACTCGAAAACTATAATGGTACAAACTATCTTCAGCTATTCCAAAACCTGGGAGATCTGACTTTTGAAGACAAGCCGGGACTGCTCATCATGAGTGACTCGCCGGAAAATGTCTTTGACTACGGGATCCTTTACCAAGATACGATCTCAGCGCAAAAAGGACGATTGCTGACCTATCATGTCAACAAGATCTCCGCACCGAAAGCATCCGGCGCAGGAGTTGTCGTCATCGTCGAGAATGTGGACATCGTACCTGTCAATTTCAATCTGGAACGCACGGGTATGAAGGGTCCTTCCCCGGATCCGCATGAAGTCGGCGGAAAAGTGCTCGAGACACACTTTTTGGCAAACTCGCCATGGAAGACAACGTCCATCGATGTCGGCAAATCAGCCATCGTCTATGACTCTCGAGCAGATCTGAATTGGAAACCGAACAATCTCATCTCCATGCTGAGCGAATTTGAGACAACGGGCAGCGTAAAGATCACCGTTGCGGCATTCGGTCCTACGACAAAATTGGAGCACCTTCCGCTATTGCCATATCTTCCGCGAGATCAGCATCCGAGAGGGACCTTCAATGTGATCGAGCGCGATACCGCGATCCAAGTACCGATGCGCGAGTTCACAAGCATCCTCCTCGGCAAAGGCGAGAGCGAGTGGGTGACCGGCATAGACGGGATCACCGGCGAAAGCGTATCCAACCGAGGAAACTACGGCGTAGAATACAAGATCACCGTAACACCGGCAGAAGATACCCTGATCTTTGTAAACTGTCGAGGCGGTGCATTCCGAGGCTTTATCGGCTGGCCGGACGGGATCAACCGTACCGTCAGCAGCTACGGACCGCATGACGCGCGATACCTTGGCAGGATACCGGGCGGACAGAGCACGACCATCCGATATATGCTGGCAAACGGATCCGCATCTCCGGTGCAGCTTGCGTTCATTCCTCGTTCACAGTGGGATAAATAACAAATAGAAACAGATCATTAAAAGGAGAAACTTTTGCAAACGCAAAGGCCTCTCCTTTTTATGTGATCTTCACCCGATCCCCGTTTCTTATACTATTATCCCATAAAATCATCACATAAATACATTTCCGTTCCGGTGAAGCAATGCAGTGATGAGGATACCATTTCCTAAAACTATATAAAAACAAAAATGTTGCCAAGTGATAGATTTAAAGGATATTATTATAAATACCATTTCCGTTCTCAACGAAACGACGAAACAGGCGAGGGCATCGTTCCATATGAGCTATAAAAAATAAACATGTTGTTAAGTGCCGGTTCTAAAGAATAATAGTATTATTATCCGCTCCTTCTGTTTCTAAAAGCAACAAAAGAGCAGACCTACCGATCTGCCCCTTATCGAGCTGTTCTATTGTAAAAACATCTCTTTTCCTTAAATCTTTATCCATCTCAGCGAATACTTTCCGCTCATTTTGTAAAAACGAAAGATCATATAATATCTTCTTTTGGGAACGAAAGAACATTCATGTGTCGGATGATCCTTATCCAGCTTAAACAATAGCTTTTTGTCACGATCGATCACTTCCACATGGATCTTTCCTTGCGAGCTCAGGATCCCTAGATCCAGTCGGTATCTCTCTGTCTTCGGTCGAAAAACTTTCTTCTGATAGCCGTTGCAGGATGAACAGGTCCCTATTATTTCATCTTTGAATAATCCCATCGTACAGTAACGCCAGAATGATGTTCCGCAGTAAAAAACGCCAAATCCCGACAAGTACAAAAGATACACGACCCCAAAAATGCCAAGCGGCAAGGCGATCATCCATAGTACATCTTTCATAAACCCTCCAAGTTCGATCTGCGAAAAAGAACCTATGATCCTTTGACCATAGGCTCCGTTTGTATTATCAGTCGATCTCATCCGATCAAGCCGAGATCAGAGCCTTGCTCCATATCCGATCAATGATTCATCAGTCCTGCTTTTTCGATCACATAGAATGCCAAAGAGATCAGGATCGCAACCACGCTCGCAAGCACCATTCCTTTGAGCTGGATGCCTGCAAAGTTGACCGCCAGACCGCTCAGACCGGCCGTAAATACGACCGAAGTCAAGATCAGATTCTTCGACTGGCTGTAATCGACTTTTTCATCGACCAGCAATCGGATCCCCGACGCTCCGATCATCCCGTACAACAAGAAGGTCACGCCCCCGATGACATTGCCCGGTATCGTCTGGATCAATGCCGCCAAAGGTCCGATAAATGCCATGATGATCGAAATGATCGCCGCACCTGCGATGACCTGCACACTATAAACGCCCGTTACCGCCATGACCCCGATATTTTCACCGTAAGTCGTTGTCGGTACACCGCCGATCAATCCCGAAAGCATCGTCGAGAAGTTGTCCGCAAAGATGCTGCGATGTAGACCCGGTTTCTTGAGCAGATCTCTGCCGATGATATTGCTCGTTACCACCTGGTGACTGATATGCTCCGATGTGATGACCAGCAGCACCGGCAACATCGTCAATGTTGCCTGAACGCTGAATTTTGGCAGCTGATATTTCGGAAGCGTAAACAGGCTTGCCTCAAATACCGGCGTAAAATCCACCATGCCGAAAAATAATGCCGCAACATATCCGCAAACGATCGCGATCAGGATTGGCACCGTTGAAAAGAAATTCTTGAACATCACCGAACCGAAGACCGCCACGCCCAGCGTGATCAAAAATACGATCCAGTCCTGCGCCGTAGGAGCCTCCACCATGATGTTTGCCCCGGTCGATCCGCCGGCTACCGTAAGCCCTGCCAGCTCGAGTCCGATCAGCGCGACCACCGGTCCCATCGCCGCCGGTGGCAACACTACATTGATCCAATCCGTACCGAAGCGATAAATTATGTAAGCCAAAACACAGCCTAAAAATCCGACCACTGCGAAGCCGCCCTGCGCATATTGAAAACCGCTGCTTCCGATAATGATGGCAGCCGGTCCTAAAAAAGCAAAACTCGAACCCAGATACGCCGGTGCGATCCCTTTGGTGATCGCGATAAACAATAGAGTCCCCACCCCGTTCATAAACAATACGATACCCGGATCGATGTTAAAAATGATCGGTACGAGCACAGATGCCCCGAACATCGCAAAAGTATGCTGCAAACTCAGCGGAAACAATAACCCATGTGGAACTTTTTCTTCCACTTGAATAATTTTTTTTGTCGACATGTTTTCCTCCTTATCCCTAAATAATTTTATCGAAAATCAAAAAAAAATTCAACTTTTTTCTTCAAAAAAACAACCGATTTTTTCACAAAGAACGATACAAATACTATGATCCGACCGGAAGCCCCGGTAGTAAAATTCTTAAAAAACTACGCACATGATCTACCTTGAATATCAATTATCTTGATCCTCCATAAGATACGATATAACAATTTTATTGTTATATCGAGTAGACATTATCTGCAGTAATATCTATTCCCTATCTATTCCCTGATCCGATAAAAAAGCCGATCCAACATTAAAGCTGTTCAAATGATTGATACTCTATCCAAACGAATCGTTATACTAGTCAGAGGATACTCTTTTCAATTCGTTTTTTAATTGCTATTCCATCATGAGGATCGATTGTTCATATTATTTTCCCTGCAACTATTTTGCATTACGATATAAAACAACGCCTTTTCTATCCAACATTCTATTTTTCGCTACCATTTTTGTCGATTTGATACTATAATAGATGCAGAGGCTGGAGAATACTGTCATGGGCAGCTCCGGATCAAAGCCGCGTTTCTGCGGCAAAAAATTTTATCGGTTTAACCAAATCTAGGAGGAAATATGGCTTTAATGAATAGTCGCCAAATGTTCAAAAATGCGTATGAAGGCAAGTATGCGATCGGCGCATTTAATGTCAATAATATGGAGATCATCCAAGGGATCGTCGGCGCGGCGAAAGAGCTGGAATCTGCGATCATCCTTCAAGTCTCCGCAGGCGCAAGAAAATATGCTAACCCGATCTATCTTCGCAAACTCGTCGAAGCTGCCGTCGAGGAGACCGATCTTCCGATCGTGCTTCACCTTGACCACGGAGACAGCTTTGAGCTTTGCAAGCAATGTATCGACGATGGATTCACTTCCGTTATGATCGATGGATCCGCACTTCCTTATGAAGAAAATATCGCTCTTGCGCAGCGTGTCGTAGAATATGCTCATCCGCGCAATGTAACGGTAGAGGCGGAGCTTGGCAAGCTGGCAGGGGTCGAAGACGATGTCAGTGTAAGCGCAGAAGATGCGACCTACACCGATCCGGATCAGGCAGTTGATTTCGTAAAACGCACAGGCGTCGATTCGCTTGCGATCGCGATCGGAACAAGTCACGGTGCATACAAATTTACCGGTGATCCGAAATTGGATTTCGCACGCTTGGAAAAGATCTCCGATCTGTTGCCGGAATTCCCGCTCGTGCTTCACGGAGCATCTTCGGTCATTCCGAAATATCTTGAGCTCAATAACAAATACGGCGGACAGATCCCGGGCGCAAAAGGTGTGCCGGAGGATATGTTGAACCGTGCATCGAAGCTCGGCGTATGTAAGATCAATGTCGATACCGACCTTCGTATGGCGATGACAGCGGCGATCCGACAGATCTTTGCTGAAGATCCATCCGAATTCGACCCGAGAAAATACCTTGGTCCCGGACGAGATGCGATCAAAGAGATCGTTGCTCACAAGATCCAAAATGTATTCGGATCTCAAGGTTCGGCAAGAGCTCTACGATAAGAGTCCCATCAAAATATCAAGCATCCGATCGAAAGAAAGGATGCTTTTTTGTATCATTTTTTCCGATCGATCGTTTTTCCGTTGACGGATCCCAAGCATTTCTCTATAATGAAACTATCGGAAAAGTTTTCCAAATACATAAAGGGTGGTTTATATGCGTAACAAGCTTTTTTATTCGATCAACGATGTGCTCCGGGAACGTTTCGGGACCAAGATCATCAAATTGTCGCTGGACGGCGGTTTCAGTTGCCCCAATCGGGACGGGAGCAAAGGAAACGGTGGCTGCATCTTCTGCTCCGATGCCGGCTCGGGCGAATTTGCCGGAAGCAGGAAGCACAGCATCCAAAAACAAGCGCAGTCGCAAGTCGAGCTGCTTCGTTCCAAATGGAAAGACGCCGGATACATCGCATACTTTCAAAATTTCACCAACACCTATGCCTCGGTCGATCATCTTCGTACGCTCTACGATGAAGCATTGGCAGTCGAAGGAGTCGTCGGACTGGCGATCGCGACGAGACCGGATTGCCTGGACGAAGATGTGCTGAACCTGCTGCAGGAATATAACAAAAAAACTTTTCTCTGGGTCGAACTGGGGCTCCAAAGCATCCACAAAAAAACCGCCGATCTCATTCGCCGCGGCTACGATCTGCCCGTATTCGATCAGGCGATCAAGCAGCTCAATGCACGCCATCTTAAAAGTGTCGTTCATCTTATCCTGAATCTGCCGAACGAAAACTTTTCCGATATGGAAAACAGTTTGCGCTATGTATGTGATGCAGGTGTTTGGGGGATCAAACTCCAGATGCTCAACATCCTACACCGAACGGATATGGCGCTGTATTATGAAAAAAGTCCCTTTTACCTCAGAACGGCGGATGAATATATCGAGCTCGTGAGCCATCTGTTGACCAAGGCTCCCGCCGACATCGTCATCCATCGTCTGACGGGAGATGGGGACAAAAAAAGCTTGATCGCACCCAGATGGGTACTGAACAAGCGTTATGTGCTGAACGGTATTCAAAAATATATGAGGGAACATGGGATGTATCAAGGAAAATTCCATGACGACATCTCCTAAAAGATCCCATAGAATAAAAATCCTAATCCACCGCCTATCATGAGCAATATGATGGGCGATACTTTTTTGTACCGATAGATCGCCAAAACGATGCCTGCGATCAGATAACTCCGGACATCCACCATCGACATCGGATAGAGTTTGATCGTCGCCATCAGAATGATCGGCGCGACACAGGGACGGATCCCTTTCATCACCCTTTTGATCAGCTTGCTCTCCCCGTTTTTTCTGTAATACTTTGAAAGCGACAGCGACAGGATGATCGGTATCAGAACGACTCCGAGCGTGGCGATCGTTGCACCCGTCAGTCCTTCAGTCTTAAACCCCACGAAGGTCGAGGCATTGATCGCGAGCGGTCCCGGTGAGATCTGTGACAATCCGACCAGATCGATAAATTGCTCCGATGTGATGATGCGATAGCGATCGACGATCTCGTCTCGGACCAGGGATACGACGGCATAACCTCCTCCGAAACTGAGCGATCCGATCTTGAGAAAATTCAAAAACAGTCTAATCAGCATCTCGATACCTCCCGGTCGAATAGATCACCAGTCCGAGAAGACCGGCTGCAAAGAGCACGGTAAAAGCGGTCAGATCAAACAGCGCGAGCCCGATCAGTGCCAAGACGCCGAAAAGGATCGAAAGACCCTGATAATCCGTTTTTTTGACGATGGTATATAGCGAGATCCCGATCAATACGATCACCGTCGGACGGATCCCCAAAAAGATCGCCCTGATGATCTCCGAACTCGAGATGCGATCGAAGATCGAAGCCAGCACGATGATCGCAAGATATGCCGGCAGGATCGCGCCTGCCGCAGAGGACAGCGCACCGGCAACTCCGTTGATCTTATCGCCGACAAAGATGCTCAGATTGACGATGATCGCGCCGGGCAACCCCGATGCAAAAGCGACCAGATCCAAAAAATCCTGCTCCGAGATCAACTTTTGAGAATCCACGACTTCATTTTGGACGATAGGGATCATCGCCGGTCCGCCGCCGAGTGTAAAAAGCCCGATCTTAAAAAAGATCAAAAACAGCTTTCGGTTCATCACAATACTCCCTTGGCGGTCAATTCATTGCGGATATCCTGCCAACTATGCACCCTTCTCATATTATCATGTGTCGTCTCACGATTGTACGGCGCATCCATCAGCAATACGGAGATGCCCGCTTCGGCGATCTCCCGGCTTGCGGTCGGATGATCTTCAAAAAAGTAATGACACCCGAGCTCCTCCGCGAGCATTCGCTTGTTCGGCGTTCCCAGTGAATGTAATCGGATCGTTTCAAGTCCGACCCGATCCAGCCACTGTCTCGTTCGATCATGCAGTTCTTTGCGACGAGCGGTGATGATATGCACATTATGTTTTTCAGCCAGCTCCAAGACCGTCCTCTTTGCATCCTTGAGCAGCTCCACCTGAAACAGGATCCCCTTCCTTTCGTCGGTAAAGACCTTGGTCAAAACCTCATCCGTCGTATTATACAACTCCCGAAAATCATAGATCCGAATATCCTCATAGACGATGTCTTTGTCAAAATGCTCGTTCAAATGCGGGATAAAATAACCGGGATGCGTCAAAGTCCCGTCGATATCGATACCGATATTCAATCTTTTAATGCTCATTTTTCTCTCCATTATAATTTTTCCAGGATCGGATCCACCCCGAACAGCTTTTTGATCCTTCGATATTCTTCTCTTGCTGCCGGATCTCCATCCTTTTTCTTCATCGCGCGGATCATGATATTCTTCGGCGTATCCAGCGGCGAGATATACTCCAGCGGCGAGACCTCATAGCCTTTCGATTCCAGATACAAACTTCGCAAGGCATCCGTGAACATATCATTGAACCGTGCTTTGAATATATTGTGGCGCAGGATCGGCGCCATCTCTTCATTTTTCAGCTGATCGATAAATTCCTTATGACAGCACGGAACGACGACCATCGCCGGCACATTCAGACGAATGCCCGCTGCGATCGCATAGTCCGTCGCATTGTCACAGGCATGCAGACTCACGAGCAGATCCACGCTGCGATCCGGCTCAAAAGCATTGAGATCCGCCCGGATAAATTCCATATTCCTATAGCCGAGACGCTCCGCACGCTTTATCGACGATGCGATCACGTCTTCATTGTAGTCCACGCCGATGATGTGACATTTGCGTTTGAGCACTTCGACCAGATAAAAATTCAGCACGAAAGTCAGATAGCTCTTTCCACAAGCACAGTCTAATATCGTGATGCTGCGATCCTTGGGCAACGACTGTATGATCGGATCCACCACCTCGATGAAGTGATCGATCTGATTATACTTTCGGATCTTATCATTCTTGAGCTTCCCATCCTGCGTCAGGATGTCGATCTCCTGCAAAAGCTCCTTTGCCTGCGATGCCTTGATATAATAGCTTCTGCCGCTCGGCTCGGCAACGGTCGGCACCTTCTCCTTTGCTTCCTGACGGATGGTCACATTCTTTCCGTCCGCAAAGACCGTGACCGTGGTACCTCGTTCATTGTAACGCATCATCATCGCATCGTATTTTATCGTCTCCTCGGTCAAAAAGTCCAGCGCCTTGTTCAGATCCAGCGACAAATATTCTTTGTTGTAATAAAGCCGATCTTTGCTCCCGTCATAAGATGCCGTGAATTTTTTTCGCCCAGAGCTCCACTCGATCTCCAGTCCGATAAAAAGATCCGTATTTTCCTCATAGCGATTTTTCAAACCGCCCACAAAAAGCCTCAGTTTGTCGATCTCTCTCTTATTCATTCGAGCCATCCTTTGACGGTGCCTCATATCCGCTGTAGATCAGCTTGACATCTTCACCGGTGTAATCAAAAACATTGTAATGCGTAACGATATTGTTCAGCGCAGAGATCACGATGTCTTCTTGCTTGTCTTTGTTGGTATCCAAAAATGCGATCTGCGGATAAGATCCCCCGTCATATTCTGCATCCATATGACGCACATAGGTCTTTTTCCCGTCCCATACGAGCAGGTACAGCTTCACAAAATTCGTCGTGATCCCCTCCGCGCGATTGCCTAGAAGCAGGATCTTCTCTTCCACCTTCCCGTCTCCGTTGAGGTCGATCGTATTCAGATAATGGATGGTAACGGGATCTTTGCCGATCTGCAACCCCGCCGGGTTATCATAGTTCTCGATCGTCATCTCGATCGTCGAATAAGTCCCGCGGTGCATCATCTTGTAGCGGATCGAGTCCTTGATCCAGATCGCGTATCCGCCTTTTACCGTCGGATCCTTATCTTCAAATGGTGTGCCGAATGTCGTATTGAGTTTTTCATACAGAGATCTTGCACTCTCATTGCCGATCTCCAGCTTGATCCGATCGAACTGATGTTTCCCGTTGTAGAACAGGACCGTCTTTCTCGGCATTCCGAACCACTCCATCGAATACACCACGAATCTCGACTCCGGCTTCTTTCCGTCTCCCTTGTTGGACGGCATCCCCAGATGCTCTTCCAGATTCTCTTTCACGGTAGCAAAGATCTCCACCGGATGGATATCCGCCGGATAGCTCTTGTAGCTCTCGCCCGAATTTTTTGCATGCGTCTCGCTGAGCAAAGGCAATTTATGGTAGTTATAAATATAGATCCCGCCACCGATCACCACAACGACCACGGCAATGATCATCGTGATCATGTTGTCCTTCACAAACTGCCTGATCCCGCCTTTTCGGAAGCTCTGCTTTGCTTTTGCAAGCCATGAGCCGATCGCTGTCCCCGCCGTCTTCGCACCTTTTTTGATCGATCGACCGGTCGAGCTTGCCAAAGGTCCTGCCTTCTCCGAGAGCTGCTTGAAAGACCCCTTCACCTTGCTTCCCGCTTTTGCCAAATTCTCCTTTGTCTCCTGCAGCTTGATATTTACATTCTCCGTCCCTTTGCTCCTCATCGCATCAGATCTCTGCCTGCCCTCCGAAGACTTTTCTTCGATCTCTTCCGAGAGCAGCTCTTCGATCATCTCATCCTTGCCCTGATCCGCGACCCCTTTCGGATCGATCGGATCCTCCTCTTTGCGACCGCCCTCATCCATCTCTATAAAACGATTCTCATTGATATCAAATAACATCTCTTTGACTCGACCCTTGGTCTCCGTAGATTTTTTCTGCTTCGATCTCTTTACTTTCTTCGCCATACGATCTCCTTTTGTTCGATATTTCCTACCCTCAAGTCATACTTACAAGCTCCAATGTCGCAGCTTTTATAAAGTTTTTGCGACTCTTTCGCTATGTTCGCCTTTGCCGAATTTACTTTAACTTTTTTATTATATCACAAGTTTGTGGAATTATCGTAAAATCTTTTTGATCCCCATCGCTCGGACAAGATCCTCAAAAAACGCTTCCGAAGCATCTCCTGCTTTTTCGGTCCGATCGATTCCTTCGATGATCTGTCCATCCATACTCACTTAATATTTGACATTTTTCTGATTTCGATTTATTATCTTCATAAGAT
>JAUMYO010000026.1:0-3460 GCA_030528605.1 Peptostreptococcaceae bacterium | reverse complement strand
ATACTCACTTAATATTTGACATTTTTCTGATTTCGATTTATTATCTTCATAAGATGGATTTCTAAATTCAGGAGGTCTTATGCCAAAAATAGTGAATGTCGAGGAAAAAAAGCAAGAGATCTACAAAGCCGCAACGCAGGTCTTCTTTGATAAGGGATATGCAAGCACCACTTTGGGTGATATCGCCAAAGCAAGCAAGATCGGACGCAGTACCATCTATCAATATTTCAAGAACAAAGAAGAGATCTTTCACGAGGTATGTATCTCCTTTTTTTCAGAACTGGTGTCCTCATTGGACGAGATCTTGACCTCGGACCTTCCTGCGACCGAGAAGCTCAAAAAAATGCTTGGCGTTTTCGTTTTTGAAAACGGGGCGGATACCAAGCGTTTCTTTCAGCTTGCCAAAGTGCTCTTGTTCCTGAAGGCAAACAGCAGTATTTTTGAAAGCAAGTTCAAATTCTTCTATCTCAGCGTACAGGATATGTTCTATCAGGTCGTGGAGAAAGGGATCCGATCGGGCGATATCAAGCCCTGCGATCCGGAATCGATGACGCTTGCAATTTTTGGATTGGCGCAGTCCATCATCCTGCACACCTATTTGAATAGTCAAACGAGCAGCGAGGACTATCTCAAAGCGGTCTGCCTGATGATCGATGGGATCCGCGCAAAGGAGTAGTATGAAAGATAAGAAACAAAAACAAAAACCGATCGTGCGTGCACTTGCGATCCTGGCAGTGATCATGATGCTGGTATCTCCGCTGATGTTGCTCGTCGGTATGCGTTAGGAGCTCATCATGCACCGCCGCTTCGCTCTCATGCGAAGCACGAACAGAATATCGACACAAAACAAAAGATCCCGATCGCTTTGCTTTTTCCGTGGAGAAGGCAGAGTCGTCAGGATCTTTTTATGTCGCTCAGAAAGACCTAAGCATATTTTTTCAGATGTTTTGAAAAGGCAAGATAGCCGGTGATCAAAAGCACCGTGATCACGACGAGCCCCGATTTGGAGCTGCCGGTCAGCTGCGTCACGATACTCATCAGCAAGGTACCGGTAAAGACCGCCCCTTTGCCGAAGATATCATAGAAGCTGAAAAACTCATTGGTACGCTCTTTCGGAACGATCTTGGAAAAATACGATCTTGAAAGTGCCTGGATGCCGCCTTGGAACATCGCCACCACGACCGCCAACAACCAAAACTCCCATGCCTGATCCAGCTGCAAAGCAAAGAGCCCGACACCGATGTACCCGAAGATGCAGACCTTGATGATCTTGGTCGCCGAATATTTTTTTGCCAGCTTGCCGAAAAAGATCGCAAAAGGAAATCCGACGATCTGAGTCAGCAAAAGTGCGAACATGAGATCATTATCGGAGATCCCCATATCTTTTCCATAAGAGGTCGCCATCTCGATGATGGTATAGACTCCGTCGATATAGAGGAAGAACGCGATCAGAAAGGTCGCCACCTTCTTGTTGTCTTTGATCGCAAGGATCCCCTTCTTCCAGTTGAGAAGGTTCTCCGCAAGCGTCGGCACTTCCTCGTTGTGATGGATCTTCTCGCCATACTGCGATCGATAGCATCTTGTGATCGGTAGGGTGAACGAAGCCCACCATCCCGCGATCATGACAAAGGACAGTTTGGTCGCAAGTCCCGCGGTGATGCCCACTTTCTGCGCATTCATGATAAAGATCAGCGCCGCGACAAAAGGGATCACCGAGCCGATATATCCGAACGCATAGCCCTTCGTCGAGAGTTCGTCCATCCGCTCCGGCGTGGTGATGTCGTTGAGCATCGCATCATAAAAGATCAGCGACATATTGAATCCCACTTTTCCCACGATGAAGGATCCCAGGAACAGAAAGCCTTGATCGGTCGTACTGAGCAAAAAGCAGCCGATCGCTCCCATCGAAGCGAAGGTCAAAAACAATTTGTTCTTAAAATCCCGTCGATCGCCCAATGCCCCCAGCGTCGGTCCCAAGATCATGACGATGATGGTCGCCGTCGATGCGGCATAGCCCCAGTACGCAGTCGAGTTTGCCAAACTCACACCCTGTGCGGATGAGATATTCTTAAAATAGATCGGAATGATCGTGCTCACGATCAGTATAAAGGCTGAGTTCCCAACATCATACAGGATCCAGCTTTTTTCGATCTTGGTCAATTTATTATCGCTCATCGAACCTCCAATCCAACGGCACCTCAAATCGAGGCGATAATCCGATCTGATACCTTACCGCATCATAAAAATTGATCACAAGATCCGTTGCCGGTTCGATCATACGGTCATAGATCGACAGGATCTCCTCCGCATGCCCGATATGTTCCGTGAATTTTTTGCGAGTCAGCGCCAAGGAGCTGAATACGCCCCTCTGTTTGACGATCCCCTCCAGTTTTCGCAGCACGGCGATATTCGCTCCGCTTGGAGAATACATCAGGCGATTGTAAAGCACGAAGCTGTCCAGTGATTTTTTTATCTGTGTTTCGCTGATAGAAGGATACAGCCCGGCGATCGACTTCTCCAGTCCCTCTTCCCAACGCAGCAATCGATATCGGCGGATCTTTTCCGGTTTGACCGACGGCTTGTCGGAATAAAACTGCGGTGTATAGACCACCAGCTCATTGCTATCCTTTTTTCTGCTGAACCACTTTTTCCCTTGGTTCTTTTCGATATATCTTCTTTCCCGATGCTTGGCATCCCGCTTGAGGATCTCCCGAAGCAAGATCATACGATCCAGCTCCGTCTCGATACGGATATGTCCGACGCTATCCTTGCCGTAATGGTTGATCACCGGATGTGCTTCCGAGTCCAAAGCATAATGACAGACAAAGCCCATCATATATGCAAAAGTCCTCAGATCCTTCGTCTCATGGATCCGATCCATCGCATTCTTCATAAAGACCGTTCCGCTCTGAGAATGGACTGACGAGGCATACTTCGTCACCTCATTCGGCTTTGTCGGCTGATAATAAAACAAAAGATCCGGTCCCTGCGATCCGATATTATAATCCGATCGGTCCTTACGGATCAACGCGATGATATCCTTCCGACCTCTACGGATCAAACTACGATAGACCTCTTGAGCAAACAGGTAATGCGCTGCAACTGCCGGCATAACATTCTCCTTTCTGATCCCACCGATGCACCCTGCCGCGAGGCTTCCTCAAGACCGGATACATCGAAAAAATATAACACCAAAGCTATTCGCGGAGAGTGAAGCGAAAGCGAAAAACCTTGCTTCACAGTCGGCAAAAAGCCGATCGCTCCGATATGAACATTTTTGAGCCGATCGCTCGAAAAGCTTATGAGCACCCCATCTTATTATCAAGAATGCCATCGGCATTCTTTCATTTTGACATTGCAAGCGAATATGCTGACAGAGCGATCTTGCGATAAAATTTCCAACATTTCACACGAAGCGAACAAGCTTGCAAAAAAAATTCTGTCTGAAGATCGCTTTAGC
>JAUMYO010000119.1 GCA_030528605.1 Peptostreptococcaceae bacterium | reverse complement strand
GCGCGTATTTCCCAAAAACCTTATATTCGATCGTGTTTCGCATCATTATCTCCTTTCTATATATCTAAATATGTGATCTCACCGCCATTATCCAATCCAACAAAGCCCGAATCGGTGGAATAAAGCGATTCGTTCAAAACGTATAACCCCTCCATCTCAGGAACGGCGGTGATCATTTTTTGATTTACCAGTTTCAAAAACACATTGTCAAAGAGAGAAATAGTAATTTGCTGAGCTTTTCTTAAGATGTGATATTTCTCAGTGATCGAAGTGCTCTGCGAATAGAGTGCATTGATAATCTCTTTTCCGTCTACCGATCCGTCCGTATATGGCACGAGCACCTGCTTACCTTTTTGTTTGATCACATAAAATTCCTTTTCGGCAGTTCGAATATCGGATGAATTGACCCATTCCACCTGAGATTTGCCTGTATTGCCGTTGAGTAGATTATTCCTTGCGACTTGATTGGAACTCAGAATATCATAGATGCTGCTGTCTTTAAACAAAATATTGCCCCCGGAATCTTTTAGATCGATCCGAAATTTGTAATCATTGACTTGCTTTCGGTGAAGTCGTTTAAAGTAGTCTTGCAAAGTTTTCGGGGACAAGATATCGTTCGGGTCGAACTTTCCTCGCAAGATCCCTTTTGCGATCTTTTGCTTCAATTCGATCTCAGTCAAACTACTCAAGCTTTCCATCTCATCGGACAACTTAATGATATGGACCTCTCCGACCTCTCTTTCTTTTTCCCGATTGCATCTTCCCGCCGCCTGAGCGATCGAATCCAAACCACTGACGGATCGAACGACCATTCCAAAACTGATATCCACTCCCGCTTCGATGACCGGCGTACTGATACAAATAACTTTTTTTGTCGAATTTCCTTCCCTTACTTCTTGCAATCGCTCACGCAATTTTTTGATGATCGCCTTACGATGAGCCGGACACAACGCCGTGCTCAGATAGAAGAAATCATATTCCTGATGTTCCTTCATTTTGAGGAAAATACTCCGAGCCGACCGGACGGTATTGGTGATCATCAAAAGACTGTCACAGTTCTGTAGACATTCAAGTAAAAATCCGGATACCTCCTCCTGATCCTTAAATGTTTTCTTCGGATAGTAGATCTCATTTCTTCGAAAAGCCTCAAAATAATCGGATGCTTCCGGAATGATCTCTTGGCACAACGGATCCGAAATATCAAGACCGTCTTCCATTATTTGATAATCAGGCTGTGTTGCTGTACACAAAATGGCGGTTGTATTTATTTGTTTCAAAAAATTGAGCGCCTGACAAAACAAAAGGACAGTTTGCATCGGCAAAGACTGCGCCTCGTCAAATATGATCACGGAATCCGCAAGCTGATGTAATTTGCGATAGGCATTTTTACCTTCAAAAAAGGTATTCATAAATTGAACGACCGATGTGAAGATCACCGGACTTTCCCAGCGTTCTTGTAATAAACCGTTCTGCTTAGTCTTCCAATTATAGGCTTCATTGTCGTCCTTGCTCCACTCGCCTGCTCTTTCGTTTGAATTGACCACATTGGAATGAAACTCTAAGATATTCTCCTTTAAGCTCGGTAATGTTTTTCGGATCACTTCGGCGTTCTGCTCGATTACAGTCAGATAGTTCGTTATATAAATGATCTTTGTTTTCCCTGTCATCATCGCATGTCGCAAAGCAAATCGCATCGCGGTCAAAGTTTTACCTGCCCCGGTCGGAATATTGAGCGTAACGATCCCCGTATCCATCTCTTTCGCTCGATCCTCTGCAGTATCCGAGATCTCCTGTCGATATCGATCCAGTTTTCCACTTTTTGTCTTCAGTTTCTCTAAGTTTTGCAACAACTCTTGATGAGCTCTTTCCCATAGATCCCTGCTGTTATCGCTCTTTGAAAAAATCTTTTCAAAGCTACTGTTTTCTTCAAACAAAAACGAGTCCAATCTATCGGCATCGATCAAACAACTGAATAAGAACTTTGTGACGAAACTGGCAGTCATTTCAAGCCTCATATTATCCTTTTCAAAGAACTGCTCAAATTCGGCATAAGCCTTTTCTATCCAGTCATCCAGTTCTTTTTTTGATAATACCTGCGAGAATAAATACTCCTTAGCCTCTTCCAAAAACATTTCTTTTTCGTCTTTTAGCAATCTTCTCTCCAAAATTGCCGGCTCATTGAAGGAATAATAGGAATATAAACCGCTATGATGACTTATGATCACATTTTTTAAGATCTCGAGTATCCGACGTCTAAGCCGGAGCTTATTCTTTGCAACATTTTCATCCGTACTCTTGTGATGTAGATCCTCTGCACCTCCGGCATTCTTTTCTTCCTCCAGCAGATCCCTGTAAAAATAGTCATACAAGAGCCTTGCCCCTGCTGTTGCATGATCCACTTTATGTAAAACCTTCCCTGAATACGCCGATCCGCGAATATATTCCTGAAAAGCTTTTGAGGCCTTACCGATATCGTGTAAAAGTCCTACGATCCTTCCGCAATTCTCCAAACCGATTTTTTGAGAAAATGTCCCGGCATACTCCGAAACCGCCAAAAGATGATCCTTAAGTTCCTGTTCTCGATCCGACTTTAACATATCCTCGCCTTCCGCTGAGTCTGACAAACGGATATGCGCAATGATCATTTCGCCATAATCTTCCATATCGTATCCTTTCTGATGTATCTGATCCGGTTTTTTATCTTTTCTTCTCTCATCCGGAAAGTAAATGATCTCGATCTTTCTTATTTCTGAATATACTCCTACTATCTTCGCTTGTCAAGAAGCAAATT
>JAUMYO010000025.1 GCA_030528605.1 Peptostreptococcaceae bacterium | reverse complement strand
CTCTCCATATCTGCCGGAATACAAGATCAGCTTATCCCCGCCATTTTCAGGTATTAGCGATAACTGATCCACTTTCGCTCCTAAATCTCTCATAAATTCTTCTAATTTAGGATCATCTCCTTCGGTGATCACACCTTTATTTTTCAAATATCCATCCAAAAATCCTATGATCTCATTGTAATCTGCCATCTCTTCCTCCTATGCGTATGAGCCTGTTTGACTGATATCAAAATCTACAAATAATGGTCTTGCCATTTCCGAAAACTCCATACTCGTACATCCCCATTCTTTTGCATATTCGAAGATTGCCTCTTGAATCGCTTGAATAAACTCTTCTTCTCTACCTTCATATTCTTCCGGTGCATAGATCGTTACGACCCGATAAAAACCATGCAATGTGCCATCTTCTTTTCTCTCTCTTGTAAAATAAATCGTTATCCGAAAGACATCCCCATTCCAGATAAAAGAACACCAAGTTGGCGGGGCATCATATTCTCCATTTCGATAGCCTTGTCCTTCTAAAGCAAAGAAATACATACCTCTCTCTTCATCCACTGAAGCATTTCGTGGAACAGCAGCAAGTCCTGTAGATAAGATCGATCTGATCTTAAAAGATGCAATATATGCTCTCTCCTCTTGGGTCAATTTTCGATATACAAATGCCATATCTTCCTCCTTCATTTTTCAAATATCCATCCAAAAATCCTATGATCTCATTGTAATCTGCCATATCTTCCTCCTACGCAAATGAGTCTGTTTGACTAATATCATAACTTTTATATTGCGGATTTGCCATTTTAGTAAACTCTATACTCGTACATCCCCATTCTTTTGCATATTCTACAACCGCTTCCTGAATCGCTTGGATAAATTCTTCTTCTCTACGTTCATATTTTTCCGGTGCATAAATCGTTACGATTCGATAAAATCCATGCAATGTGCCATCTTCTTTTCTTTCTCTTGTAAAATAAATCGTTATCCGAAAGACATCCCCATTCCAGATAAAAGAACACCAAGTTGGCGGGGCATCATATTCTCCATTTCGATAGCCTTGTCCTTCTAAAGCAAAGAAATACATACCTCTCTCTTCATCCACTGAAGCATTTCGTGGAACAGCAGCAAGTCCTGTAGATAAGATCGATCTGATCTTAAAAGATGCAATATATGCTCTCTCCTCTTGGGTCAATTCTCGATATACAAATGCCATCTCTTCCTCCTATGCGTATGAGCCTGTTTGACTGATATCAAAATCTACAAACAATGGTCTTGCCGTCTCCGAAAACTCCATACTCGTACATCCCCATTCTTTGGATTCTTCTATGATCGCCTCTTGTATCGCTTGAATAAATTCTTCTTCTCTTCCCTCATATTTTTCAGGTGCATAGATGGTTACGACTCGATAAAATCCATGCAATGTGCCATCTTCTTTTCTTTTTCTTGTAAAATACATCGTTACCCGAAAGACATCTCCATTCCAGATAAAAGAACACCAATCCGGAGGTGCATCATCATATCCATTTCGATATCCCTGTCCTTCCAAAGTAAAAAAATAGATCCCCCGTTCTTCATCCACTGCTGCTTCTGTAGGTAAAAATGCAAGTCCCGTAGATAAGATCGATCTGATCTTAAAAGATGCAATATATGCTCTCTCCGGATCGGTCAATTCTCGATATATAAATGCCATATCTTCCTCCTATGTTTATGAGCCTGTTTGGTCAGTCGGTTTTGACGGATGGGCTCTACCTCGACCGAGCCGTACGGTCCGTAGTATTTGCCGAATACCTCATCCAACACGCTATCCATATATTCCTTTCAACTCCTCAGAGAGCCGATACCGTTTCAACCCGCCTAGCCCAGTCGCTGAACAAAGATCATCACGATCGGTGCCACGACCACAAACAACAGCGTGCTGAGGGTGATCACGCCGGTCGCAAATCGTTCGTCCGATCTCGCCTCATGCGCCAATATCGTGAGCGATGCAAAGACCGGTGCGGAGGATTGGACGATGTAGGAGCGTACCGCAAGCGCAGGCAGCGGCTCGATCACCTTCCCCAGCGAGAGGATGACCGTCGTCATGACCGCCGGAGCGATCACGAATTTTCCAAAGAGCACAACAAGCGCATCCCGATCGAGCTTGATCGTGTCAAGACCCGATCTTGCAAGCGCGATCCCGATGTAGATCAGCGAAAACGGCGTTACAGTGCTGCCGATGTAACCCATCGTCGAGAGGATGACCGTCGGCGGTTGGATCTGAAGTAGGATAAAAAGGATCGCGATGATCATGCCGATCAAAGGGATCGGCACCAGCTTTCGCCAGGCGATCTTGACGCCTTTGTCCTGCTCGATCGTCGGATCATCCAGTGCGATCAAAGTCGCACCGAGCCCCCAAGTCGAGATCGTGCTCGTCAGATAGTAGACCAGAAAATAAGGGAGCACCTCTTCCCCAAAAAATGCGAGATTGAGCGGAAAACCGATAAAGACGGTGTTCCCGTTGACCATCGCATTGATAAAGATCGCGCGTCTGCCGCGCGGTATCTTGAGCAGCCCCGCCGTCAAAAAAGCCACTGAATACAGGATCACAAAGCAAGGGACTGTAAAGAACAGCGCACGCGATAATCCGAGCAGTTCACCTCTGGAGATGTTTTTGAGCAAAGAAACGAAGACCGACATCGGCAATGCGATATGGATCAGAAATTTCGAGATATCACTGCCAAAGCTGTCCGAAAAATATTTTTTCTTTTGCAAAAAATAACCCAATGCGATCAACAAAATGATCGGTAAAATATTCTGCACCGAGGTAACAAATACCATAACTACTCTCCTAACTCCGCTTCCCTATTCTCCATATGCTTTTTTGATCACCGAGCCCTTCCAAGACATTCCTTCGATCTTATCGCCGGATCTCGATCCCGAATTTTTCAAAAAGCAGCTCCGGATGATAATATTCATTCGTTCGGACAAATCTCCGGCTCATATCCATATTCCCGAAGAGATAGGATACCTCTGTGATATCCGCGATCTCACCCGAGCTTTGCTTCACCCAGATATTATCCTTCTTGCGATCATAGATCGGGATCTCGATCCGATCGTAGATATAGCAATATTCCTGCATCCAATCGACCGGCTCCCTGCCCGATCGCTTCATCTCTTCGTTGAGACGATCTGCCAGGCTCTGATCCGTACCTCGATATCGGGCAAATTTTTTGCGATCGACAAAAGCCCTGCAAAGCATCGACAACACTTTATCCGAATGATTTTTCCACTTGGACATATGATACATCAAAAAGCCGTCATCCATCTGAAGATAGCTCTCCACATCCAATCTCCCGTCAAAAAGCCGAAGGATGATCTCATCGCAGTCGATCGAAACGCCGTTTCTGCGAAGCTCCTTGACCCGGTTGAAGATCTTCTGCACGATATGCTCCAATTGTCTTTTGAGCGGATGCTGGTAGGCTTCTTTGTGCATATAAAATCGCGCCATGATATATTCCTCGATCGAAGAAACATATTTCTCGCTCACACAGATGCGCAGACGATCTCCGACCTTCGCCACGTCGATCGCCTCGATCAGCCGATGGAGATCGTACAGACCCGTACTTACGCCGGTAAAATAGCTATCCCTCAAAAGATAGTCCATCCGATCGGCATCCATCTGTGAACTGATAAGCTGCGAGATCAGCGTGATGATCGAATCCTCCTTCTCATCATTCTTATGTGTGAAGATCCGGACCAATCGATCGATCAGCTCCTCCGAGAAATTTTCCCTCAGCGCGCGATGGATCTCCGTATTTTCATCCCGGAGGATCTTCGCGGTCCAATGCTCATGCAAAAAGCTGCCGGAGATCTTTTCAAAAGTATGGGAGAACGGACCATGCCCGATATCGTGAAGAAGTGCCGAGCACAGCGCAAGATCTTTCTGATCTTCCGAAACCGATACCCCAAAAGGTCTCAATGCCTGCTCCAGACGCTCCACAAGTTTTCCCATGACAAAAAAAGTCCCGATGCTGTGCGAGAATCGATTGTGTAAAGCAGTCGGAAAGACCATATATTCACTGCTCAGCTGTTTGATCCTCGAAAGTCGCTGAAACTCGGAAGTGGAGATCAGCGCAAAATATTTCGCCTCAAAAGCGATATCCGAATGGATCGCATCACGTAAAAAATAGGTTTTCTGTGAACTTACCATAGGTCCTCCATTTATTTATAAATATATTGAATAGATTCCATTTGATTTTTTTATAAATATGTTTTATAATAGTATATCATATCGATAAGAATGAAAGAAAGGATATCAGCATGAAAAAAGTAGTGATCTATTCCAGCAACACCTGACCGGCATGCCATGAGGCAATGAATTATCTGGATGATAAAGGCGTTTCGTACGAAGAACATAATATCAACACCGATCCGGAGGCAAAAAGATTCCTGATCAAAAATCGCATCATGGGTGTGCCTGCGATCTATATCGATGACCAACTTGTCATGGGATTCAACCGGGCAAAGATCGATGAGTTGTTGGGACTATAATCAAATAATTTATTCAAGATCGAACTGTCGGCTCTTAGTCGGCAGTTTTTTTATGCGTTCTTTTATCTCAAAAGCTCTCGTTAAAATTTCCGTTTTTTCTTGTTGACAATATTATTTTCCTGATATATTATAGAAACAAGAAATTTATTTTGGATCTTGTTTCTCTTTTTCTGTTTTATTGGAGGTGGATATGTCTTTAGGGAGCAATATGAAGACGCTTCGCAAACGAAATCGGCTTTCTCAGATCGAACTTGCCGAGATCGTCGGAGTGACCGAGCGAACGATCTATAATTACGAAAACGATATTAAGATACCGAAACAAAATACGATGGCGTTGATCGCCGATGTCCTCGGGGTCTCCCCCGAACTGCTCATCAGCGGGGATCCAGATCTGGATTTTCTGACCCGAGAAGAATATGACATCCTCTACAAAAAGGTACGACCGACACGCGACTTCGTCCTTGAAGCAAAAAGTAAATTCGGCAATCGAGGCGCGTTGGAGGCTGCGCATCTGCTGGATCGCACTTCCGCACTGTTTGCGGGGGGACAGCTGTCGGAGGACGCAAAGGATGAATTTTTTGAGTCTTTGACCCGGGCTTATTTCCTGGCAAAGAAGAAGGCGAAGGAAAAAGACAACGAATAGGAGCTTTCTATGAAAGATAATATTGCCCGAGCCGTAGCGGAGCTCATAGACCGATATGAGGATCGAGATCCTTTTGCTCTATGCGCTCATCTGGATATCGAGATCTTGTGGCATCCGATGTGTGAGGAGATCAAGGGCTATTTTTTTCTCCATCAAGGCGTCAGGATCATCGTCCTCAATTCGGAATTGGATGATTTTATGAAAAAAATGGTCTGTGCGCATGAACTGGGGCATGCGATCCTTCATGAACATATCGTCGATCGGGAAAATTTTACCATCGATTTTGCGGTCTATGATGTGTCCGCCAAGCCCGAGCTTCAAGCCAATCTTTTTGCCGGCGAGCTGCTGGTCGATGACAATGATGTTTTGGAATTGCTCGAGGTATATGATAATTATTTCGACATCGCCGGCGAGCTTGGCGTGTCGCCCGAATTGCTCGACTTCAAGATCCGGATGATGCAGTCCAAAGGACATCCCCTTGCCGATTTCGTGAACTGTCGCGGCGACTTTCTGAAATAAGCACAAGCCGATGGATCTTCCGGGTGGATAACGATCAGAATTTAATGCAAGATCACGGCAGGACCTTTCGTCCTGCTCAAATAGGATAAAAAAGAGTGACCACTCCTGACCGAAGTTGTTTCGGCGGCGTGATCACTCTTTTTTATTTAGCTATTTCTTTCTTTTGAGAACGACCATAGAAGCTCCGGCGATCGTGTATGATCTTATTACCTTCATCCCGACAGAAGCACCCGAATACTCTGCAACAATGAGGTTTTTCTTCACTTCTACCGATGAGCTCAAGCTCAAAGTTTCTTTTGCTCCGACATTTTCTCAACCGAGTGACCCAAGTATGACTCAGTGGAAGCAACTTCATCCGATTACTGCATCCGATCCAAAGAGCATAAAGTTCAAAGCATGATCTGTTTACAGAACTTCCTTAAAGAACAGAGAAAAAACAATGCTGTTTTGAATGGATCTCATAATTATTCTTTAGAGCCGGATTTAACAACGATTTTTTTACAGCTTGTAGGGAATAGCTTCCCCTCACTGCTGCATTGCTCCATCGAAACTGTATTTATGTGGTTGATTTTATGGATAATAGTATCAGTATTAATGCTCTTTGACAGATTCCAGATCAATGATCCGGTCTGAAAGTTTTTCGACTATATTTTTTTCATGACTGATAACCAGCAATCCCATATTCCGTTTCCTCACAAACTCAAGTACAAGCTCCCACACTCTTGCCTGCATGATCGCGTCGAGCATCGTTGTCATCTCGTCCGCGATCAGAAATCGCGTGTCATCGTGCAGGACCCTCGCAATGCAAAATCGTTGCAACTCTCCTCCCGACAGTTCATGAGGGTATCGCTCCAACCACTTTTCATTAATACCGAGAGCCGTCAACACTTCCCGATCCGGTTCAAAAGCTTCCGTCAAAGTTTTTTTCAACTTCCATCGCGGATCTACCGCTTTTTCCGGATGCTGATATATGAGTTGAACAGGATTATAATTCTTTGGAATATGGATCTTCCCGTTTACAGTAACGACTCCTTTTTGCGGCTTAACATATCCTGCAAGTATTTTTGCAAGCGTGGTTTTTCCTCTGCCGCTGGGGCCTCTTAATCCGACGATCTCACCGGAGCGGATCGTAATATCAAAATCATTTAAAATCTTTTTGCAGCGATCATAGCAAAAACCGATCCCTTTTCCCTGCAAACTTTCATTTCTATTTATTCCGGAAATTGAGAGATTCTTTTTTACGTCGACAAATTTGTTTCGCGGCAAGGATTCCCATAATTTTCTTGTATACGGATGCTTCAACCGTTCTCCCGTTCCGCTGAGATCTTCTTTATCCACCGTATCTATGGTCGCTCCGTCAAAAAATACCGTGATTCGATCTGCAACCTGTAGAGCCGCCTCAATATCATGGGTGATCATCAGGATCCCGCAGCCTTCGTCTGCCAATTCTCTGAGGTTCTTCAATGTTTCATCGACCAACTCGGGACTCAAACCGGGCGTAGGTTCATCCGCAATAATGAGTTTGGGATCCCGAACGACCGCTGTCGTGATCAGCACTCGGCGAGCCATCCCTCCGGACAACTGAAAGGGATACAGACGCTCTGTCCCTTTTCCCAATTTGTAGCGTTCAAAAGCGATCTTTTGTTTTGTTTCGGGGTTCCCCTTGGATATGATGCTTTGAACCTGCTTCCCTACTTGCATAAGCGGATCGAGATGATTGACCGATTGAGGGATCAGCACGATGTCGGATCTTCTCAGCTCTTCCTTGCGTTGTTGCGTAAGCACTTCACCGTTATAACGTATCACTCCGTTTTCAACCGCATTCTTGGGCAAGATGCCCATGACGGAATGTGCCAGTAAACTTTTCCCCGATCCGCTTGCTCCGACGATGGCGACCAATTCTCCTCTGTTCACGGTAAGATCAAGTTTCTTGATCGGCTGAACCGTGCTTCTCTTAAAACGCGATATGTACTGTTCAAATCCGATGGATAAATTTTCAACTTCCAAAAGAGGCGGTTTCTTGCTTTTTATCATCATACTTCCTCCTATTCCTGACTGCTATACGGATCAAGCAATCTATTCAAGCCCGAACCGATGGCATCAAAGCATCGGACAAGCAACAAAAGCATCAGTCCGGGAAAAAACACCAACCACCACATTCCCGTAGAAAGATATTGCAACGCCTCGGAAAGAATAACACCGATAGCGGGTTTTAACGGAGATAATCCAAAGCCGAGAAAAGTCAACGATGCTTCATGTAAAATTGCATGCGGAAATAATAAAATAAATCCCACAAAAAGTTGCGGCAACAAATGGGGAAGAATATGCTCAAAGGCAATATACATTCTGCTCTTTCCCATATTCGCGGAAGCTTGAACATAATGAGAAGTTTTGATCTGTAACACCTCCGCTCTTACGACACGCGTAAGTGCGGGCCAATGCGTACAGGCAACGGCAATCGCAACGCCTCGTGCGCCGCCGCCGAATGCAAAGGATATTAAGATCATCAAGACCATATGCGGGATCCCCAAAAAAACATCCACAAACCATGAAACGAAAGAATCCATGCGCCTCCCCAAAGTGGCGCTCATAATTCCCAGCAGCAAGGCGATCCCTACACTGATGATCGAGGAAAGCAGTCCGATACGCACACTGAGAGTCAATCCTTTCACCGTTCTCGTCAACATATCGCGTCCCAGCCAGTCCGTCCCGAAGAGGTTTTGGGCGGATGGCGGCATTTTTTGAGAAGTTAGATCCATCGCCATGTTTGAATCCTTCAGCACAAAATTCAATATCAAAACGAGAGCTAAAAATAATAGAGAAAGAGTCATAATTATTACCAGCTTATGACGATTATTCAATCTCTCCATGCTTCTGCCGGCTGTTTGCTTAACTGCTTTCATTCAAGCCCCCTTCCTTCATACGAGGATCTATCACATAATAGAGAATGTCTGCGATCAAATTCCCTGCAAACACAAATAATGCGCTTGCCAATACCGTACCTAAAAGGAGAGGCATATCCCCCTTCGTGCCCGCATCCGAAACAACGCTCCCCAGTCCCGGATAAGAAAATATCCGCTCTACCAATACGGAGCCTCCGAACAACTCGCTAAATGACAAAAACTGCAAAGTGATCGCCGGCAACGCAACATTCCTAAGGCCATGCTGATAAATTATCTTCAGCCCGGATTTTCCGTTTGCTTGTGCAAAAACAATATAATCACTCTCCATCACTTCAATAAATTTCGCTCTGGTGTGAAGCGCAATGTTGGATACTCCGATCACGCTCAGCGTAAACGCCGGAAGGACCATATGATATAACCGATCCGACAGGCTCACATCCGTCGCCTCTTTTCCGACGGGTACGGATAATGCGATCGGAAACCATCCCAGCCATGAGCCGAACACGAGTAGGATCAAAAGGGCGATCCAAAAAACGGGGCTGGAAGATAAGGTCAGACAATACCATTTGATCATTTTGTCGACAAGGCTATCTTTATAATATGCTCCGATGATCCCCATTGTAAACCCCAGCACACCGGACATGATCCACGCAACGGACATCACACCCAATGATGCAAAAAACCGGGTCTTTATGATTTCGGATACCGGTCTGTTGTAGATCATGGATGTTCCCAGATCCCCTTGCAGAACTTTTCCTCCCCATTTTGTAAGACGTTCCAAAGGCGGCTTATCCAATCCCCAGTACTCCGCAATTTTTTCTTTCTGCTCGATGCTCAAGGAGGATGCCGATTGGGTGCTTAAATGAGCGCGGATCGGATCGACCGGTGAGATCATCAGAAGGAGAAAAGAAAAGATGGACAGTGCCGCTAAAAGCGACACCATCCGAATCATCTTTTTTGTAATGAATCGAAATGTACTTTTATTCATCCCAAGACCACTCCGTTATATTATGAAGAAGCGCCCATCCCATGGAAGCATTTTGTAAGCCCTGCTCTCCGACATTTAATCCTCGTTTGATACGATAGACATGATTTAATCTTGCGAGCCACAACCAAGGAGCATCCGCTTTTGTGCTGAATCCGGTATCTCCGTCCCATTGTGCTTTTTTCCAATAAACATACGATGCTTCCTCTGTATTTGCTTGAAGAGCACTTGAAATATACTCATCCACCTTGTCGTTTTTATAATAACCGCTGTTATAATACCCCTTGCCCATATTCACGCTGTCAAAGAGATATTGAATATTGATCGGATCTTTGGAGCCCCAAGTCAGTACATAAGGCTGAGCATAAAGCATCGTGTCGATCTCTTCCCAGCTTTTGCTTTCAACATGGATCTGTACTCCGAACACTTTCGCCATCTCCGACACAGCCATTGCCAAGCCTTGATTTATTTTGCTGTCCGAAGAAGCCACAACAGTAAATTCCGCCTTTAGTCCGTTTTTCTCCACAACTCCGTCCCCGTCCGTGTCGATCCAGCCGGCATCGGACAATATCTTTTTTGCCCCTTCCGCATCGTTGTCATCATACGCGGTTTCCGGATTGTACCAAGGCATCGACGGATCGACCAGATCATATGCGGGACTTCCATGCCCGCCTAATATCCCGTCTACGATAGTCTGTCGGTCAATGCCGATATTGATCGCTTTTCGGATGGCAACATCGGATGTAACATCATTTCCGACAGCAAGTCCGTCTTCCCGCATCACTTTACCTGATGGCTCGACCGACCAACCGATATTTTTTACATCGACGCTTTGATATTCGACCGGATCCATTCCTTCCACTTCCTGACTTGCATATACACCGGATACGGAATATAAGTCCAAAGTTCCTTTTTTCGCCGCTTCAAAAGCTGCCTCTTCACTCAAAAACAGTACGGTCAGCTTTTTGAGCTTCGGTTTCTCTCCGAAGTATTCCGGATTTTCTTCTACGATCAGTTGCTGCCCTTCGTCCCACTGTACCAGCTTATATGCACCGGAGCTGACGGGATTTTTTCCGTAGCTTTCATTGTAAGAATTTTCCGGCACGATCCCCAAACGAATGACCGCATATACAAATAGAATATTCGGCGCACCGAGATGGATAACAACGGTTTGGTCATCGGGTGTGTCGATCGTGGTGATTTGATCCAAATTTCCTACATAGCCCGCCTCTGCCGCTTTTTTATAAGTAAACGCAACATCTTTGCTTGTGATTTTTGTTCCGTCTGAAAATTTCGCATCGCGAAGCTTAAAGGTGTATGCTTTCCCGTCTTTGCTGATCTCATAGCTTTCGGCGAGATCGCCCACAATATTCATATCCTTATCCTGTTTGAGCAGATTGCTGTGAAATATACTGACGCCGTCTACATTCGCCCAGCCGAGGATCGGATCGAAACCCATGGAGGGCTCGCTCAGATCGCCAAGATACAAAACGGCTTCGTCCGTCTTCCTGTCAGCAACCTGTTTCTTGTTGTCCGTCGACGTTTGATGCGAAGAACAGGCTGTTGTAAAAAGTAGTACAAATGTCATGATGAGTGCTGCTATTTTTTTCATGTAAAAACCTCCTATTTTGATTTGGTTAGCCTAACCTCATCCTCTAATATATAAAAAAACGAACTCAAGCACAATATCATCCTTGCTCATTTCATAATGTTTCATAATTTCAAGCCTCTAAATTTATATAATACTGTTTCCAATTCAAATAGCATAAAATGCAATGACGGTTCGTTACAATGTGGCCTTCCTCCAGAGCAGAGAGAAAAACAAAGAGTGCTCCTTTGAATGGATCTTCGTATCAGAAAAGTTTTTCTATTGAGTTTCAGAATAAAAAAAACAGCGTGCTGTCTGCTGTTTCGCTGTTTTCATGAATTATTTTTGATCCCATTTCCATTCCTCGATGTTGTGCATGATCGCCCAGCCGTTGGAGGCATTTTGGATCCCCTGCTCACCGATATTCAGTCCGGCCTTGACGCGAAAAATGTGATCCATGCTGGCTATCCATAACCATCCGGCATCTCCCCGATTGCTGAATCCCGTATGTCCGTCCCATTGTGCCGCTTTCCAATACTTATTTGCTTCCTCGTCCGAGTTGGCATGAAGCGCGAGCATGATATACTCATCGACGGTATCATTTTTATAGTACGCGCTGTTAAAATATCCGTTTCCGGCATTCGGGCTGTAATACAGATATTCGATATTGATCGGGGAAAGTGAACCCCATAAAAGTACAAACGGATCGGCATATCGCAGTTTGTCGATCTCGTCCCAGCTTTTGATCCGAACATTTATTTTGATCCCGAACGCACGGACTTGCTCGGCGATCATATACGCCACTTGCTGATAAGTCTTGTTGTCCGATGCGGCATAGAGATCAAATTCCGCTTTCATACCGTTTTTCTCCACAATGCCGTCAGCATCCGTGTCGATCCATCCTCCGGACTTCAGGATCGTTTTGGATAGATCCGTATTGCCGTCTTTATAAGAGGTTTCTTCATTGTACCACGGCATTTCTTCATCCACCGGATCATACGCGGGTTTTCCGTATTGAGAAAGAGCTTGGTCGGTGATCGCTTCCCGGTCGATCCCTACATTGATCGCATGGCGAACGGCTTGATCCGATGTGATGTCATTCCCCACGGGAAGCCCGTCCGTCCGCGTAACCTTTCCCGCCGGAAGATTGGGTAAGGAAATATTCAACCGATCCGCGCTTTTAAAATGCAGCAGATCCATGCCGGGAATATTTTCGTTTGCAAAAGATCTTGAAACGGAGTAGAAATCCAATTTTCCGCTGCGAGCCGCTTCATATGCTTCCTGCTCGTCCAAAAAAAGTACCGTGACGGTTTTCAGAAAAGGCTTCTTCCCATAATAATTCGGATTCGCCTTGGCGATCAATCGCTCGCCCGGTTCCCATCGCTCAAGCTTGTAAGGTCCCGAACCGACGGGATCGCGATAATAATTTCTGCCGTATAGATCCTCCGGAACGATCCCTAATCGGGTAACGGAATAAAGAAATAAAGAGTTCGGCTTCTTCAGATGGATCACAACGGTTCGTTCGTCCGGTGTTTCTACAAAATCAACCCATGACAGATTCCCGACTTTCCCGCTTTTAGCCGCTTGGTCATAAGTAAATGCGACATCACGGCTTTTTACTTTACCGCCATCCGAAAATTCGGCATCCTCTCGTATGGAAAAAGTATAAGATAATCCGTCCTCACTGACAGAGTAACTTTCAGCCAGATCCTCCACAATATTCATATTGGTATCCTGTGTCAATAAGCTGCTGTGAAAAATACTGACACCGTCCACATTCGCCCAGCCGGCGATCGGATCGAAGCCCATCTCCGGTTCACTTAGCGGCCCCAAATATAATACCGCCTCTTCCGAGCCGTGAAAATAGTTTTGATATTTCGGAACGATCACATTGTCGCAACCGGACAAAAAGAGAAGCCCTATCAATATCGCCGGTAATACTGTTTTTTTCATTGTCATCTCCAATCTCGGCAATCATCCGTCAAGCAAGCAATATCTTCAAATCCACTTGATAGTTATTTCCATCGTCAAATATCAACAGACTGCCGCCTTGTTCTTCCAAAAAATCTCGGCAGACTGTAAGCCCAAGCCCCGTACCGGCGACCTCGTTTTTGTTCGCCTTGACCGCATTGATGAATGAGATCGTTAAAAATGAATGTTCCACTGTGATCACGACGGAAAGCGGGACTTCTTTTTTTGCGTATTTCAGGATATTGGAGATCAAATTATCCAATATCCGCTGCAAAGATCCTCTATGAATATTCAGTCGGTATTTGAGATGCTCCTGCATCTCGCGTTCTACTTTAAATCCTTCCGATTCAAGCAAAAAGATGCAGTCGAAAATCATCGTTTCCAGTTCATAGTTGTCGATACAACTCTTGTCCTTTACCACGCCGGAGTATTGCTGCGACATCACGAAATGTTCGAATAAATGATCGGTCAGAGCTCGGATCTGCTCCGCTTTTTCACCGCTCTTTATTAAATATTGGCGATATTTTTCTTCATCATCCGTCCTTCCGTGGATCAGAATATCCAAATATCCGATCAATGCGGATAAAGGGGTTCGTATATCGTGTGACATGGCG
This sequence comes from Peptostreptococcaceae bacterium, assembly GCA_030528605.1. Lineage (GTDB taxonomy): Bacteria > Bacillota > Clostridia > Peptostreptococcales > Filifactoraceae > JAUNKE01. Next base: position 12,973 of record JAUMYO010000025.1, on the reverse strand, counting down.
GACGCAAATTGTTTGTTTGAAATGCTTTGTTCCTTTTCCGCCTGTATCTGCCGAATGAATGCGATCCGCATCTCATCAAGACTTTCCGCAAGCGAAGCGATCTCATCGTTTCCTTTTGAATCGATCGGCAGATCCAATGTTCCTCCCTGCATAAGCTGTACCTGTTGTTCCAGCTTCAGGATCGAGCCGGTTTTTTTGCGAACCAGAGCCAATACGATGGATATAAACAGTATGAAAAATAGGGTGAGATTGATAAGAAGTGCCATATTGTAGTCGTGATGTTTCAGATATACGGTGAGGCTCATTTTTACTTCTTCCCCTTGAAATGTCAGAGGATATAAAGTTTCCCACGGAAGCGGCTTTCTTTTGATCCCGCTGCTGAGAGTTCCCGCGCGATAAGATATATCCGAATCGTAGATCAGCCGATCGTCATAGTAAAGCGATATCGCCATGATCTTGTCCCTGTTGACCCGCTCGGTGATTTTATAAAAATTTTGGAGAGCGATATTATTATCGGTGATATAACGCTGGAGAGAGTCCGCCTCTTTTTGCATTTGAGCGGCGACAAAGTCGGGATCCCGATACCTCGCTTCGATCTTGTTCGCTGTCAGTTGTTGTAATAAGAGAAAGACCGCTCCGGCGGCAACAAATGCAAAAACAACGGATAATCCGAGTTTGCGAACCAGAATTTTTTTAAACAATATGATACCCCCTTCCCCAAACGGTAATGACATATTTGGGATCTTTCGGATCTTTTTCGATCTGCTGACGCAAATTTTTTATATGTGCCACAACGGTATTATTGGAAACGGGTAAAAACTTTTCTTCCCAAATCGTTTCATATATTTCTTGAGCGGACAGGATGCGTCCCCGGTTTTTTGCCAAGAGGAGCAGCAATTTATATTCCATATATCGTAGAGAGATCGGCTTGTCGTCAAGCGATACGTCGCCGGAAGCCGGATCGATCCGTAATCCGCGAATACATATGATCTGCGATCTCGGATTTTGCTCCTTTCCCTGATAAACGGCATATCGTCTGAGCAAGGCTTTTACGCGTGCGATCAGTTCGACGGGAGAAAACGGCTTCGGCAAGTAATCGTCCCCGCCGATCGAAAGACCCGTTTCTTTGTCCTCTATATGAGATTTGGCGGAAAGAAACAGGATCGGAGCGTTCGTTATCTCTCGGATCTCTTTGCAGGATTCAAAGCCGGATCTTCCCGGCAGCATGATGTCCAGTATGATCAGGTCCGTGTTTTGATGTATGTTTAATAAACGGAGAGCTTCTTCTCCACTATCCGCCACGACGACCTCATATCCTTCATTCGTTAAAAGCAGCGCGACAACTTCGCGAATATCATCGCTGTCATCCACGATCATGATTTTGGCACGCATATTCCACCTCCTCTCCTACAACAAAGAAAAATGCAAGGATGTAATACCCTTATTATACCAAGCATCCCTGTTTATGGCTATGCTGTATTTTTTGTTTCATAGTATCAAGTTGTTGTAGAAAAATTTTTCTCTTGTTAGAATGATATGATCGAATTTATTAGGATCTTTGGGCAGTAGTCTTGACATCGATCAGGTCGTCAGACCACATCTTGCAATGTATTTCAAGCATTTGATACTATTATCCAATAAGGAGTGAAAATATTTCGATGCTTTCTATCCGGTTTTATTCTTTATACTGATATCCTTTAGACCCACCACGTGGCAACATTTTTATTTTTATAGATCCTAAGGAATGGTGCCCCCACCGCTCTATCGGAACAGAAATGTATTTATGTGGTGATCTTACCGGATAATAGTATTTATACTAAAACATATTTGGATCTAGAGTATCGATCCGATCTCTACGCGTGATATTCCTGAATATCTGTTAGGTCGATCAGCTGATCGTATCAAAAGGCGCAAAAATTTTTCTATGCTGTCGATCGGGTTTCAGTATCAATATCGGATCAAAAAAAAGAGTGACCGCTCCTGACCGAAGTTGTTTCGGCGGTGTGATCACTCTTTTTTTATTCAGCTATTTCTTTCTTTTGAGAACGACCCTAGAAGTTCCGATGATCTTGTACCGTCATCCAATAAAACGAGCATCTACATTCCCGTTCCGATGGAGCGGAGAAATGATAAGCTCTTCTTCTCTCCAAGCTATCAAAGATCGTTGTTATACTATTTTTCGATAGATGTGGTCCTATCTGTTTTGCAACCACTTCGTTAGATCTTTTGCGAAGCACGGATCGTGCATATCCATAACTCAAAAGAATAATAGTATAAATGCGGGCTCTAAAGGATAAAGTATCAGCGATAAGCCCGATCTACATAACTGCTGGTGAAAAGTTTGAGCAATGCGCCATAGCCGAGTTTGAATTCGACGATGTCTCCGACTTGATAGTCTTTGTCGGAATGGGTCAGATCGACGATGGTATGGTCCGAACTTCCGCCCATGATCTCCACTTTCGGATCGAGCGGTGTCATGCTGTCCGGGTCGGTATCCTGTTTTCCAAGTGCAAGGATCCCTCTTTTTGCGATCCCTTTGTCTTCGTAATATGGTACTTGCCCGAAGGCATCTTTTCCGATCTCTCCGATCGGCAGAGTCGGTTTGTGTTTCACTTCAACAAGCTGTGCCTGCAGAATGACCGCATCGTCTACCGTTCCTTCGACTTTTGCACCATAGGCTGTTTCATTCCCAAGAATGAAGGCTTCTCCGATACGGAGGCTGTTGATCCCCTCCGGCAATTCACCTTTGTCGATCAGGTAGATCGAGCTGGAGTTTCCTCCGGAGATCATCTGGAGTTTGATGCCCAGTTTGTTTTCGATCTTGCGTGCAAGTTCGACGAGGATCGATAGATTATCATTCTTCGGTATGACCGCTCCATAGCAGGTCAAATTGACGCCTACACCATAAAGCTCGATATTTTGGAGCTGATGGATCGCTTCTGCCGTCTTGAGGATCTCTTCTTCGTTTTCGTAGAAGATCCCTTCACGAAGATCCCCGAGGTCGATCATGATCACGACTTTGTGGATCTTGTTTTGTTTTTTCGCTTCTTCATCCATCTTTCGGATGGTCGACAGTTCGGAATTCAAACTGATGTCGGCATATCGGATCACTTCTTCGATCTCACAAGGCTGCGGGATGCGAAGAAGAAGGGTCGGAACGCCGAGGTCGGCATATCCTTTGATATTTTTGATCCGTGCATCGGCAAGAAGGTCGACGCCTTGTTCGACTACCGCTTCGACAGTCTTACGATCAGCGGTGAAGGATTTGGTCACGATCCCGAGTTGGACTTTTCCTCGGTCGGTCAACTCGCGCATCACACGAACATTGTTTTTGATCTTAGACAGATCGATCATCAGTCTCGGATACATCTTCTTTTCTCCTTTTCTCCGGCATTTCGATCCTGAGGCTTTTTGCAAGCAGCTTGACCGCCGCTTCTTCGTGCGCTTTGGAGAGCACGCCGAGCGATGCCATGATATAGTCATTTTCAACGAGGATCTCTGCCTCCGGTTTTGGGTAGAGCTTCATGCCGGACTCATTGTCCATAGCGATCAGCTTCATGATCTCTACGCGATGCGGCAATCTGGTCAGCGCACCGCCGGTCCCGATGATATATTTGATCTGTGAAAGGTCTTTCCCCTCCGCTAAGGTGCTTCGACCGGACGGTCCATATACATAGCGTAATTTTCCTGCGTGGCGTTCGACTGCTTTGAGCACCGCTTCGACGGTCAGCCTTTCAACAAATTTGATTTCTTCTTTATTTTTCGGGATGGCCTTGTATTCCGCCATCACTTTGTCCACATCGATATCCAGTTCTTCTTTCAGTCGGTCCGGACCGATCATCTCGACGATATTCGGCATATTGACATATACGCCAAGGTCTCCTTCGACGGTCCTTTTTGCCGTCGGCTCCGGATGGATCAGGATCCTGGATACTTCTTCCGATCCGATCGTTACGGAGTGAAGGTCGGTCGTTGCCCCGCCCACATCAAGTACGATCAGATCGCCAAGGTATTCGTAGAGCAGTTTGGCACTCTGCATGACCGCGCCGGGCGTCGGAATGATCGGTCCGTTGACCATATCTCTCACATGCTCCATTCCCGGTGCATGGATGATATGATCTTCAAAGGCATCCTGGATGACCCTTCGAGTCGGTTCCACATTCAGTTCGTCGATCTTCGGATAGACATTGTCGACGATATATAGTTTTTGTCCTGCGTGCTGTTCTTCAAAGATCAGCTTGATCTCTTCCTGGTTTTCGATATTGCCTGCATAGATGATCGGGATATTGAGTCCCAGATCGCTTATCAGCTCGGCATTATACAGTGCCGTGTCTCTTTCGCCGTAGTCTACGCCGCCGGCAATGAGGATGATATTCGGTTTGATCTCTTGGATCTTTTTCAGATCGGATCGTCTGAGCTTTCCGGCGGTGACCTGATGGATGATCGCGCCTGCGCCGAGCGCCGCTTCTTTCGCAGCTTTTGCGGTCATATCATAAACAAGACCGTGGACGGTCATCTTAAGACCCCCTGCCGCACTCGAGGTCGCGAGCATCTCATCGTATTCTATCTTGTCCGCTCCCAAATTTTTTGCCAGATCGTCGATCGCTCCCCGCAGTCCGATCCGCACATCGCCATCCAATACGGAGGTCGGCGCTTGCCCCTGACCCACGAATTTGGGGTCAGGGGTAGCGATATCATTGAACGCATTCACGACGGTGGTGGTCGAACCGATCTCAGCAACCAATACGTCTATTTTCATCTTTATATCCTTTTATTTGTTTTCCAGCATTTCTTTTCTTCTCTTCACCAGGAATGTCGCAACATGGACTCCTTTGGATCCTCGTCCGAATCCTGCGTCAACGCCTTGCTTCACAGCGATCTCAGGAGTTACCTGCGTTCCTCCGGCTACGATGATCACATCGTCACGGATCCCTTTTTCCACCGCAAGCTCATGGATGCGTTTCATGTTCTTGTAGTGGATGTCGTCATGGGAGATGATCGTCGATGCCAAGATCGCATCCGCTTTGAGCTCGATCGCCGCATCGACAAGTTTTTCGACCGGTACGGATGTTCCGAGATAGTGTACCTCGATACCGTATTTCTCGATACCGCCGTGTTTGATGTCGATGATCTCTCGAAGTCCGACGGAATGCTCATCTTCTCCGACAGTAGCTCCTACGATCTTCATCGGTCTTTCTTCGATATCGGCACGGATCTCCGCGTCGGACATCACTTCAGGTTCCGGCGGGATCACAAGGGAATCGATATCCACGGTGAAGCCTACGCGTCCTTTGAGCTCGACTCTGGTTCCTTCTGCATTCTGCATGATCTCACGGGAGATGACTTCCGGATCTTCCAGATTCATCTTTTTCGCAAACTCAAGTGCCGCAAATTCCGCGACACGCTTTGACGTCGGCAGGAACATCGTGAGCAGAACGGTACCGTCGCCCATCCACTCGACTTCCGGCTTGATCAAGGAAGACTTGCGAAGTTCTTCGGTCTCTTTCATACGAACATGAACATTGTCATTTTCGTCCAACTCATCGATGAAGATGATCTTGTTCGGATCTTCAAAAGTACATCCGCCGATCAACGATGCCGGATCATCGACTGCATTTGGATCATATTGCGCAACATTGTTGTATCCGAAGTGCGCCGTTACCGGTGCAAAGTAGTCTTCGTCACGCTCATAGACCGTTCCGGCTCCTACTCCGCCTTCGATCTTTCTTGCGATACCGTCTCCGTTACGCTCCGGATAGTATCCCGAGTCAACGAAGAATCCTTCTTCTACCGCTTTGAAGAATCCGCCGGTCTCGCGGATCTCTTCCAGGAAGAGGATCGCTCTTTCTTTGATCTCTCGTACTTTATCGCGTAGCACGCCTTCGTCTTTCAGCTGGATCATATCCATCAAGCCGTCCATTCCGACGAATGCCTGTTTTGCTGTATCAAGTGCTTCGATATTGTAGATATGCCATGGTACGTTACGTCCCTCATCCGGTGTGATGGTGGATTGGATATCCGCGCTGGTCAATTTGGATGTCAGGATGTTGAGTACGTGAGTAACGGTCGCTTCACGAACGGAAGAGTCCATGTACTTCGTATTCATCTGTGCTCTCATACGGAAGTTCTTGAAGATCTCACGAAGTGCTACCGCATAAGGCAAGTCCAGATATAGACAAGGTGCCGGCGGTGCGGTCGGAGGTACTGTCGATAGACAGATATTGGATGGTTTCATCCCGACTCTTTGGGAGAACAGCGAGTTGATCGCATGCTGTACCATAAGCTCAGGCATAACTTTCCAAGCTTCTCGCGCCGTTGCATTCGCATTGTGCGCTCCGTCGATCTGTGCGATGTCCGCCCAGGTCATGATTTTTTTGGACTCACAGGCGTCCACGAAGGAGCGGATCATATTGATATTTCGGTAAAGAACATTGTATTGCGGATCCTGGTGCGCTCCATTGATCCCTTCTTCGGCAAACATGACCGCAACATCGGGTCCTGCTACACCGGATACATAGGAGTGGTAGTTGATCGGTCTGCCGACTTCTTCTTCGATCAGATCGAGTGCTTTTCTTTGTGCACGGACCTGTTTTCTCGTGATCGGCACCCCACCGATCCCTTGCGGCGTTCCTTCGATCAGTCCGTCGAAGTGAGACTGTCCTGCGGTACGGATGACCATGATGTGGTCCGCTCCATGCCATGCCGCCATCCTCATTCGTCGGATATCGTCCTCGAATCGTCCGGATGCGATCTCGGTCGTGATGACCGGTGCCGGCTGCGGATCGATATTCTCAAAGTATTTTGCGGATGGTAGCGGAATAGAATTTTCAAGCGGCTTGCTCTGATCAAGGAAGGTAAATGGTCCTTGCTGCTCGCCTTTTGAAGACTCTCGCCAAGTCCAGCCACGTCTTCTCGGTCTGTAGGACTCCAAGTCTTTGAGGATATTCTCGATATTCAGTTTTTCATTCGGCTTTAGCATATCCATTATCTGTTACCTCCTTTGAACAAGTCGACGACATCTTGCCACATCTTTCCTGACGCAAGTGCAACGCCCGCCTCTCGAACGCTCATCCCTTTTTCCTTCGCCAGCTTATATACGACATGTCCTGCACCTTTTCCCATCAAGCCTCTATCGATCACTCCATCCACGATAGCTTTTGCTTCGATCGAAGAAAATCCCATGCGAAGCAGAACGGACCGCTCGATCGCCGGGGAAGTATTCTTTTGCCCAAGCTCCAACAAAGGATCCACGATGTCGCCCACGATCGACCAAAAACGCTCGTAAAGCTCCTGATCGCTCAAGTTTGCCAGATGTGCTCTTCTTTGCATAAAATCATCTGCACGTTTTACTGCCATTTATTACATCTCCTTCCAAATTTCCTTTTGTAACGGATCGTCGGCGATCGCAAAATGTCGCGACCGCCATTTCATGATATATTTTTCCACTATTTCAACTCATCCAAAGCCGCTTTAACAAATGCCACATCGGTCTTTGTCTCTTTTGCCAGGAACTCGATATCTTCCTCCGTCGGAGTTTTTCCTGTGTTCTCGATCGCATTCTTGATCAACGACTTTCTCAGTTTTGCCATATCCAGATCCTTCGCTTGGATCAAAGCGGGACTTTCCGGAAGAACGATGTTCTTGCCCGGCACTTCCTCTCTCGGATCACCGAATTTCACTTCGATGCCGTTTTGTTTTGCAAAAGCAAGCTGCGGCTGAACATGTTTTCCTGCTCCGGTGTATTCCGTCTCCTGAACGACGATGATCTGATCCCGATCCAGCTCCTGTGCCAAAGAGAATGCTGCCGCAAGTGCAGTGTTCCCTGCCGGACCTTTTTCGATCCCTTCAAGCGATGCCAACGCTTCGGTCATATAGAACACCTCGCCCTGAGTGATCGTCACATAGCGGTCCATATAACGCATCGGTCTCGCTGCCGAACGCGGAACATCCGATCGATCCGGCCATGTTGAGAACGGCATCCCGAATCCCGTATGTCCGGTGGTGAAGGATTTTTTGTTGAACTGCTCGTCCGATGCCATGTGAAGCCCTTTGAGGTTTACGCTCGCACCGACGATCATACTTTTTGCACCTGCTTTTTGAAGTCCTCGCGCCGTTCCGGTCAGGTTTCCTCCGCCGGCATTCGTACAAACGACGACATCCGGATCCTTGCCGTAACGCTCTCTGAACTGCATCGCCAGTTCATAGCCCAATGTTTCTACCCCTGCGATACCGAAAGGTGTATAAAGCGAAGCATTGAAGTATCCGGTCTCTTCCAATAGAAGCAAGAAGGTATAGAACAGCTCCGGTCCGACGGAAAGCTGAACGACTTCCGCTCCGAGTGCCTCACATTTTCTTGCCTTCTCTACGATCTCAGGTTGTCCGACTCCTTTGGAATCGTAGCATTCCTGAACGATGATGCAGCGAAGTCCCGCCATCGCCGCCTGAGAAGCGACCGCCGCACCATAGTTTCCGCTGGTCGCCGCGATAACTCCTTTGTAGCCTAATTTCTTTGCATGATATACGGCATTTGCCGCTCTTCTCGCCTTGAATGAACCGGATGGGTTCGCCGCCTCGTCCTTGATAAAGATCCGAGCACCTTTTCCTTCCGGTGCAAATTTTCTTGCAAGCGCCGTAAGATTTTTCAGTTCCAGGATCGGTGTATTACCTACACCTGTCGAGTACTGGATATTTTGCATTTCTTCCAAAGTATATCCGGTCTCTTTCATCATACGCTCGTAATCAAAAGCGATCGAACCGCTTTCGAATACGCTGTAGTCGATCCCTACTGCCGATTTCATGATCTCAGGCTTTCTAGCCATGACCGCTTGATAGCTGTTATCTCTGCTCATTATCGATCACCTCCGAAAAGAATATCTCGCACCTGCTCATTGATCTTATGGAGCTCCGGAACGAACACGCCGAAATCATGTTTGTAGTAAGGGTTTGCTTCAAGCAAAGTCCCCTTCTCGATGCGCTTGGTCAATGTCGTGATCTCCACTTCATCTCCAATGTTTGCATCATGATTCAGATGACCTTTGACCCACATTTCAAGTGGCACTTTTTTTGTATCATCGGGAACTTGCGGTGCTCTTTCCGCAGGTGTCAATATATTTCGATGGATGATGACCCATTCGCCTTTTTTAATCATTTTAACCTCCTATGAAGTGCGCTGATCGCATCTTCGCGATCTGTTTGCATCCCATATTTTCTAAAAAGCAAACGATATGACCTTCTGAAAGACCGCAGGATCGACCGCCTTGTCAATTTTCCTCGACATCAGCATCGACCCATGCGATCTCAGACCCTATTTATTTGCCTCTTTAAGATCTTTCAAAAATTATTTTACAACTTTTCTTTCCGGATCGATCAGATCCCTCATATCGCCCATGATCGCTCTAGGAACCGGAAGATCGATCATTGTTTTTAGTCCCGGAGATGCATTGATAGTTTGAGGGATCATATTGACGCACATCGCGATCGTTCCGATCCCTCCCGGAACTTCCGGACTGTTGACCATATTTACATTTGGAGTTCCTTTGATGATCACATAGTCACCGGTTTGAACACCGACTTGCTCCGGCTCGATCTGCTGAGGATGATCCATCTCTACCTTAAGCTCACCGTCAACATATCCGAATCCTTTCATTGCACAACCTGCAACATCGCCGGCTTTAGCAAACCCGTAAGGCGATCTACGATCCACATCGGTCACGATTGGCTCCATCGATTGTGTTACCGGAGCAGAAAGTTTCCAACCGATCGCATCAGTGATCATTTGGATCGACTCATGGAATCCGACATGACCTGCCAAAGTACCGTTTTTCACGCCATTATTGAATTCATCTACTGTGATACCGATACCTTGCTCATGCATTACAGCCGGTCCGAACGGAGAAAGTGAGTTCACTCGTCTTGATACGATATGCTCTACTTCTTCGCAGCATCCAGTCATCACGACTACAAGAAGGTCCATGATAAGACCGGGGTTGATCCCTGTTCCTAGGATGGATACGCCGTTTTCTTTCGCCAATTTATCCATTTCGGCAGCAAGTTCAGGAGATTGCGCCTGAGGATATGCCATCTCTTCTGCTGAAGAAACGACATTCATTTTCTTTTCAACGATCTTTTTGATCTTTGGAAAAGCATCTTTTGTAAAAGAGTCTGTACAAAGAAGAACTACGTCCGCAGCTTTTTCTTTCAACAGGTCTTCTTCTGATTGGATCAATACATCCGGGCGATCTCCTCTTTCAGTCTTGATGTAATCGTACATACTTGTGCCGATCTTTTTGCCTCGACCGATAACTCCAACGATATCTACTCCTTTTTTCTTTAGAAGCATGTCAGCCATTCCGCCTCCCATAGCTCCAAGTCCCCAGATGATCACTTTTACGTTTTGCATAAAATCCCTCCTAAATCATAAAAAATATTTTACGATATTATATAAAGCAATTTTCGTGCCAAAAAATTCTTATGAAAACATTTTTTTGACTTCCTGTATTTCCGATCCGGATCGGTTTTGAGGAAAGATCGATCTCCCCTCCGGATCATCCCCTGTCATCCGGGTGATCAAATCATTCTTATCACGTCCCTTCATCGTTTCGCTCGACTTTTTTGACCTTCGATCGTTCGGTCTGCCCGATCTCAAGATCGGAGCGTTTTTTCTACCGGCAAAATTTTTATAGAATAAAATGATCTGCGAGATCAAGCCTCTCTTTCTTTGGGAAAAACTTTTTCGATCCGCTTTTTATCAAAAAACGCAAATCACTTTGCATCCATAATGCAAAATAATTTGCGTTTCACTTATTTTTTGTTAGATCGTTTTTCAGTCCTTAGAAATGGTAACGATCATTCGATCTTTCTCATCCCCCTTCTGCACCCTAGGCAGATCCTCTCCCAAAATACAAAAGCAAGATGGATGTCCGTCAAATTTGCCATCGCTCGAAAGGATGACTCTTATCCCGATATCCTTCAGCACCGGCATTTCAAAACGATCTATCGCGATCCATACTTCTTCAACTTATGCTGGAGCGTCTGTCTTTTGATCCCCAGATCCTGAGCGGTCCTTGATATATTATCACCGTTCTTTTGCATCTTTTGAGCGATGATGTTCTTCTCCAGCATCTCAAGATAGGCATCCAGACCGATCTTTTCCAGATCCGGCTCCAAGACCCCTCGGACCGAAAGTGCCTCCGTTTCATGCAGATCGAGCATACCGTCCGACAGCACATGCTCATCGTCGATCATTGAGATCCCCCGAGCGATCATATTCTCCAGTTCGCGAACATTTCCCGGATAATGATATCGCATCAGCATCTCCTTCGCCCGGTCGGAGATCATCCACACACTCTTCCCCATCAGGAGATTATATTTTTTTACAAAACTCTCCGCCAGAGGAAGGATGTCCTCCTTGCGTTCTCTGAGAGGTGCCACATCGATATTGATGACATTCAGACGGTAATACAAGTCCTTTCGAAATCCGCCTCCGTTAAGCAATTCTTCCGCGCTCTCGTTGCTGATCGCGATGATCCGAACATCGATCGGGATATCCTTGGTCCCCCCGACCCGCCTTATATAGCCTTCCTGCAATGCTCGCAACAGCTTCGCCTGGGTTTCATAGGGCATGGAGTTGATCTCATCGAGGAGCAAAGTCCCTCCGTTCGCCTGCTCAAACACACCGATCCGATCCACCGCCCCGGTAAAAGCCCCTTTGGCTGTCCCGAAAAGGATCCCTTCGAGCAATGCTTCCGGTATCGCGGCGCAATTTTGGGCGATAAAAGGTTTTTCCTTTCGTATCCCGTCATAATGGATGCTCTGAGCGATCATCTCTTTACCCGTGCCCGTCTCGCCAAAGATGAACACAGAAGCATCGTTTTGACTTGCCTTCTGAGCGATCCGCAGCGATCCGGAAAGCGCACCGCTCCTTCCGATGATCGAATCAAAAGAATATCGACGGATACTTTGGCTCGTGATCTTTTCCGGTTTACTTTTCGCGCTTCTAAGCTCCAGGATCGTATCGCTCATCTCCCGGATCCTCGTAATATTCTGCGCGATCTCCATCACTGCGATCACTTCATCATCCTCGACGATCGGTATGGTCGTATTGACTGTCGTCACCTGTTTTCCGTAGCGGTTGATATAGGTCTGTAATTCATCTTTGATCTTTTCCTTCGACTCCAAAGAACGCAGCATCGTACTGTCGTTGACATTTTCAAACACCGTATCGAAAGGTTTGTCGATCACCTCTTTGCCCGTCAGCTGCTCCAGCTCCTCCATCCGATTGTTATAATAGATGGTCTTTCCCTTGCTATCGATCACATGCACTCCTTCATGGATGTTCTCGATCATCTCCAGGAAAAGCTTCTTGTAGCTTCTCAATTTCATATCGTACTCCTTTTTTGCAAAAAAACTCCCGCTTTTGCATCCCTTTTCCTCTTTTATTATATCATTTTTCACACAAGAGAGCAAAATTTTTTGCATTTTGGATAGTCTCTATTATTTGAAATATCTTGCTAAAAAATATTTGAATATGATATAATCAAAACACAAGAAAACGATATCCAAATAAATCCTAAGGAAAATCGTTCTTTATGATATTAGCGGTAGAACAGATAAGATGATTCAGGATCAAGAGATCATTTTTTGATAAATTTGCTGAAACAAAATTCGTACTCAGCATAAGGTAAATTAAAAACACAAAACCGAATATTAAAAATCAAAGTCTCTTCTACTCAGAATACGGATGACATAATCGGACTAAAGAACATTTGTTTTGATAGTCCGTTTTTTAATAAAGAAGAGTCTTTCTACAGTATTCTAAAGATTGCAGTATATCGTCTTTAGGGAAAAAGCATTAGATGCTACTACTTTATTCTACGAGGAAAAGAAATTATGAACAGAAACATTTTACAACAACATCGAGTCGATCAAAATCCTTCGAGAAAAATAACCGGCTCCGGAGCTTTTAAGAAATTAT
>JAUMYO010000024.1 GCA_030528605.1 Peptostreptococcaceae bacterium | reverse complement strand
TCTTCTTTCAGGCGGTCGGTGTTGATACCGGTCAGCGACTTGATCAGCGTGGTCTTGCCGTGGTCGATATGCCCCGCCGTTCCGATGATGATATGTTTCATAGATCCATCCTCTGTATTCATTGTATTTTTTTTGTTAAAAGCTCCCAAATATATTTGAAAAACAGTCCTCTCGTCTAAAATGATCCGGATGTGCTCAACGCTTCCGCCACTTTTGCGGCGACGATCTGGATCTCTTCGTCAAAGATCGTCCGTACATCGAGATGATAGTGGTCTTCTTCGACTCTGCCGACCACATGCGGCTCGGTGATGCGGAGCTGTTGTTCCAATCTGCTCGTGCTGTGTCCGATCGGTTTGATCTTGATCCCGTAGCTCGGCATCAGCTGCATCGGCAGAGATCCTCCGCCGACCATGGACCGGCAGGCAACGATCTCGATCCGGTCGCTGAGCGATCGGTCTTTTTGCAGGATCAAGTCATATAGTCGCTGTGCTTTGGCTTTCAGCTGTTCTTCGTTTTGGCTGAGCATTTGCAGCACGGGCACATTTTGCTCGATGTTTTCGCTGTCGAGATACATGCTGAGCGTTGCCGTCAGTGCCGTGATCGTCATTTTGTCCACACGCAGCGCACGAAGCAGATCATTTTTTTTCATTTTGGAAATATATTTTGATCTTCCGACGATCACACCGCATTGCGCCGCGCCCATCAATTTGTCTCCGCTGAAGGTCACGATGTCGGCACCTGCTGCCAGCGAATCTCCGACAGTCGGTTCATAGGAGAGTCCGTATTTTCTCAGATCCAAAAACACGCCGCTTCCCAGATCGTCGATGATCGGCAGATCGTATTTGTCGGCAAGGGGTCTGAGGTCTTTGATCGAAACGCTGTCGGTGAATCCCATGATCTTGAAATTGCTGGTATGCACTTTCATCAGCGCGGCGGTATTTTCGCCGATCGCTTCTTCATAGTCCTGCAGATGCGTTTTATTCGTACTGCCGACTTCTTTGAGGATGGCGCCGCTGTGTTCCATCACTTTCGGAATGCGGAACGAGCCGCCGATCTCCACCAGTTCGCCTCTTGAAACGACCACTTCTTTTCCTTTTGCCATCGTGGAAAGCACGAGCATGACGGCAGCCGCATTGTTGTTCACGACGATCACATCTTCCGCACCGGTGAGCTTTCGGATCAGCTCTTTGAGGTGGTCATGGCGCGAGCCGCGTACGCCTTTGTCGATCTCATATTCCAAATTACAGTAACCGTACAAAATATCATCGAGCGCACTTTTGACCGCCTTGGGCATCGGAGCGCGACCCAAGTTCGTGTGAAGCACCACACCCGTTGCGTTGATGATCTTTTTGAGACCGAAGTCAAATTCCTTTCGCGATCGGGTGCAGATATTTTCCACGATCCGATCGACACAGATATGATCTTCTTCAAAAGTCTCTTCCAAGATCGAAAATCGTATCTTATCGATCTCTTCCCGAATGATCGCGACCAGATATTCCTGATCCAGTTTTCGGCTCGATCCTTTTATTTTTTCGTTTTGAAGAAGTTCATCCACTTTGGGCAAATTTCGCAATAGATCTTTTGACATAATCTCCTCTTTTCCCATTTCAGTTTTCGTTTTCATCCTCCGGTAGAGTCACCCTCACCGACTTTCCTATTTTGAAGAAAGACAAGGATTTTACGATAGGATCCTTGCCTCTTTGAAAAAATCATGATCCCTCGGCAGATCTTCCTGCAAGGATCTTTTTCGCATATCGATACTTTTATCCCATCAAACGATCTACCTTGCCGTTCCGATAAAATGATGCAGCGTCAAGACCACGGATCCGACCCGATCTTTAGGCATAGCGATAAGGGTCTTCGGCAAGCTCTCTGTAGAGCTAAACGGGATGATGACCCCAGGGAGGTCCTATATCCGTGACCTGCTGCCGGTATCCCCTACAAGCTATAACCGATCGTCGTTTGATATCGATTCGAAAAAATATCAGTATGAAGTTATTTATCTTCGGTTACGGATCTTCAGTGCATGTTCTTCTTGTTCGATCGCATGCCCGATGATCGCGTAGCACATCGCTTTGCTTTTTTTCAGCTCTTCGATCAGTTCCTCCGCCTTGTCCTCCGACACGGAGATCAAAAGCCCGCCCGAAGTCTGCGGATCGTAAAGCACATCGAGCACGCTTCGCTCCACGTCTTCCTCTGTAGACACGCGACTTCCGAAATAGTCTCTATTGCTGTACGTTCCCGCCGGAATGATCCCCATTTGTGCAAGACTTTTCGCGCTCTTGAGCATCGGCACTTCCTGTGCGAACAGTTCGATCGTGACACCCGAGCCTTCCGCCATTTCGATCGCATGCCCGACAAGCCCGAATCCCGTCACATCCGTCACGCCGTTCACATCGATCTTTCTAAGTGCTTCAGCGGGATATTTGTTCAGATATTCCATCACCGCGACCGCTTCTTCATAGTCCTCTTGACCGGCGATCTCGCCTTTGATCGCGGTATTGATGATGCCCGTTCCGATCGGTTTGGTCAGGATCAGCAGATCGCCCGGCTTCACATCCGCATTGGCACGAACCTTGGACGGATGCACGATCCCCGTTACCGACAGACCGTATTTCGGCTCGTTGTCATCGACCGTATGACCGCCGACGAGTACCGCACCCGACTCCATGACCTTTTCCGCACCGCCGCGCATGATCTCTTTGAGGATGTTCATATCCAAGCATTGCGGAAAACAAACGATGTTCATCGCCACTGCCGGCTCTCCGCCCATCGCATAGATGTCCGACAGCGAGTTTGCCGCCGCGATCTTGCCGAAAGTGTACGGATCGTCCACCACCGGCGTAAAAAAATCCAGCGTCAAAATGATCGCCTTCTCATCCGAGATGCGATACACTGCCGCATCATCCGACGTTTCCAGTCCGACGATCAGATCTTCCGAAACCATTTTCGGGATCGCCGTCAACGCGATCGCCAAATCCTTTGGCGAAATTTTTGCCGCTCAGCCCGAAGAACGGGTCATCTGCGTCAATCGGACCGCTTTTTTGTTTTCTATCAAATTTTCCATATCCTCCCTCTTTTCCGCATCAAAGATCCATAAAAACACTATTATAAATTATAACGGATTGCCTTGATTTTTACAATGATGTTGCCCTCGGCTCATATCAAAAATTTGTATGTTTCCGTGCAAAGATCTCTATAGCATGACCGAGGTCAAAAGGCTTTTCGCAAACACCGTCATCACACCGGATCCCGGTAGATCTTTATCGATCACTCATACCGATGTCCCCCGGCACTACCACTTGTACTGAAAGCTGATAATACTATTATCCAATAAAATAAACCTATAAACTTGTTCCCGTTCTGATGGAACGATGCAGTGATGGTTGCGCCACTTCATTACAAGATATAAAAAATGAAAATATTGATAAGTGATAGTTCTAAAGGATATCAGTATAAAAAGCATAAAGATCACTTTCATTCTTTATTCGATCCGATCGATAGACTATGCGAAACGATCGATATGTTGATCTGACAAATTGGGAGAACTATCATCCGCTCTCAAAGACAGATCCTTGATCAATGAGCTTTTGCATGGATCGATGTTTTTGATTATTTTTTACTCAAGATGATTTTTGGCTCATCTTGTAGAATTTTGTTCAGAGGGTTTGTTCGATGATCTTTCAGGTTATATACTCATTAAGAAAAATTCGCATTCGCGTTATATAAGGAGAAAAGTATGAAGATCTATACCAAAACGGGCGACAAAGGCGAGACCTCTCTATACGACGGCACGCGCGTTCGCAAAGACTCCGTCCGTGTCGAATCTTACGGCACGGTCGATGAACTGAACTCGCATCTGGGCTTTGCTTCCCATTTTGTCGAAGATGACGATGTGCGTGACAAATTGTTCCGCGTACAGAAAAAACTGTTTTTTGTTGCAGGAGAACTCGCGACCAAAGAGGAAGGAAAATTCAAGAACGGCGTAACGGACGAAGACATTCAGGCACTTGAGCGATGGATCGACGAATATCTCACCAAGATCGAAAAAGTCGATTCCTTCATCATCCCCGGCTCATCCAAAGGATCCGCCGCACTCCATGTCGCACGTACCGTATGCCGACGCGCCGAACGACGGATCTTGGCACTCGCACGAGAAGATGATGTAAGACCGACCGTCATCAAATTCGTCAACCGACTGTCCGACACCGTCTATGCTTTTGCAAGATATTTGGAGTCGGATCTTACGAAAGTCGATTTTGAAGAGATGGGTAAGGAAACACTGTAGATACAAAGAGACTGTTGCAACTTACGATCCTTACACAAAATATACGATGAAAAACCTGCGGTTTACTACGATATTCTGTGTGAGATCTGTTTTGCGACAGCCTCTTTTTAATATTTTTGAAAATTTTCCTCGGCACGATCAAAAATTTATCCCCTCAGTCCCTCTTGCCTCGTCATGATATCGATCCACCGAGGATGGGTCTTCCGCACGCAGGAGATCTGCGGAGACGCTAAAACATTTCTTTTATGGCAGCTATTTTTTCGACGGATGTTTCTTCGATCGTATATTCATCGTCCGCGCTTGCGGATCCCATGCCGACATTGGGGTTTTGATACTGCATTTTGCTTTTGATCCGGACTTTGCCGGAGAGGTGGATCTCTTTTGCTCCGATCTGTTCAAAGAATTTTGCATTTTCCGCACCGACTCCCGATCCGGGCATAACGGTGATGCTTGAGTTTTTTGCAATGAGTCGTTTGATGTTTTCGATGCCATCCGGTGCTTTGTCATATCCGCCGGCGGTGAGCACTCTTGTGATGCCGAGTTTTTCAAGATCAAAGAGGGCTTCCGTCAGATCTCTCGTCATATCGAATGCTCTGTGGCACACGACTTCCATCCCTTGTGCTTCGTCCATCACTTTTTGCATCCGCTCCATATCGATGCGACCGTCGGGCGTGAGGATCCCGACCACGATCCCTTCGACACGGAGCTCTTTCATCAGCCGAATATCTTCGAGCATACATTCAAATTCATATCCATCGTAGCAAAAATCACCGCCGCGCGGACGGATCATCGCCATGATCGGTAATCTTACATTTTTTTGAGTTTGAACGACCAGCCCTTTGGACGGTGTCGTTCCGCCAAGTGCGAGATCTTGACAAAGCTCCAATCGATCTGCCCCGCCTTTCTGAGCATTGATCGCAGACTGTACCCGATCCACACAAACTTCGATCATCATATCTACCTGCTTTCTCTATCGAAAAGGATCCGCGTGACTTCTTCAAGTATCTCATGCTAAAACCTATTTGGACCGATCGTGTCGATCCGATCTCTATGGAGGATACTTCCCGATATTCGCTGGAGAACTGTATCGACCACATTGAGTAAAAAGATGGAAAAAATTTCTATGCTTTCTATCGGGTTTTAGTATCAAGCCGAGTTTTTTCACAAGAGCCTCTCCGAACAAAAAGACTGCCGGTCCTACCGCACAGTCTTATGTCCATCACATCTTACAAACTTTCCAGTACAGCCAACATGCCTTTCATCGCTTCGTCCCGATCTTCTCCTTCGCAGATGATATCGATCGTATCGCCGCATCGTCCTTCCATCACCATCACGGACATGATACTTTTCGCATTGTAATTTGTACCGTTCTTCACGAAAGTGATCTCCGACTTATATTTTTTGCTTTCCGCCACAACAAGACTTGCCGGTCTGGCATGGAGCCCTGTTTCATTTTTGATCGTAAATTTCATTGTTTTCCTCCCATTCATATTTTGATAGATCCGCAAGGGTAAGATCCGTGCCTGCCGATCCTAAAGGATCTTTGTATGGACATCGTTTCCTTTATCTCCAAAATGATCTCGATACGGTAAGAGGATCTTTGATACTATCCTCCGATCGTATATGTTTTTTGCGATCCCAAGGATCCATCGGTCCTTTTGCGCACCGATCGTGATGTCCATAGCTCAAAAGAACGATCGTATCACGATCATTTTTTTTCAAGACTGAAGAGCAGTTCTCCGGCTTCGATCTTGCCTTCTTTAGCGATCAGTCTATGAAAATCCTGAAAATTCGTCACAACGACCGGAGTCACCGTATCTTTGCCTTTCGCTGCGATCGATCCCAGGTCCATCTCTGCGATCAATTCGCCTTTTCGGATCGTATCGCCGGATCCTTTGTAGGATATGAATCCTTCGCCTCCAAGCTCGACCGTATCGATCCCGCAATGGATGAGAAGTTCTAAGCCGTCGTCTGTTGAGATCGCATAGGCATGTTTTGTGTTGAATACTTTTACCAGCGTTCCATCGACCGGCGCAAACACCTGACCGGTAGAAGGGATCACAGCTACGCCGTCTCCCAACATTTTGCCGGAAAACACCGCATCATCCACTGTTTCAACATTTACCGCTTCTCCACTCATTGGCGAGAAAATTTCTATTTTTTTATTTTTTTTCTTAAAAAAATCAAACATCTCCAGCCTCTCCTTTTTGTTTTCAAAGACCTTCCTCTTCTTTTCAGCGTCTTTCCCAAATATGACCTGATACCGAGATCCGGTAAAAGCATCGAATGTCTTCATCCCATGCGATCGGTAAGTTGCCCGGGCAGGTCGATCGTACCGCTCGTGAGGATGGGATCCGATAAGTCGCCGTATGGATCCTGTTTTTTGATCCTGTTTTTTGATCCCGCTCTCCGATCCCTTGAGAAGATCCTCCCTCCTCCAAGCACCGCACGCGATACTCAAAGCAAAGAGGATCTTCAAAGGGGGAGGTCTTCTCCCCCGATAACATTACATCAATTTTTTCACTTCTTCATATACAAATTGGACTTGTGGTCCGACCACGATCTGTACATTCGTTCTGGAAGGTCGGATCACACCTGCGACCTGCGCTTTCTTGATCTTCGCTTCATCAACTTGTGTGTATTCTTTTACATTGACACGAAGTCTGGTGATGCAGTATTCGAGTGATTCGATATTATCTTTTCCGCCCAATCCGTCCAAGATCACTTTTGCCATTGTTGAAAAATCAGCATTTTGTTCAAATACTGTTCCTTCATTCTCGTCGATATCTTCCTCTCGACCCGGTGTCTTCAGATCAAACTTCACGATCGCAAAACGGAAGATCGCAAAGTATAGACCGAAAAATAGGATCCCTTGTGGGATGAGCATCCACACATTGGTAGCGACCGGGTTCTTCAGGCTGAGCAGGTAGTCGATCAGACCCGCGCTGAATCCGAAGCCCGCCATCCATCCCATAGCTGCCGAAATAAATACGGAAAGACCTGTAAGCAAAGCATGCACAAGATATAGCCCCGGTGCAAGGAACATGAACGCAAATTCTATCGGCTCGGTAACTCCTGTCAAAAATGCCGATACGGAACCTGCAAGCAACAAGGATGCCGCTACTTTTCGCTTATCATTTTTTGCTGTCGTGTACATAGCCAATGCCGCTCCCGGAAGACCGAACATCATCACCGGGAAGAATCCTGCCTGATACATACCGGTCGTGACCCCTGCAAATGTCGCAGGCTGTGCATTTAGGAAGTTCGGTATGTCATTGATACCGATCGTATCCCACCAGAAGACCGCGTTGAGCGCATGGTGGAGTCCTGTCGGGATGAGCAAGCGATTGAAAAATGCGTAGATCCCCGCACCCAATGCACCAAGCCCTGAGATCGATGTTCCGAATACTACCAACAAGCTGTAAACGATCGGCCATACGAAGTACATGATACCGGTCGTGATCAGCATAAAGAATACCGTCATGATCGGAGTCAATCTTCTTCCGCTGAAGAATGCCAGCGCATCCGGCAATTTGACCTGATAAAACTTATTGTATGCAAAAGCCGCTACACATCCGGTCAAGATCCCGATAAAGGCGTTACCGTTATTTACTTTGGCAAAACCTTCCGTTGCAAGGACTTCTTCTACAGGAACTCCCCTAAGCTGTGCGACCGCTCCCGGTGACAACAGCGTTGTGATGACCAAAAATCCTACCAGACCGCTGAGTGCCGCCGCTCCGTCTTTGTCCTTGGACATCCCGTAGGCAACACCGACCGCAAAGAGCAGACCCAAGTTATCAAGAACTGCCGCTCCCGCCTTGATAAAGAATGCCGCCGCAGGGCTTCCTCCTCCCCAGCCGGCAGGGTCGATATAATATCCGATCCCCATCAGGATCGCAGCAACGGGAAGTACAGCGACCGGCTGCATCAACGATCTTCCCAATTTTTGCAATTGCTTCATCATATAAAAAACCTCCTAAAAAATAATGTCTATTACAATGCCATCTTCTTCAACCGATGAAGGTGGATAGCAATATAACCGATCTCATTTTCCGAAACCTTTTTCCCCGACCCTTCTGCCAATATCCCTGCGAGATGAGTCGCCATATCAAATTCTTTTACGAGTTTGAGCCTGGTCTCGATCAAAAGCGGATGGTGTACGCTGATATCATTCTCGACACGCTCCAACACGCCTCGCAAATGATCCATCAACTGACGATAGGCAAAACCTTTTTTCAGATCGATCTTGAGCAGTTCTTCCGTCTTATCCGACAACAGACGGAGAAGATTCGTTCGCCTGAGCGAATCCTTTACATCCTGCTTGGTCCTTGCCGCATGCAGATGAAGTGCGATATAGCCCGCTTCTTCATCACAGATCGTCATCTGCAACTGCTTCTCCAGCATCTTTTTCGCTTCCATCGCCACCGCATATTCCGTCGGATACAGCATCTCGATCTCATCCATCAGCGGATTTTCGATCACGATATTTTCTTTGATCCTCCGAACGGCAAAGTCGATATGGACGCTCAGCAGGATAAAAATATTCGGTTGAAGATCTCCGAGATTTTCACTCGCCTTCAAAACGATCTCCGAACAGACCGACAGGATCTGTTCATCCACACGCCGGATCAGATCCAGATATTCCTCGGTCAGATTGTTCGACAGCGGAATAAATGTCTTTTCGACATCCTCGTGCAGGATGATACAGCTGTCGTCTCCTTTTCCGCAACGAAATCCGATCCCTTTTCCCATCAGGATGACTTCCTGTTCATCCGATTTTTTGGCAAGCACTGCATTGTTATTCAGCACCCTGACAAAATGGTACATGATCTACTCCTCTATAAACCATACATCGTTTCTTCAAAATCATGAAGCCTGTCATATATTCTGTCGGCAGAAAACAAAAAGGCATAAACTACCCCTATGGTCTTAGGGAAGCTTATGCCTGATCCAACAGTAACACACTTCTTGTTAACTGCGATTATACCTTATGCAAACGTATTCTGTCAATAGTAAAGTAAAAGGTTTTCCAAGTGAGATGTCCGATCTTCCGGATGGCTCATTCGACCACGCGTCGTTTCTTGGCAAAATAGATGCCCAGCACAAGAAACAGCACACCAAACAACGATTGGATCAACAGATTTTGGATCAAAAAGCTGCTCTCCGGTGCGGCTTTGTCGTTGATCAAAACAAAATAGTAGGTCGGAAGAAATTTGGCGACTGCAAGCACTTTGTCGCTCAGGATCTCTTGCGGGATGATCATGCCTGAAATAAAAGCCGATCCGATCGATATGATGGTGGACAGGGCATTCTTTGCACTGTTACTGTTGGTCAGATCGTTGATCATAAAAGTCAGTGCCATGATCGTTGCCGAAAATACGAAGAGATTGAGGATATATTTCACGATCTCCTGCTCCAACAGAGCTCTTCCTTTTAGAGCAAAGGCAACTAATATGATAAGAAATGTTATCATTGCCCCGACGAGCATCTGAGCGATATAGATCTCGATCTGGAAGCTCTTGAGCTTTTTGGACGAGACCGCTACACGCTGCTTGGTGTTGATATGATCAAAGTCAGTCATACTCATGCCGATCACTGCGATATAGATCGCTGTCAGAACATATCCGGCTTTATTGAAAAAGATCCGGGTCCATGTCTTGTCCCGATCCGTGTCCTGTCCCCCTTCCTGTTCGAGCAAGGAAACTTCGGTCTTCGCACTCAGGATCTTCTTCGCTTTATCTACATGATATTCTCCGTTTTCTTTGGTCGCTTCCACGAAAGTCAGAAAACCTTGTACGCGGCTCTCTACCAATCGTCCGCTATATCCCACCGTGTTGAACAGGATCTGTACCGCCTGTTCCCCTTTTTCAAAACGGGTCTTAAAATCTTCCGGGATCCGTACGATCGCATCGTAATTTCCCATAAAGATCTGCTCCTTAGCCTTTGGAATATCATCCGCCAAATAAGCGAGTTTTGCCTCTTCTCCGACATACTCTTGCAGATAAGACACCAATTCGGTCGCAAGCATATCATCACTCAACAGGATCACCCCGACTTTTGCTTTTGTCTCCTCAAATACAGACTGCGCGTTTTTTGTGTCCCCCGCAGTACTGATCAACAGTAAGATCGCAAATATAGTAATATATATGATGAACATCGCCCGGTTTGCCCAAACATTTTTGAAAAAATATTTTATGATGTTCATAACGCACCTCTTTCCTTAAATTTTGATGCCCTAGAGATCATGTGTTTCAAACGCATCATCCCAAAGGTCTTTGATCTTCCGAAGCTTCGTAGGAAAAGTTTTGTTTCATCTTTCGTTTTATACTAAAGCCCGATCGAAAGCACAGAAATATTTTCATGATCTATTCGATACGACCGACAGATCTCCCGATCCGATGTGTAGAAATATCACGCATAGAGATCGGATCGATGAGATCAAAAAAGGGGGCAGTATTACAAACATTTATCTTATTCCTACATGGCAGGGTCTGTTGCCCGATCACTGATCGCATTCACATTTTTTTGTTTTCAAGATCAAGATGCCTGCGATCAGAAGGATCACTGTCTGTGTAAGAAGGATGAGGATGCCTTGTCTGTAAGTACCGGTGCTGCTTAGCATATTCACCCGCATCAGGTTATTTGAAATGATAGCGATGGGATTGACCTTCTCAAACCACGGTACCGACTTGGAAAGCATCCTTGGAACATCTCTCCCGAGCATCCCGGCGAAAAAAGCCAAAAACCAACATATCGAACTCGCGATCCCGATCTTGGCTCCATCGGAGATCTTTTTCGGAAGCCCCAGCAAGATCCCCATCGCTACGCCGAAAAAGTTGCCGCAGGTGATCAGTACGAAGCTCTCCCATGATCTCGGGAAGAGACCCAGCCTCAAGATCCGTTCGATGTAGAAGATCAATGCGATATTCGTAAAGAAATTGATCAGTGTCGTGATCCAGAAATAGCACAGGATGCGCGTCGACTTTTTCAAAGGGCTCACGGCGATCCTCGGAGAAGTTTGGGATGATATATTCATGCCTCCATAGACGCTATATGTCGTGATCATTCCTACCGCAGCGTAGTAGGTCAACTTCCAGTAATCTTCTTTTTGTTGGATGACTTCGATATAATTTCTTTCCATTTGGAGGTTTTCGTAAGAAGCACCGCTTTCGATCAGCGCATTTACCTGCGTGATCCAGTCGGTAATTTCTTTTACCAGAGTTTGAGAAGTCCCCGATCCCAAGAAGAGCAGTTCCCCGTTCTCCTGAATAAAGGCTGTGATCTCCTCTTTTCTCAACAGATCTTCCGCCTCTTCCCGATCCATCGTTCGGGCATCCATCGCATCGACCTCTTCAAATACCTTGATATATTGGTAGTTCGGATCGATCCCGACCTTGACCGGGTCGAACTTCTCATTCATAAGCCCGGAAAAACCGAAGTAGAAAATACTGATCAGGATGATCGGATACAACATCGTCCAGAAGACGGCATCTTTTGTTCGGAGTCGATCTTTCAACAGATAACCGAATGTAGTCAGATCCTTTTTCATCAGTCTCTCAGCTCCTTTCCCGTGAGTGCAAGGAATACATCATTGAGCGAAGGCTTGTCGCTATAAAGTTTGCTGTAGGTCAAATTATTTTTTTCTATAAAATCGATCAGTTGGATCAAGTTGTTTCGACCTTTTTCAAAATGCAGCTGATATTCCTGCTTGCTTTTGTCCATGGATATCAAGCCATGGATGTTCTGAAGTTCTTTTTCCTGCTCGTCGGACAAATGTAAGAATTCCACAACGATCTTCTCTCCTGTCGCAACGCTGTCCTTGAGCTGATCCAAAGTTCCCGATGCGATGCTTCGTCCGCTGTCGATGATCACGATCCTGCTGCAGATCTCTTCCACTTCTTCCAGATAGTGGCTGGTATAAACGATCGTGCTGCCTGCTTCGTTGAGTCTTTTGATCCCGTCCAGGATAAAGTTTCGGCTCTGCGCATCGACCGCGACCGTCGGCTCGTCAAAGAAGATCAGTTTGGGTTTATGTGCGATACCGCAAGCGATGTTGAGCCTTCTTTTCAATCCGCCGCTCAGTTTTTTCGGAATGAATTTTCGATAGTCGTTGAGTCCGACAAATTCGATCGCCTCATCCACATATCTTTTTCTTGTTTTCTTATCGTCGATATACAGCCCGCAGAAAAAATCGATGTTCTCCTGCACATTCAGATGCTCCATGACAGCGACATCCTGCGGTACGAGCCCGATCTCTCTTTTGATATGATCGGTATCGGGAGTGAATCTCTCGCCCATCACCAGCACCTCTCCCTTGTCATAGCTTAGAAGAGACAGGATGCAATGGATCAGAGTGGTCTTCCCCGAACCGTTGGGACCTAAAAGTCCGAGGATCTCGCCATCTCGTACCTCAAGATCCATATGATCCAGTGCGACCAATTCCTTGTAACGCTTTACCAAATTATTTACCGTGATCATAAAGATCCTCCTTTCGCGTCCTAAAGCAAGTACAAAACAGATCCTTTTTCATCGCCGGATCTTCTTTCCTTATTATTTTAGATCGGATCGGTCCGAAATTCCAGTGAACAGCATCACAAATCGATATGACATATGTCACTAAAAGATGGTATAATAGGTCTATACTTATTGAGAATAGGAAAGATATCCATGATCATACTCAAATCATTGCTGCTTGCATTATGTTCTTTTGCCATGGGCGTGGACTCTCTCGAGCATATCCGGATATTGTTGGTCACAAGTATTCATTCCTTATTAACGGATATATTGAAGCCGAAGTATCGCATCGCCTGCAACGCGGTCTTTGTGATCGCCTGCATCGCTTATCCGGATCTGCTGTATTTCCTGCCCGTACTGATCTATGATCTCTATTTCTTCTATGGCAGGCGCAGTCTGATCTTGCTGATCGCTCATTTTTTGATCGGCGATCATTCGCTCTATCTGTTGACATTGTCGCTGCTTGCGATCTATCTTTCGTACACCGAAAAGAATGACCACAAAAGGATCCATATCTATCGGAAGCGATCGGATGACTTGAGAGAGCAGATCATCGAAAAAGAAAAAAAGATGGAGCTTCGAGATCGTGAGCAAAATGATCGGGTGGAGATCGCGATCCTGAGCGAACGCAACCGCATCGCCCGTGAGATCCATGACTCGGTCGGTCATGCCCTGAGCAGCTGCATCCTACAGGCTGAAGCGATCAAGCTGCGTTGCAAAGATGAAGACCAGTACAAAAAACTGGAGACCCTCCAGGAAACATTGCAGAACGGGATGCAGGATATCCGAACGAGTTTGCACGATCTTCACGACTCCTCTTTGGACCTCAGACAAGAGATCCAAAAGCTGATCGATCATTTTCCGCTGCAAGTTCGGTTCGATCATTTTACCAATGAGAAGATGAGCTATGCCATGAAGCTGGGCATCCTTTCCGCAACGAAGGAATCGCTTACCAATACGGCTAAGCACTCCAATGCCGAGCGGATCCGGATACGACTGATCGAGCATAAGAATTATTACAGTTTTTCAGTGAAGGATGACGGTCATCCTCCGGACGGATCGATCCAAAAAACACAAAAGATGGGGATCGGCTTGCGCTCGATCGAAGATCTTGCCAAAAAATACGGCGGTCATCTGAACTATGGCTATGATAACGAAGGATTTTTTGTGCACATCATATTGCAAAAGAGCAGATCCGTCCCGCCAAGATGAGGACCGGCAGCTTGGTCAAATGATCATTCGGCTTTGATGGCTGTTTTTTATCGCCGCTTCCATCGGTCAAGCGCAAATAACTACTATAAGAAAGGGATCGTATGAAGATCGTGATCGTTGATGATGACGCATTGGTGCGCGGATCATTAAAAAATATTTTGGAATCACACGGGATCGAGATATTAGCTCTGGGGAGCAATGGGATCGAAGCCATCGACCTCTACCGGCTCCATCGCCCGGACATCCTTTTGATGGACATTCGGATGGATGAGCTGAACGGACTTGAGGCGACGCGCAGCATCCTTTGCGATTTCCCGCAGGCAAAGATCTTGCTTATAACGACTTTTCAGGACGAGGACTACATCAATGAAGCCATATCGTTGGGATGTTCCGGCTATATCCTGAAACAGAATATCGCCGGGATCCTCCCTGCACTGAATGCCGTCGCGAACGACCAGCTCGTGTACGACTCCAAGATCGTAAAAAAGCTCACCCCTTCTCGATCCCATCATTTACCGGAACATTTATCCGATCGGGAAAAAGACATCTTAACGCTTGTCGCAGAGGGTTTGAATAATCGCGAGATCGCCGAAAAACTTTTTCTCAGCGACGGTACTGTACGCAATTATATTTCAAACATGCTCGAAAAACTAGAACTTCGCGATCGAACGCAACTGGCGATCTATTATTATCGGGGATCCGAAGGATGATGATACGATCCCATCATTAAAAATATCAAAGAAAGGAGATGTGATATCCATGTTTCAAGGAACATCGATATCCTACAAGCAGACATGATACAACAGATCCAACAGGAATTAAAAGATGCCGTGGGCGAATTGCTTGATGTCGCAAAGCTGCAGGAGGGCGATATTTTTGTCATCGGTTGCAGCACCAGTGAGATCCTGGGCGAACATATCGGCAAAGGAACGAGCATCGAGATCGGAGAAACGGTGATCCGTACGATCCGGGAAATATTGTCACAACACAAGATCTACCTTGCGGTACAATGCTGTGAACATGTCAATCGAGCGATCGTCGTCGAACGAAAGGCAGCCGAAAAATATCACTTGGAAGAAGTAAATGTCATTCCGCAACTGAATGCCGGTGGCGGAGCGGCGACCGCAGCATACCGCCTCTTTGAGGATCCGGCGGTCGTGGAGCATATCGTCGCAAAGGCGGGTCTTGATATCGGCGATACCTCGATCGGGATGCACATCAAATATGTCCAGGTCCCCGTTCGACTTAAGACCGGATCGATCGGGCAGGCGCATCTCACAGCCCTTCGATCCAGGCTGAAATTGATCGGCGGAGACCGCGCCGTCTATAAAAAATAAATAAGAAACCTATTTGGACCCGGAGTATCGATCCTCGCTCCTATGAGTGAGATCCCTAAATACTTGTTAAGACGATCTGCCGATCGTATCCAATAAGGAGCAAAAATATTTCGATGCTGTCTATCAGGTTTTAATATAAGCATTCCCAAACTGAAGGAAATGCCTTACTAAAAGAAAAAGCTGAGGCTCATTTACAGCCCTTCTTCCGGATCTTCCGGATCGTGAGGGTCGCAATGAGCACTCAGCTTATTTTATTGATCTACAAATTCTGCACCGCGTTCGTCTTTTACTTCCAAACTGGTCACATTGAGATAGAGCTGGATGTAAAGCTCGGTGTGGACGATCTCCGGCGTTCCTTTGACAAGGATCCAGTCATCGATCGCGGGATATTCGCCATCATAATGCAGCAAAAATCCTGCCCAACCGTCATTCCCACAGCATCCCGGACCATTTCGAAAAACAACGGGGATATCCGGTCCGCCATCGACTCCCGGGAAGATACGAAACATTCCTTCCACCGCGATGGTCTTGCCTTCATAGTCTTCGATATTGTAGAAGATATCATTTATTTGTGTTATAAACATCTTCTCGCGGATATAGATCTCTTCTTTGTTCATATCCACGGAATCTTTGGGATCGTTCGGTATCTTTCCTTTGGGGATATCCCGTGCGGCTTCTTCATTTCGTTTGTCGATATCCGATGTTTCATTTCGGCTCTCCACAGGATATTTGTGATCCTCCGTCCGATCTGTCGAGCTTGAACAGCCTGTCGATAGCGATGCGATGATGATCAGCATCGCAAGCATCAATGTTCTCGCCATTTTTTACCTCGCAATTTCCCGGCGACGAAAAATATCGCAAACACCGCAAGGTCGATCATCACAACGCTTGCTCCCGCAGGTGTTGCATAAAGATATGAGATCGTTATACCTACAAGGAAGCAGAAGATCGAGATGACCGCCGAGCTGATGACCACTGCACGAAATCGTTTGAAAACACGCATCGAGCTGAGTGCCGGGAAGATGATCAGGCTTGAGATGAGCAATGCACCCATCATCCGCATGCCGAGAACGATCGTGACAGCAGTGAGCAATGCGATCAGCATATTGTACCGAGAAGCTTTCGTTCCGGTCGCTCGTGCAAAAGTTTCGTCAAAAGTCACCGCAAAGATCTTATTGTAGAACAAAACAAACAGCACAAGCACTATGATGCTGAGGGCGATACTCAGATATACATCGCCGGTACGCATCGCCAAGATGCTCCCGAACATAAAATTGCACACATCCGTGCTGATCCCTGTTGTGAGCGATACGACCATCACTCCGCCGGCAAGAGAAGCCGTCGAGATGATAGCGATGGCTGCATCCCCTTTGATCTTGCTGTTCTCACTGACTTTAAGCAATAAGAAAGCTGCAAAAACGACCACAGGGATCGATATTTTCAGCGGAGACCAATTAAATGCCAGCGCTACCGCTAAGGCACCAAAGCCAACATTGGATAATCCTTCGCCGATCATAGAGTAACGTTTGAGTACGAGACTCACGCCCAGCAGGGAAGCACAGACTGAAACGAACAGCCCGACGATCACCGCATGGACCATAAAGCGATAGGACATCATCTCTCCGAATAGATCGATCATAACGCACCTATTGTAAGGCTGCTTTTAGAGTCTCCGCATTCTTTTCCATCAACGACAGATAAGTCGCTCCTCCCTCCAATTCAGCCTTCGATACATTGTGGCATGAGTGGAACATTTCGATCTTCGCTCCGGTCGATTCCGCGATCGCATCGGCGATCTTGTGCTCGGACAGCTCGATATGGAACACGATCGGAATGTTTTCGCTCTTCACCTTGTCGATCAGAAAAGCAACCGTAGCCGCACTCGCATCACTTTGGGTACTGCATCCCGCAAATGCTGCATAATAGTCCAGATCGTATTCATCCGCAAAATATCGGAGCGGGAATCGGTCCCCAAATACCATGGTTTTGTTCTTAGCATTACTTACAACATCTTTGAATTTTGCATCAAGAGCCGTTAATCGTTCTTTGTAATTTTTAAAGTTATCCATATAGAATGTTGCATTTTCAGGATCTGCTCCTGCAAGTTTCTCTGCGATCGCTTGAGAGATCTTGATCGCATTTTTTGGAGAAGTCCAAACATGTTCATCCATCACATCTGCATGGATATGTGTTCCTTCGTGATCATGGTCATGATCATCTTTATCGTCATTTTTGTCATGATCATGGTCGTGATCGTGGTCATGTTCCATCCCCTCGACGATCTCTTCTTCCAACAAACTTACCACATCCATCATCTTTAATGTGGCAGGTGCTTTGTCTCCCATCGACTCCAAGATACCGTCCACCCATGTATCACTGTCTCCCCCATTGTAGATGAACAGATCCGCTTCTTGGATCTTGATGATATCCTGAGGGCTTGGTTCAAAAGAATGGCTCTCCGCTCCCGGAGGCAGCAGCATACTGACCTCAGCCTTTTCGTCGGCGATCGTACGTGCAAAATCATATGGCGGGAATATCGTTGTTACGATGGATAATTTCTTTGTATTTTCTGCCGGAGTGTCCGCTTTTTGCGCACATGCGCCCAAGCTCCCCATCATCACAACAGCAGCGATCATTAATGATATTATTTTTTTCATTTTTCCTCCTGGATCTATCTGTATTTTTCTTCCTATCCAAGAGGGCTCTAGTCATCCAGTCGTACCTTTTTAGCTACCAGCGTAGGATGTTCCGGATCGATATTTTTGACGATAAAGCCGACAAAAAAGACGACGACAAACACTAAGGGCGTGCAACACGGCTTCACAAGTTTTATATAGCTGAACATTTCTCTCTGATGCCGGATCTCTTTGCAAGCCGAGCATCCGATCGCCTTGCAGTGGTGCATTGCATGATCGGATATCATAAAGCTGTAGTGTAGCAATACCCCGATCGATATGATGCACAAAGCGATCGCCATTTTTTGTTTAAGCCTTTGACGCATCGTCCTCTCCTTTCGCTCGTTTTCTAATTAGTATATGATAATTGAATCGATACGTCAAGTATTCAACCGTGATCATCGATCTTCACCCTCTCTTGATCGATCATCGCGCCGGTGCTTTGACCTGACCGGGTCCGATCGTTTCCTTTGATCGGATCTTCCGTTAATACGGATATCCTTTAGAAGTCCCGCTCGGTGACTTTATTATTTTTTATATCTTGTAAGGAATAGGTCTCTCGCTGCCGCCTTGTTCCATCATTTATGTGGTGATCTTATCGGATGATAGTATCCGGCTCTTCTGAAGCTCTGCCGGCGATCCTCTTCCATGTTAAAAATCATCGAGGAAGGAATGTTTTTCGCCGTCCTTCTGCCATGCGATGCAGGCATCGAGGTTGATGTTTTCAAGCGCCTTGAAGATCGACTTCTCCACATTGGGATTTTTTTCTTTCAGACTCTCGATCAGATCTTTGATCTCGTATCTTGTCGTGGCGATCTTTCCTGCGGCGACCGCACATCCGCAGTTCATCGCCCAGATCCCGCCGGATCTTGTATAGCGGCGTATCACTTCTTCTCGAATATAGTAGAGCGGACGGATGATCTGCATCCCGTTATGGTTCTGCGATTTGAGTTTGGGCATCATCGTTTTGATCGAGCCGGCGTAAAGAAGGTTGAGCATCGTAGTCTCGATCACATCATCGTAATGATGTCCCAGTGCCAATTTGTTGCATCCCAGACTCTCGGCTTTGCCATAGAGCGCACCGCGTCGCATCTTGGCGCACATATAGCAGGGCGCATCACCGGCGATCTTGCCTGCAACTTCAAAAATATTGGTCTTAAACAGCTCGACCGGGATCTCCAAGTGCTCACAGTTTTTCAAAAGCTGGGATCTGTTCTGCTCATAAAAACCCGGATCCATTGCGATAAATCGAAGTTCAAACGGGATCTCGGTATGTCGATGCAATTCCTTAAAAAGCATCGCCATCACCAGACTGTCCTTCCCTCCGGATACGGCTACCGCGATCCGATCATTCGGTTCGATCAATCTATAGTCTCGGATCGCCTTCATAAAGGGCGACCACAGATGTTTTCGATATTTTTTTATAATGCTGCGCTCGATCTCCTTGAGGGATCTCAGTTCTCCATCCGGGATCATCAGCTCGCAGCCGCTGCCTTGTAGTATCATATCGTATTCCAAAGATCTTTTGAGCCTCTCTCGGAAGGTAGCACTTGCCGATCCGTTGGAGAGATCCCGTCGATCTTTTATTTCCTTTCCGGTAAAGATCCTTTCTTATTATATCTCAAAAAAAGCTCAGTCGCAATCAATGCGCCAAAAGATCCATCGAAAACACAGGATCTCTTCAAAAACAAGAGCATAAAAAAAGCAGCAGGTTCGCTGCTGCCGTTCATCGAATGATAAAGCCCAAATGCTTGAGATCGAGCTGATAATGACTGAGGTGAGCCACCTCTTCGATCGCAAGGGGTGAAACGGTGTATGGAAGATATGAAAATACTTCTTCATCTTGCAGATCGTCACTGATGAAAAGGACCTCGTCCGGTTTCAGATGATAGTTCTCCATGAGAAGGCGTATTCCGTTTTTCTTGCTTGATCCTCTCGATCGGATATAGCATTTGCGACCATATCGCCGGATGTTCAGATCCAAGATCGGATCTCGAACAGGTCTTGTGTCCGGATCGACCTCCGCCCGACCTTCTTCTCCGAGTGCATCATGGAGCGTCTGTATCTTCTTCGCGATCGGGATCGGCACGCGGACTCGAAGCAGCTCGCCCTCGATCCGATCTTCCCAAAGGATCTTCTGCGATCTTCGTTCCCGATCAGCCAAAGGACCATCCGAGGGATCCTCCTGTTTATATCGGTTCGGATCCGATATCTCATCCTCAGGGATGGAGGGTGCCTTTCTTGTTCTTTGCGATCCATCACCATCAACGGAAATCGAAGCAAGGACTTTTCGCAGTTGGATCTCATTCAGAATGCTCCTTTTTTCCCACTTCCTATCAAAGTCCCTCACCAGAGCACCATCCGAGAATACGCCTCCGCTGAAATATCGCATGAGGCTTCCCAGTGCTTTTTTAGCGGAGCGATAGCTTCGGGCAGTCGCAAGATAAAGCTTCGCCTTGCTTTGCAAAAGGATCAGTGCTTCCTCAACGCCTGCTGTCCGATGCCCTCTTTCATCGAGCAGCACGCCGTCCACATCAATGAACGCTGCCTCATATCTTCTTTTCTGCGGAACACGAAACATCAGACCGCTGCCAAAAAAAGCCGCCGGTTTGCTGTGGAAAAAATTGGAGTAGCCTAAATAACAGTCGCAGCACCGATGATCATGACAGTCTCTTCCGATAGCCTTTGCTTTTTTGAAAAAACAGTCCGAAGAATATCGAATGCCGTCGATATAAAGAGCCTCACTTGAATTACAATGCTCAAATCCATTCTTCGCATCGCTTCGACCATGATAGAACTCAAAGCCGAACATCGGGTCGATCGAGCGGTGCCTTTCGATCATCTCCCGGTCAAATCTGTACTTGCGCCTGTCCATCGCATTGATCCAAAGATAGATCGATGGACTCAATCTGCTCCGCATCGATCGGATCTGATCCAAATTTTTCCCGTCAGCTACCATCCCGACCGACAGATCGATCTGCTCCGATAGGCGGTTTGCCTTGGCGGCGAACTCATCCGAAGCTGCGAACTCGGGGTGATACGTCGCCCAAAGTTTGAGTTTTCCGTTCGTCTGCTCACCTAAAAACAAGAGTTTTTCGATATCCAAACTCAGATTCGTCTGTATCCCGATCCCTTTTACCGAGTCCATCCTTGCAAAACGGATCAATGCCTCCTGACAGATCGAGTGGCAGAGTGCTTCTCCATAAGGAGTAAACATCAATTCGACCTGCTCCATCGTTTGGAGCTGTCGATGAAGTCGGTCCAGCGATCTCTTCTCCGACCTCAATTTTTCTTTGCTGTATTTTTTCTTTGCAAAAGGGCAATAAGAGCAGGAGTAGTTGCAAAAATCGATCGGTCCTCGATAGTACACTCTAGTCATAGCCCATCTTCTTTCTCACTTTGGATGACATAAACATCGGTCCGATCTGATCGGACAGCCCCATTCCCTCCTCCGTCAAAAACGATCGCTCCGATCGGTGAACATATCCTTTTTCGATCCATTCGTTGACGAAAGGAAAATCGGACAAAAATTCGCTCCCGAAATGTTTCCGATAATCTTCCTCAGACAGACCCGTCACATAAAGCAGATTTTTGATCGCATACTTCCTTTTTCGCTCGTCGGGATCGAGTATGAACATCGTCAGATCCTTCAAAAAATCTTTTTTCCGAACATAATCACGATATTCCCTTTCACATTCCGATCGTTCGGATACATAGGGTTCACAAAAATGCAGCTCATCAAAATAGCTCCGTCCGCCACAACCAAGAGATAGTGTATTCTCGAAGCCGCAATCCGGTTTTTGCGCCATCGTTTTAGAAAAACTGCGCATCGACAGTTGATGATAACCCTGACTTTTCAAAAAATCGCGTCCGATCTGATACAATTGATACTGAGAGCGATGATCCATCTCAAACTTGTGATAGAGCCTGGCGTTGGGCTGTTTATACAAAGGATATAAAAAAATCTCTTCCGGTTCAAAACGCATCGCTTCTTGGAGAGAGTACAAGAACGATCTTTCCGTCTGATCCGGGATCCCGTAGATCAGATCGAGATTGAGGATCCGGAATTTGTGTTTTCGGATCATTTCAAGCGCGCCATAGACTTCCGGCAACTTCTCGAACCGTTCCAAGATCCTGAGTTCTTCTTCGATAAAAGATTGTACCCCTATGCTCAAACGCTTAAAAAAATGATCTTCCAAGATCTTCAGCTTATCACGATCGATCGCTCCGGGAGAGCTTTCGATCACCGAAAATCCTTTTTCAAAATCAAATCTATAATCTTTTTCCGCTAAAAGGAATGACCGCTCCAGCAAATCGGGCGCAAGGATCATCGGTGTTCCTCCGCCAAGCACCAATGAAGTGAATCTCGTCTGCTCCAGATCCACTTCTGATCGCATCTGCTCCGAATGACGCTCGATCGCATCAAGGTATCTTGCGTGCTCCTGATGATCGGTCCCGGTAACCGAAAAAAGATTGCAAAATCCACATTTGCTTTCACAAAAAGGGATGTGGAAATACAAGCCCATCTCGCGTCCCAGAAAAGAATCTTTCCATTGCGAGAGGTCGAGACGGGGGATCCGCTCGTAGGTACTTTTATGCGGATAGCTATACATATATTGTGTGTAGATCTTATTCCATTCCATTGTTCTCGATAACCTCTTCTGCTCTTATCCGGCGGTATGACATTCAAAAAACGATCCGCTTACTCGGTCGATCGGCGCATCACGCGGGAGCACTATCCATATCCGGTGTTTGACGATCTTACGATCTTCACGAGCCGATCGCAAAGGATCTTCACACAATAGGATCGGACCATGCCGCTTGTCGTTCTCGATCCGATCCATCCGGATCGCTCCTATCGATCGACCCAAGCTTCTACTCGGTAGATGTTACTGTCCGTCGGATGGAGCAAAAGCTCCACGGTCGAGCCGATCGGATATTTCACCTTGAGTTTTATTTTCTCAAAAGCCTCGGATCGATATTCTTCCCCATCCTCCGTTCGGACGACCAAAGAATACAATCGCACTCCGCTCACCCAGTACTCGCTTGCTTTGTGATCAGCGACCACAGCCTGTTTTCTGATCCCGATCTCTTCCAAGAGATCTTCGTTCATCGCTTCCTGACGAAGCCTGTACAAAAACACCAGGCCGATGATACCGAAAGGCGATCCGATAATAAGAATAATAGTAGAAGTGATCCATGCATCGATCGTATTTCCATCCCGGAGCATCGCTCTCAGGATCCCAAAGGCGATCAAAAGACAGCCCAGCCCGATCAGAGTAAATATGATCCCTATAATTTTTTTGACATTACTTTCGCTCATCTTTGCCTCCCTGGTCCACCGGATCTCTCTGCGATCTATCCATCTCCCGATCCTCACCTATAAAGAAATGTTTGTATGGCACCGTCCAGACGATCTCATGCGAATGACAGTGGAATCGATAGCCGTCTTCCCCGTAGCAGCTCCCATGATCCGAGCATAGAATGCAAAATGTACTGCCTCTTTTGGAAAAGAGATCGAACAGCCGAACGATATGACGATCGACATATCGAAGAGCCGCCGCATGCGTGTGGACATCGTCTTCTTTCGCATCCTCCAGATAAAATGAATTCGGATAATGGATGCTGTTCACATTGATATACATAAATATTTTTTGCTCCTTCGGCATTTTGGATAAAATTTTTTGCACGAAGTCCAGTTGATTTTCAAAACTTTTCTTGATATGACAGGCGAATCGCGTATTCCAATAAGACCGCATAAACAGGTCCGGTAAGATGCGATTGATCGGAGTCCTTTTGTTAAAAAAGCCCACTCCGCCTACACAGATCGTCTCGTAGCCGACCTTCTCGAGTCCCTGCACAAAACTGTTGCCCTCGAAGACAAAAGAATACGGATGGAGCTTGCCGAGCCCTTGATTTTCTTTTGCTACAAACAACCGCTCCCTCTCATACAAAGGGATCGGCTCAGCCAATGAAGGGAGATTGCCGATAAACATCGCCATATGAGAAGGAAAAGTGTAGTTACCGGGCGCATGGCATTTCAGCCAAGGACCGTATCGACTCATATTCGGTGTGTTGCCCTGCTCCTCTTCCTGCTTTGCTACATCGTAGCGCAATGTGTCGAGACAGACAAACAAAATGTCGCAGTTCCCCACTACTTCATTCATATTCACGGTCATTTTTGCCTTCTTCGGATCGCCGATCACAAATTTTGGCACTTCTTTTACTTTGGTCATCCTATTCTCCAATAGATCATCTTCTTCGCCCCAACCACTCGACCTGATCACGGTAGATCCTGTTTTCCGAAAAAATATCCCGATACATCAGATCTCCCTGCCCGTTGATCTCGATGATGTAGGGTTTAAGCGAGTTCTTTTCCAATAAGATATCGAATCCGGCTGAATTTAACCCTTGAAAACATTTCATCGCGCTTGCACAAAGGCGATCGATCTGATCGACTGTCACTTCGGACAGCTTCACTTCGATCGCCTGATCGTTCAAATGAAGATTTGTGATCGCAGTGCCTTTGGATCCCCTAGCCTGGATCATTTCGATCTTTCCAAATTGATATACGACCCGAAGATCATAAGCCAAGCCATCGATACTGTCTTTCGGGACCCATCGCTCGATGACGGCATCCATCGACAACAAAAAGTTTACCATCTCTTCGATCTCTTTGCGGTCTGTCATCCTTCGGATCTTCTTCGTATTCACATACAGCAAGTTATCCTTTGGGAGAATGCTCTGAGATCGATCCTGTAGATCATCTTGTAGCACAAAACTCTCCAACGATCCGGATCTTATGATCGTGCCCGCTTCCTTCTCCTGATACAAGTTTTGAAGATCTCGTGACGACTCCGTCCCAAAAACATCATGCAGTCTGATCGCTTTAGAGCATCGTAACGGACTCTCGCTCCTTCTTCCCTTGATATCATCAAGAGAGTCTGCCATTGCAGCTCCTTTGCCATATTCGACAATTCTCGCTCTCCTCTCCGTCTTGTCGCTATTCGGCTCCCATTTTGCCAAGGAGCTTTGCACGATCAGGTCTCCCGTCTTTCGATTGAATTTAAGGGCGATCACACCTGCCGCTCCGGAGCCTCGGTTCGGCTTGATAAATATCTGTGAGATGCGTTTTGCATTCAAAAACTCCAGCAGCTCGACAAAAGTTTTCCCTGCAAGATCCAGCACCGGTGTGATCGGTATTCCGGATCTGTGCAGAACTTTTTTACAATACCTTTTGTCCAAAGTCTCCAGGATCGCCGAGGGGTGATTCAAAAAATCTACATCAGGCAGCAGCGAAAGCCGCTGCAAGGTCGATCGATATTCTCGGAGATACTTGTCCAATTCATTCAGATAGACTGAGTATTTAGCGATCGGGTCGATCTTGATGCGATCCCCGGGGACGATCTTGGAAAAGAGCGATGGATCTTGCAGGTCTAAAAAGATCGGCTCAAGCTTTTGTGCATGAGCCGCCTTAAAAAAATGATCTTTTCTTTTGCCTTCTTTGCCGATCAATACGATGCGCATCATTCAGTCAACATCGGATAGACCCACACTTCACCATCGTACTCATCCGGCTCCTGTTGGTCATCCAATAGCACATTGATCCCGCTCTTCTTCAATTTCTCCATCATCTCATCCGAAAGGAAATGATAAGTCAGATCCAATTTATCCAGCTTTTTGAGCATTTCTGCATGATCCAGGAGGATCTGTCCTCCCTTGTCGGTCAATGTCCCATTGGAGAGATCCAGAACTTTGATATTGAACAGAGATCCCAGTTTGAAAAATTCTTCTACGATCTCATCTTGTATTTCACTGTTTCCAAGTCCTAAGTATTCTACATGTTTGATAAAGTCCGCTTTTAGCAGATCCTTTATGTCTTCGATGTCTCCGTCGAAGCCATAGTCTTCTACACCAAAATAAAGATTCAGATAACGAAGTTTTGGAAGTTTGGCTTTAGCGATCTGACCGATCACCTCAGAACGCAAACCGCCACAGATGATCTCAAATCCTTCCAATCGATCATGTACGATCTCTCCAAGTTGCAGACCCTCATTACAACCTTTGATCGTCAAACGCTTTAGCTTCGGCAACGCCTTCCAAAGCTCGCTATAATCTCCCTGCTCGATCCAGGAGACTTCACATTCTTCTTGATCCATATCTCCGATAAAGAGCGATTCGATATGTTGGAACTTTTCTTTGTTCTCTACGAAGCTATCCAAGATCGCTTGTGCATCGTTATCATAGGACTCCCCCCAGCAACCGACCACGATATCGGTAGTCTCCGGAAGATGGGGATCGTTTAGGATCAGCTCCGCCAAACTTTCCGCATCGGTCGATCTATCACTGTCATAGATCTGATCTCCATCATAAAAGTATTTTCTCGATCGCCTCATAATTTCCTCCTCGGATAATTGATTTTAATACTAAAGCTATTTGACCCGGTCGTATCGATCCGATCTTTATCGATGATGCTTCCAAAGATTTGTTGGCAATGTATCGACCGCTTTACATCCTATCGATCGCATCCAATAAAGAATAAAACATTTCTATGTTTTCTATCGGATCTCCGTATAAGAGATCGGACTGCTATCTGTAAGACAGCAAGTCGGATCCTCTTCACTAACGGATCTTATCGTAGAAATGTCTCTCGGTATGCTATTGATCAGGCAATAGTATAAACTTTTTTACAAAAATATTATATTTCAAACAGCTCGACCTGTCAATCAAAGCATAAAAAAAGCACCTGCAATGCAAGTGCTTATTGGTGCCCAGAGCCGGAATCGAACCAGCGACACGAGGATTTTCAGTCCTCTGCTCTACCGACTGAGCTATCTGGGCA
>JAUMYO010000023.1:22175-27134 GCA_030528605.1 Peptostreptococcaceae bacterium | reverse complement strand
TGGAACGAAGGAAAAACTTTCCCGAGCAGCTCGACTCAGATGGAAAATATGTTTGCGGATGGTGAGCTGAATTTCGGTATGACTTATGCGGCTTATGGCGTGGCGGTGAATATCGAAAATCAGAAGTTCAAGCCATCGACTCAAACCTTTCTGTTTGACAAGGGGATGGTAGGAAATACAAATTACATCGCGATCCCGATCAATTCGCCGAACAAAGCCGGAGCGATCGTTGCGATCAATGAGATGATATCGCCGGAAGTGCAGGCGGAGCGATTCAAAACTTTGAGAACGCTTCCGGTCGTAGATCATGATATGTTGTCTACAGATCAGCAAAAAGCTTTTGATGCGGTCGATATCGGGAAGGGTGTGCTTCCTCAGGACGAACTGCTTTCCAAAAAATTGCCGGAGATGCCTGCAAAACTGGTTCCGATCATCGAAGAGATCTGGTTGGAAGAAGTCGTCGGCAAGTAGATGAAAAGCAAAAAAGTTCCTTATCTGTTGCTCCTGCCTCAGATCGCACTCAGCGTCATCTTTTTGGCAGGGGTATCGAGCGGTCTTGTCCAAAGCTTCGGCATCATGCCGTCGATCGGACTGAATACGCCGACCATACAATATTATAAGGAGTTGCTGGCAAGGGAGGATCTTTTGTCCTCCCTGTTTTTTAGTATCCACATCGCGCTGACATCGTCGCTGTTGTCGGTCGGTCTGGGGGTGTTTTTCTGTGCTCTGCTGGTCCGTCTCAAAAAGACGAAAGGATGGTCGATGCGTATCGTTCAGCTTCCGATCGTCGTGCCTCATGTCGTGGTCGCGTTCTTTGTCATCCACTTTTTCTCGCAAAACGGACTCTTGGCAAGGGTCTTTTATCATCTGGGCAGGATCTCGGGACAGGAACAGTTTCCACTGATGGTATTCGATCGGTCCGGGGTCGGCGTGATCCTGGGTTACCTGTGGAAAGAAGCACCATTCATCGTATATTTCGTGATCGCTCTGATGGCGAGCATCGACGAGAGCTTGGGGGAGGCGGCGGTCAATCTCGGAGCCGGACGGATCCAAAGTTTTTTTCGGATCACGCTGCCGCTGTGCTTACCGACGATCGTCGGCGGCTTTCTGATCCTCTTTACCTATTCGCTGGGGGCTTATGAGCTGCCATATCTTCTCGGAGCGACCGAACCGAAAGCTCTGCCGATCTGGGCATATATCCAGTACACGCATCCGGATCTTCTGCATCGTCCTTATGCGATGGCGGTCAACGGGATCAGCGTCATGATCTCGATCCTGGCGGTCGGTTTGCATTGGTCGATCACAAGGAGGGCGCATGAAAAGATCTAAGATCCTTGTCATCCTGTTTTTTCTGATCATCCTGCTTCCGGTGCTGAGCCTCTTGCCTTGGATATTCATGCAGCGATGGCAGTGGCCGGACATCCTGCCGGCGGAGTGGACGATGCGCGGCGTGGAGAGTATTTTTGCCAAGGAGAAGAACTGGGGGACTCTGATCGCTTCAAGCGTATGGCTCTCGACCGTCGTTTCGTTCTTGTCGGTCGTGATCGCACTGATGTCGTCGCGTGCGATGTTGCATTATGACTTTATTGGCAAAAGATCTCTCTATCCGATCTTCCTGCTTCCCTTTATCATCCCTTCGACCGTCTTTGGGATGGGCGGACAGGTGATGTTTTTGAAGCTGGGTCTGGGTAGAAAATTCCTGGGCGTGGTGATCGTCCATCTGATCTACTCGCTGCCTTATGCGACCAAATTGTTGTACGACGGGACGAAGCATTTTGGGCAGTCTTTGGAGGAGCAGGCGCTCGTGCTCGGGGCGGATCGGTGGCAGAGTTTTTGGCGCATCAGTCTGCCGAGCCTCGCACCGGTGATCCTTTCGGCGATGAGTATGAGTTTTATCATCTCGTTCAGCCAATATTTCCTGACGCTGATCATCGGCGGAGGAAAGATCCGGACTTTCAGCGTGGTCATGGTACCTTACCTTCATGGAGGAGAACGAAGTATCGCAGCCGCTTACAGCGTCGTGTTTTTGGGTATATGCCTCACAGTGTTTGCGATCTTTGAGATCTTGATCGCGCATTTGGTCAAAAAGAGAAGTTTAACGAAATGATCTGTCAAAGACAGAGGAGATCTGCTGCAAAAGATCCGGTGATACGAATCGGTCGGCAGCGTGATCGGATAGAGGAACGATGGGATTACAAATAGAAAAACTGGATGTCACCTTGAGGGGACAGCAAATTTTGAAAAAGATCGATCTTCATGTGCAGCATGGGGAGATGGTCGCTCTTCTCGGCGAGTCCGGATCGGGAAAGAGCACGCTGCTCAAAAGCATCGCCGGACTGGTGCCGGTCGAGCGCGGAGAGATCGTTCTCGGGTCGAGAAGGCTGAACGATCTTGCGCCTGAGAAGCGACGAGCGGTGATCGTTTTTCAGGATCTTCGGCTCTTTCCGCATTTGACTGTGGAGCGCAACATCAGTTTTGCGATGGAG
Organism: Peptostreptococcaceae bacterium; assembly: GCA_030528605.1. Taxonomy (GTDB): domain Bacteria; phylum Bacillota; class Clostridia; order Peptostreptococcales; family Filifactoraceae; genus JAUNKE01. The sequence goes on along the minus strand of JAUMYO010000023.1, from coordinate 24,648 downwards.
ATCCAAAAGAGATCGCCGGAATTTCAGCGCGAGCAGGTCAAAAAACTTCTTGAGCTGGTTCGCCTGTCCGGTTTTGAAAAGCGCAGGATCAAAGAGATATCCGGCGGGCAGATGCAAAGGGTCGCATTGGCAAGAGCGTTGGCGAGCGAGCCCGACATCCTGCTTTTAGACGAGCCTTTTTCCGGACTGGATGAAAAACTGCGGGTCGATATGGCGGATCTGGTCTGCAGCATACAGCGCGAAAAACAGATCACGACGATCCTTGTGACGCATGATCGGACTGAGGCGCTTCGGGTCGCGGACAAGGTCGTATTGATGCAGGATGGGGAGATCCTTCAGGCAGGCAGTCCTTATGAGATGTTCTATAGCCCCGTCAGTCTTGCCGTGGCGGAATATTTTGGGCGTGTCAATGTGGTCGGCGGACGGTTTTTGCGACCGAGCAGGATCTGTTTGGAAAAAGGCGGCGACTATGAGATCGCGAGGGTATCCTTTCTGGGCGATCAGGTCGAGCTTCGGATCCGGAAGAAAGGATCGGGCGAGCGTTTTGTGTATGATGCCGAGCTTGCAGCGTTTCCGGAAGAGTTGTTCTGTACGATGAACAGCGAAGGATTTTTTGAGCAGGAGTTTGGAGAGGGAAGCCCGGTGACCCCTAGAGAGGTGAGATGATGTTGTCGATCATTATTCCGGTGTATAATGAAGAAGCTCAGATCCCGGCGCTTTGGGATAACCTGATGAAGATCGAGCCGTGTGAGATCCTCTTTGTCGATGGGGGTAGCAGCGATCATACGGTCGAGATCCTGGCTCAAAAAATAAAGGATCGGCGTATCTCGGACAAAAAGGAAGGCGGAATGAAAAGCCATTCTCATCATCTGAAATTGCTGCATTCGCCCAAAAAAGGACGGGCGGCGCAGATGGATTTCGGTGCGGAGCAGTCGGTCGGCGAGATCCTGTTGTTCCTTCATGCGGACAGCAGATTGCCACAGACCGCGGTGAGTGATGTCCGAAAAGTGATCCGCAAAAGATCGGCAGGCTGTTTTCGTCTGGGATTTTTCCCAAACTCTCTTTTGATGGCATGCTGCGCTTTTATGTCCGGATCTCGTGTCAAATGTAGGCGGATCATGTTTGGCGATCAGGGGATCTTCATGACCCGATCGCTTTTTGAACGATTGTCCGGATTTTCCGACCTGCCGATCATGGAGGACTACGACCTTTCGATACGACTGAAAGAAAACGGCATACGGCCGGGGATGACCGGGAGCAGGATCATGACTTCCGGTCGGCGTTTTGAAAAAGGAGGACCGCTGCGAACCATGTATCGGATGCAAAAATTGCAATATTGGTTCCGAAAGGGCGAGAGTATCGAGAAGATCGCAAAAGCATATCGTGATGTACGATAAGGCGGTTTCAGAATATAAAGAAAGTGCAGGGATCTCGGATCTTATAGAAGAAGCTTTTATACGATCATTCGATAAGACCATCGCATAAATACCGTTCTGACAGAGCGATGCGGCGATGGGGTCACCGTTCTCTACAAACCATCAAAAACTGTTGTTAAATGCGGCTCTAAAAATAAGATCAGATCGATCAGGATCGGATCGGGAGGAAGAAAATGAAGATCATACTGGATTGTGATAATACGATGGGCGTGCCCCGATGCGATGTCGATGATGCGATGGCGCTGCTCTATCTTCTCGGGAAGGAAGAGGCAGAGCTTTTGGCGGTCACGACGACCTATGGGAACAGCGACATCGATACGGTGTACAAAATGACGGAGCGATTGCTGGCGGATATCGAAAGGAAGGATCTGCCGCTGTACAAGGGAAGCCGGGAAGCGGATGCACAAAGTGAAGCCGGACAGAATCTGGCGCGTTTGGCGAGGGAGTATCGCGGTGAGATCTCCATCCTGGCGGTCGGCTCGACGACCAATCTGCACTCCGCCTATCTCAGTGACCCCGAATTTTTTGATAATGTAAAGCAGATCGTGTTCATGGGCGGTATTACGGAAACGCTGATCGTCGGATCGCAGCAGATGGATGAGATGAATCTGTCCATCGATCATCGCTCGACACTGCTCATTTTAGAAAAATGCAAGCATGTTTCGACCATGACGGGGAACAACTGTCTGGCGACTCTGTTCACGAGAGAAGAATTTATCCAAGATCTCAGCGGAAGCGAGCGCGGCGAATATATTTTGGAAAAAACCAAGTACTGGTTCGATTACAATGAAAGCGATTATGATCTGGAAGGTTTTTACAACTGGGACATCACATCTGCGATCTTCCTGATGCGACCGGACATTTTTGAAAGTCATCCGACCGTGATCGCATTGAAGGAAGAAGATCTGAAAAAAGGGCTGCTGCTGCCACCTTCCGATCCGTCCGAAAAGACGGCGGTGGTCGATCTGCCGACGATCAAAGATATCGCGGCGTTCAAAAAAGAAGCGTATGGGGCATTGAGACGCTCATAGTTCGTA
>JAUMYO010000023.1:0-22075 GCA_030528605.1 Peptostreptococcaceae bacterium | reverse complement strand
TATCGCGGCGTTCAAAAAAGAAGCGTATGGGGCATTGAGACGCTCATAGTTCGTACGAGATCCCTGCTCAAAAATCAAACATTTCAGTCGCTGTATTGGTCGGATGAGGTTTCGACCGAATCAAGGAGGTCGTTTTGGAGAAAGTTGTCAAGATCTTTAGGAAAAGAGGGGTCGCTAAGGGGATCGCTTTTGTCACGGTTTTGGTCGTGCTCGCATTGTTGTCACGCCGTTACGGCTGGGATCTGTTCGACCCGAACATGGTCGGGAAGATGCAGACGCTTGCGAAGGATGATCTTTTGATGGCGAGCCTGATCTATATGATCGCTACGATCGTCGGCTGTGTCGTGCTCGCATTGCCGGGGGTGAGCTTTGCGATCGTGGCAGGTGCGGTGTTCGGACCGTGGATCGGGACCGTTCTGTGCACCTTGGCGGCAACGATCGGTGCGCTGGGATCTTTTTTGGCAGGCAGATATTTTCTTAAAGATGCGATCGAGCCGTTGATCCGCAAGAACAAACCGCTGGAGAAACTTCTGCTCAGCGGATCGGAGAAAAATGCGATGGTCCTTCTGATGATCACGAGGCTGTTACCGATCTTCCCGTACAATCTGCAGAATTTTGCTTACGGGATCACGAATATCAGCGCGCTCTCTTTTACGATCTATTCGATGATCTTCCTATTGCCGGGGACTGCGATGTTCACATTGGGAACGGCTGGGCTGGCGGATGCGGAGAACAGGACTTTGTATTTTGCTTTGGCGATCTTTTTGGCAGGTTTCGTGTTCGGAAGCAGCTATTTGCTCAAAAAATATATGGATAAGAAGGAGACAGGATGGATCACAAAGAAATGACCCGAAACTGTATCAAGTGTAAGGCTTGTACGGATCATTGCACCTTTTTGACCAAGTACGATATCGACATCGGCGATATCGAAGAGCTGTATGAGTTGTCCTATCACTGTTTCCTGTGCGGAAAATGCGACGAGGTCTGTCCTATGGACATCCAATGCCGGGACATCATACTGGACATGCGCCGGGATCGTGTGCGAAAGCATGGAGACCCCAAAGGCTACACGCCGCTGATCGCTGAAAAGAAAAACTATGTTTTCAAAAATTATCGCTCGGCAGGCAAACGATCGGTGCTCTTCCCGGGATGTAATTTCCCGTCATTTTATCCGAAGACGACAAGATATCTGGTCGATCTTCTGGCACAGCATGACATCGGTGTGGCATATGATTGCTGCGGCAAGCCGATCTCAGAGCTGGGGATGGAAAAGAGCGAGAAGAAGATCCTGTCCGATATCAAGGAACAGATCGAAAAGAATGAGATCGAAGAGATCATCCTGCTCTGCCCGAATTGTTACTACTATTTCAACGGTCAGCTGAACTGCAAGATCACTTTCATCTACAACAAGCTTCGTGAGCTGGGCATCGGAGAAAAAGTCGATGCCGGCGACGTAGAGAGCATCGACATCTTTCCGCCTTGTCCGGATCGGCGGACCGATCGCCTGCTCAAGGATATGTCCGACTTTATCGATGTGCCGTATCGGGTGATGGATGATGTGCAATGCTGTGGTCTGGGTGGCGTTGCGATCGTCAAGGAGCGAGAACTGGCAAAGGAGATGATGACCGCTTTGGCGGATCACACCAAACAGGCACCGATCTACACCTATTGTGCGACCTGCTGCGGAAATATCGCCAGGGCGGGAAGTCGGGATGTGCATCATTTTTTGGTCGAGATCCTGGGAACGGGGGAAAAGCCCGATATCAAAAAGTCCGTGATCAATCGGGCGTTGACCAAGTTGTTGTAATGATCGAAGGAGGAAATGGTCGCGATCTGTCGGGAGATGGATAAAAAAATATTTGAAAAGCGACCGATGCGATGATCTGTATGGAAAAACAAAGAGAAAAGACCGCGATGATCGTTTTTACACGAGTGCCCATCGCGGGGCAGACCAAGACGAGGTTGCTGTCAAAGTTTACACCGGAGCAGGCACGGGATCTGCACGAGCTTTTTGTATCAAAAGCGGTCAAAGCGGCTCTCGAAGCAAGAAGCAAGACGGGATCGGATATCTTCTTTTTCTATACGCCGACTTCGGAGCGATCGGTCTTGCAAAAGATCGCAGACCGGGTCTATGCGGATCTTCCGATCGAATGCCGAGGAACGGAAGAGATCCGGGGTCGGAAGGTATCGACCAAAGATGAAAAGAAAGAAAAGATCGCGTCGATGCACGATACAGACGACGAGGGGAAAGATCTTCTCCCGGTGTCTTGTCCTGCACAATATATCCCGCAACATGGAGAAGATCTGTGGAAACGGATGGACAGGGCATTTGCTCATTGTTTTTTGCAAGGCTATGATCGAGTGATCCTTTTCGGCACGGATATCCCCGAGATCGCCGGGAGCGATCTGACACAGGCACTGTCCTTGCTGAGATATGTGGATCTTGTGATCGCGCCGACGGTCGATAAGGGATACTATATGATCGGGATGCGTCACCATATCCCGGCGGTGTTCTCGGACCTTGATCGGGAAGATCCGGATGTGCTGAAGGCGAGCATCCGGGCGATCGAAGGATCGTCGAGCTATGCGATCTTACAAAAAAGAAATGATATCGATACGCCGCAGGATCTGCTCGCACTGATCGGACGGCTGAAAAGAGGAGATGAAGGATGCAGGAAGAACTTAGACGATATCTTGAAGATCATCGACAGGAGATAGGACTCTCGGGCGAGCCGAAGGACCGGACGATCCGAAAGTTAGCACAGGGAGAGTACAATATCAACTATCTTTTTGAACAGGATGGAAAAAAACTGGTCCTTCGACTGAACACGGGCAGTCAGATGGATCTCGAAGATCAGATCGAGTATGAATATCGTGCGCTCCGTGCTCTTGAACAAAGCGGACGCACGCCAAAGCCGCTCTATGTGGACGGCAGCAAGAAGGAGTTGCCGTACGGATTTTTGATCATGGAATTTATCGAAGGCAAAGTGCTGGATTACCGGAAAGATCTTTTGGCTGCGGCATCTTGTCTTGCGGACATCCACTCGATGAAGATCGACCCGAAAGATCTGATCATGCCCGAAGATCCTAAGCAGGCGATGATCGATGAATGTCTGGCGATGTTTGCCAAGTACGAAAACTCGTCCCTCTGCGATGATCAAAAAGCGGTGAAGATCCGAAGGATGCTTGAGAGCGGACAAAAGATCGTTTCCCAAAAACAGGAGAGCGTCAAATGCTGCATCAACACCGAGCTCAATTCAGGCAATTTTTTGGTCGATGGAGATCTCTGCCGCCTGGTCGATTGGGAAAAACCGCTGTTCGGCGATCCGGCACAAGATCTCGGACATTTTCTCGCACCGACGACAACGCTGTGGAAGACCGAACATATCCTCAGCCGGGAGCAGATCGACGGATTTATCCGATCTTATGTGAAGGCGGTGGACGGGCGTTTTGACACGCAGGGCATCTATGAGCGCACGATGGACTATATCAAGCTCAACTGCCTGCGCGGTTTGACATGGTGCGCGATGGCATGGGTGGAATATCAAGATCCGGCGCGCCCGATACAAAATGAAGATACGCGCAAAAAGCTCGACTTCTATACCGACCATGACTTCCTGGACCGGATCGAGCAGGAATATATAACTATCGTTGAGGAACGGAAAACGGATGACATCAAATTACGAGAGCAGATCGATCTTTTGTCAAAGATCTTAAAAAAGAATGAGAAACTATATGAGGTATTGGAAAAACTTTCGGAATATGGTCTTGAAGACTACTATGTTGCAGGCGGCTGCATCGTTCAGACGGTGTGGAACCACCTGTGCAAGAAAGATATAGATCATGGGATCGGCGATATCGATATCGTATATTTTGATCCTTTCGATCGGTCGGCAGAAGCGGAGAACAGGGTGGCTGAAGATATCTTGAGATATCTTGGTCCTTGCGACCTTGAGCTGGATATCAAAAATCAGGCGAGAGTCCATCTTTGGTACAGATCGAAATTCGGGTCGGACCTGGAGCCCTATTCTTCGCTTGAACAAGCGATCGGTACTTGGGAAACGACCACGACGGCGATCGGGGTCCGGATCGAGGGAGGCGTACTGAAGGTCTTTGCACCCTACGGTTTGGATGACCTGTTTGACATGATCTTTCGAGCGAACAAGGTACAGGTCACACAAGAGATCTACGAAAAAAAGGTGGAAAAATGGAGATCGAGATGGCCCGAGATCCAAGTGATAGAGTGGTAGGGGCGGCTTTTCCGCTCCCCCGGATCTATACCTTCTTCTTCGCATATTTTTCCTTGGCATATTCGTATGCTTCCGTTATAAACGGCTTCATCTTCTCAAATGTATCCTCGCTTGGATCCAAACAACAGATCCAAGACATCCAAGCATATACCGGATGGGGCATGATCTTATCTTTTTCGGTAAAGTCACAGTCTACTTCTACCGTGCACCCTTTCGCCGGTCTTTTGGGAACATTCCCAAAGAGGCGGATAAAAGTATTTTTTCTAATACCGATGTTCACCCTGTATGTGTTTTCTCTATTTAGGTCCGAACTGCTGTCATTCTCGCCATCTTTTTCTTTCACTGTCAAGATATAGATCCCCCTTTTGAGTTTTCCGTTCGGATTATAAAATACTCCTTGCTCTCCCCAACTGTCAACTACCACGATCCCCTCTAAATTGTCTTTACAGTACTTGATGATATCTTCCGGCAACATATTACTCCTCTTCCACTCTTCTATGATCACAGTCCAAGAGATGGTCATTGACCATTCCCACTGCTTGCATAAACGCATATACGATGGTAGAGCCGACAAACTTAAAGCCTCTCTTTTTCAGATCTTTGCTTATCTTGTCCGAAAGCTCTGTTTTTGCAGGAACTTCTTCTACCGTTTTCCACGAATTGATGATCGGCTTATGATCTACGAAGCCCCATAGATAATTTCTGAAAGAGCCGAATTTCTCACATACCTTAAAGTATGCTTTTGCATTGATCGTGACGGACTTCACTTTCAAACGGTTGCGTATGATCCCTTCGTTTTGAAGAAGCTCTTCTTCCTTTTTTTCATCATAACCTACAACTATTTCGGGATCGAAGTCATCATAGGCTTCGCAGAGAGATCCCATTTTCTTTAGCACGGTGACCCAGCTAAGCCCCGCTTGCATTCCCTCTAAACAAAGCATTTTGAACAGTTCTTTATCCTCGAATACCGGGATCCCCCATTTTTCATCATGATACTCCTGTTCAAGTAGGCTATAGTTTGCCCAATCACATCTTTTGATCTTCTTTTCCATAATGACCTCTTATTTCAAAATGATAGTAATAAATGACGGCTTAATATTATTATCCAATAAAATCATCACATAAATACATTTGCGTTCCAATGAAGCAATGCAGTGATGAGGATACCATTTCCTACAAACTATAAAAAATAAAAATGTTGCCAAGCGATAGATCTAAAGGATATTAATAAGATGATAGAGAGATGTTTTAGTCACGGGGCGTATCTGTAAATTCCTTCGCAATTGAAGGATAGGTTCGATCCCGTGCCGTAGCCCATCTTCTATTTCGATCGTCTCGATACCTTTGGATCCCTTTCGATATGTATATTATATCACAGAAGGATCGTTTTCAGATAGGCTCCGGTTTTTTTGTCATGGAGCGCGATCGATGAAAACGGTTTGGGAAAACTTTTAGCAGGCGAGACAAAAAAGGTGTGCTATAGAGCGGATCTATTGTGACGATAAGGATTTTTAATAAGTAGATCGCTTGATAAAATAAAACGGAAAGCTTATAATAGCTATGGCTTTAGATATAAAAAGAAAAGGAGTATTTCAAATGAAAAAATTGTTTGCGATCCTGCTTGCAGGAGCGATCATGGTCGGATCGGCAGCTTGTTCAAGATCCGATTCGGGAAATGACCGACCGGCGGGGAATGATCAACAGCAGACTGCTGTGACCGTAATGGAGATGAAAGGTCAGGAGCTTGTCGATCTTATGGCTGATGCTGAAAAAGCGGCGAACACGGTGGTAGTGGATGTGCGAAAAGCGGATGAATATAATGCTGGGCATATCGAAGGATCGGTCAATATCACATTGGAAGATCTGGAGGCGGATCCGGATCTTTTAGATGGATATCAAGATAAGACGGTAGTGCTTTATTGCAATTCGGGGAACCGAAGCGGAAAAGCGGGAAAGATCCTTGTAGACAAAGGATATTCGACCGTCTATAATGCAGAGGGCGTTAAGCAGTTTGAATATAAACTGGTAACGGAATAAGTTTGCTCTAGGGCTTTGGAGATCATAAAAGTTTCTTTAGCGGCATGGTCCGTTGAAGAGACTTTTTTGCTATGAGCGGTCGAAAACTTCTGATACGATCACCACCATATCTTGAGTGGAGATCGTATCGGACGTATGATGCAGAGAATGATCCCAAGAGCGATCTGATGAGGCTATAGGGGTGAAACGGACTTTTAAGAAAGGAGGTATCTATGCGCCGAAAAGATCGGATCATCGAAATTGTTTTTGTTTCAGCGGTATCCGTTATATTGACCGTACTGCCGATGATCTCGTTGATCTTTGCGAATGTTTCAAAGTACATTTATATGAATATGTCCGGCTACTTCATCTTCAGCGTTTATTTCGGCTTGCTGCCGTCGATCGTTTATGTCATGGCGATCCAGCTTTTGTTGATCTTGTCCGGACAGATGGATAGCTTTGTGAGCTATTCTCTGATACTGAATTTGATACATATTTTGATCCCTTCTTTGATCGTCAAGAGGGGAAAGGCTTACTATGTCAAAATATTTGTTTCGGCAACGGTCCTGACCATGGTAGCGAGGAGTCTTTCGCTTTTTCTATATAGATCGTCGGTCATGGGATCGGGGAGCGTGACCCTGATAGACCTGAAGTATCTATGGACGGATGCGGGGATCTATTTCAGTTCGGCGTTGGTAGCATTTATATTTTTCTTTTGTTTGGATCGTATGACCAAAAGATCTGAGAGAGAAAATAAGGAGGTATCATGAGAAAAGATCTGAGAAAATTATTTAGTTTAATGTTTGCTGTAGGATTGTTAACGGTTGGCTGCGGTGAAGAGCGTGCGGAAAAGGAAGCGTCCGATCCGACAATACAAGGTGCTGAAGAGATGAAATACATAACAGTACAAGAATTAGATGAAGAGAGCATGCAGATCATCGACACACGACATACCGGACATTATTTGGGATGGGAGACGAAAGGTGTCAGCGGACATATCAAAAATGCGATAGACTTCCCTGCCGTGTGGTTTGATCATGAAGATAATGCAGCTCATCTTGATATCGAATTGCAGCGACGACATATCGACAAGGACAAAAAGACCGTTCTTTACGATAATGAGGATCTGGATCGGAAGGTATATGATCTTTTTGTTGCCCAAGGCTTCACCGATCTTTACGCGCTCAAGGGAGGTATCGTGGACTATGCAAAGAATGATGGACAGCTTGAGAGATTGGAAGGATATCAGCGTTTTGTAACACCGGAGTGGGTAGAAGGATTGGTCAATGGGAAACGACCTGAAGGTTACAACGGTCAAAAATATAAGATCGTAGAGCTGTCATTGGCGAGTGAGAAGGAAGAATTTACCGGCATAGGACATATCAAAGGCGCAGTAAATATCGATGCGGATGCGCTCAATCATGTTCCCGGACCGAGGGTGATACAAGAATATGAAAGCATCCCGATGGAAGAACAGTTGAAACTTTGGGGTTTTCCTGAAGATCAGGTGATACGGGAAGTTTTAGAAAATGCAGGTATCGACAAAGATACGATGGTTATTTTATACGCTACGGAAAAGGCGACTACAGCGGCATATCGTGCCGGGCTGGTAATGGACTATGCAGGGGTGTCCGACATTCGCTTCATCAATGGGGGGAAACCGCTATGGATCTTAGAAGGAAGGACGCTTGAGAAAGAGGCTGCTCCGGTCGAGAAAGTGAGTTTTGGAGCCACAGTGCCTCAAAATCCGGGGATCGTTTTTTCCACCGAACAGGAATTGGCACTGATCGAGGATCCGAATGCTGTGATCGCTTCGGTACGAAGTTTTGATGAATATCTGGGTAAATTAAGCGGCTATACCTATATCGATAAGGCGGGAGACATCAAAAACTCAAGATTTGCTTATGCAGGGTCCGATCCGTATGCGATGGAGGATTATCGAAATCCGGATAATACGATGTTCAACTATAAGATCGTTGCCGATCGTTGGAAACTATGGGGGATCGTGCCGGAGAAAACCGTTTCGTTCCACTGCGGAACAGGATGGAGAGCATCGGAAACCTATTATATAGCAAAAGCTCTGGGATGGGATAAAGTTGGAGTATATGCAGATGGATGGTATGAGTGGACAAAATTGGACGATGCGCCGGTAAAAGAAGAGGGGCTGCCCCCGGATGCTCCGGAGCAGATACCGCAGGAATTTTTCTATAAAAAGAAATAAAAGAGCTTCTTGTTTTGCATCAAGATCGGGATATGGAGCAAACTGTTTCTCTGACTTGATCTTATTATAAAGGATATTTGATTTTGATAAAAAACTTTAATGGATAAAAAGGCGTACAGCAGTGCTACTGAGGGTATAAGCCCTATGTTGTAATTTTATAAGACGGCTTCAAGGCTGTCGAGGAAGGGAGATCTTATGAAGAAAAAATTTGTTGCGGGTGCGGCTACGGTCCTTTCCGTTATGCTATTGCTTGCAGGCTGCTCAAAAGCGCCGGATGGGTCGAAAAACGAGGGAACGACGACACCGCCGGCTCAAACGGAGACCGATGCGGAAAAGGTCGAAGCGGTCGAGGTCCGCAAAGTCTTTGTCACACCACAGTGGGTAAAAAGCGTGCTTGACGGACAACAGGAAGAGTCTAAAAAATTCGTTGTAGCGGAAGCCGGATGGGGATCTGCGGCGGACAGCCCGGATTATATGAATGGGCATATCCCGGGCGCGATCCATGTCGATACGAGCAGTATCGAAGGCGAGCCGATCTGGAATCTGAAGACACCGGAAGAAGTGGAGAAGGCATTGCTTGACGCAGGGATCACCACCGACACGACCGTGATCCTTTACGGTCCGGATCCGGCAGGCGTGGCTCGTGTGGCACATGCTTATCTATGGGCAGGGGTCAAAAATGTGAAGGTCCTCAACGGCGGACTCAACGCATGGAAAAACGCAGGATTCGAGCTTGAGAAGGAAGCGAACGAACCGACACCGGTAACGGAATTTGGTGTCAAAGTTCCTGCGCATCCGGAATATGTACTGAGCCTGGAAGAAACTAAGAAAAACTTGGAAAGCAACGACAATTTCAAATTGGTGAGCATCCGTTCGTATGAAGAATTTGTCGGAAACACAAGCGGATACAACTACATCGACAAAGCCGGAGAACCGAAAGGGGCAGTCTGGGGGAAAGCGGGAAGCGACGCTTACCACATGGAAGACTATACGCACGAAGACGGCACTTATATCACGATGGAAGAGATGCAAACGCTGTGGAAAGATCTCGATTTTACAACGGAGAACGAACTTTCTTTCTATTGCGGTACAGGCTGGAGAGCGACGATCCCTTTCCTGATCATGTATGAGAACGGCTTTGATGATATAAGCATCTATGACGGTGGCTGGAATGAGTGGCAGATGCACAACGACCTTCCGGTCCAGATCGGCGATCCGAAAGGTGAAGTCCAATATTTGACGGTCGGAGAACTTTCCAATGACAAGAAGCCGAAATAATATCCTGCTTTGGCTTGGATTTGCGGTGGCGCAATTGCCGCTTGTCGGAGCATATCTTCTTTGGTACTTCACTCGAAAGAAACTGGGGATGCTTCGCTACATGGTCTATCTCAATGCCAAATGGGAAGCGCGCTTTCCGGTCGGGATGCTCAAACTCGCAGCAGTCGCACTGCTCGTGGCTCTCGCGCTTTATCAGATCGCATCCTATCGTAAGCGAGGTCGATCGATCTTGCCGGTCGTGATCGCAGTTCCGCTCACGCTCTATGCGGCGGGATCGATCCTGATGACGGACACTCAGTGGAGCCGAGCCTATTATCCGATCTCGATATGCCTTGTGCTCTATGGCATAGCGATCAATCTGTGGTCGATATCCTTCGCCCGAAACAGAAAAACAGTTTAGAGCCAAAAGCATCGGCTTCGATCCGTATGGGATCGGGTCGGTGCTTTTTTTGACAAGAGATCATCCCAACGATCGGAAAGATCGAATTTTAGAACAAATGTATTGCAAAGTATCTGAAACGATGATACAATAGCGTTGATATCGTATGAAGATACGTTATGATCTTGAGAACAAAATAGAATACATAGGAAAGAAATATGAGTTCTAGATAATAGAAAAAAGAGAAACCGGTGAAAATCCGGTACGGTCCCGCCACTGTGAGGAATGAGTCTCAGGCAGAGCCACTGAACATTTTGTTTGGGAAGGTGCTTGAGATGTTGAAGCCGAGTCAGGAGAACTGCTCATATTTTTAAAGCACAAACTTACGGTCGATAAGTGGCTTTATTAGCAGAGCGATCCATATTTCTGTATTTGCTTTGATAGGATCAAGATCACGACCGAGAGGTCGTTTTTTTTATTTTGGAGATCTGATAGGGAGGAAAAATGAAAAGACTAAAAAAAGTCCTGGCAGGGCTGATGGCTGCCGCGCTTTTTGTATCTGCAACAGGATGCGGACAACAAAAAACGGCAGAAACGGAAAAAGCACATTTGAATTTCGGGTGCTATGTATATTCAACATCTTTTGATCCCGCGCATTATCAAAATGCGGCATGGCAATCCATGCGACTGGGGATCACAGAAACGCTGTTCAAATTTAACGACGACGGTTCGATCAAACCTTGGATCGCCGATGAGCACAAGGTATCGGACGATCACAAAACATGGACTTTCCATATCGCGGACGGTGTGAAGTTCTCTAACGGAAAAGTCTGTGATGCGCAAGCGGTAGCGGATTCTTTGAACCGACTGTTCAATGTTTCGGTCGGTGAAAAATATTCTTCAACACCGTATCAATATCTGGATATGGAAAGTATCACGGCAGATAATGAAAAGAATGAAGTGACGATCGTGACCAAAAGACCGTATGCGGACCTGAGAGGATCGCTGGCATTTCCTTTCTATGCGATCATTGACGTAGAGGGAGATCTCACGGATGAAAAGCATCCGGAAGGTTATGCGACTTCGGTCATCGGAACGGGACCATATATCCTGACCTCTTTTGATGATGTGAGCAAGTCCGGCGAGCTTGCAAAAAATGAAAACTTCTGGTCGGGAGAAGTACCTTATGATACAGTCAGCGTTACTTTTATCGAAGATGATACGACCAAGGCGTTGGCTCTTAAAAACGGAGATATCGATCTGACCGAAAATATCACAACGACGAGCGATCTCAAAAGTTTGATCGATGATCCGAATTACCATGTTTCGATCAAAAACGGCGTAAGGACGGGATTTGCTTATGTCAATTTTGACGGCATTTTGAAAAACGATGACCTGAGACATGCCGTGTTTATGGCGGTCGACGGTCCGACATTGTGTGATGTTACCGTGGGCGGGATCTACTCTTACGGTCCGGGAATACTACCACAGAATCTGGTCTACGAAGATGATGACCTGAAGGATCCGTATTCTTATAATGAAGCCGGAGCGATCAAGATCTTAGACGATGCGGGGATCGTCGATACGGACGGGGACGGGATCCGTGAATTGGACGGAAAGAATATCGAACTGAGATTCGTTACCTACAAAAACCGAAGATTGAGCGATTTTGCCGAAGCGATCCAGCTTCAATTATCCAAGATCGGGATCGGTGTCGCTGTCAATGTGACGGATAGTGATACCAACTGGATGTTGATGCAGGCGGGAGAATATGATCTTCTCAACCAGAACTGGACGACCGTAGCGACAGGCGATCCGACCAACTTCCTTCTAAACTGGTATGGTGACGGAGGCAAAAACTTTTACAGCGAAAGCAATCCGGATGCCTCTAACTATTGTAAATATGACAATGCAGAGTACAATAAGCTCTATGAGCAGTTCAGATCTTCTACCGATGAAAAGGAAAGAAATCAACTGATCGTCGACATCGAGCAGATATTGATCGATGATGCGGCGGTGTTGGTACATGGATATTACAAATCGTCCATGATCAGCAACAAAGCCAAGGTGAGCGGAGCGGAGATCTCCTCGTTTGACTACTATTGGTTAAGCACCGACATCAAACCGGCAGCATGATTTCTGAAGAAATGGGGGCAGAATGTTCTTCGACAGGCCGAGGCATTCTGCCTTTTGATATCTTAAGGAGAAAAGAATGAAGAATAACTTTGTGTTAAAAAGAGCAACGCAAATGATCATCATCCTTTTGGGCATAAGCCTTTTTACCTTTCTTTTGCTTCACTTGGCTCCGGGCGATGCGGTAAAGTCGATGTATCTGGCGAACGGGATCCAGCCGACACAGACCTTGATCGACGAAACGAGAGAAGCGATGGGGCTGAATGAGCCTTTTGCAGTGCAATATAAGAATTGGCTGATGGGATGTCTCAAAGGAGATCTCGGTACATCCTATACGCTGAAAAAGCCCGTAGCGGATCTATTGATGTCGCGGCTGATGCCGACGATCAAATTGGCTTTTTTTTCGATGGTGTTGATGCTCATCGTGGCGATCCCTGCCGGTATGCTCGCTGCGGTATATAAGGACAAACTGATCGACCATATCATTCGAGCCTGCACTTTTTTTGGGGTATCGATGCCGAATTTTTGGGTCGGGCTGCTGCTTCTCTATGTCATCGCGCTAAAGTGGAAGATACTTCCCGTGGTCTCTTCGGGCAACGGGATCACAAAATCGATCCTGCCGGCGATCACACTAGCTTTTGCGATGTCGGCAAAGTATACGAGACAGGTGCGCGCAACGATATTGGAGGAACTTGGGCAAGACTATGTCGTCGGTGCAAGAGCCAGAGGGATCAAAGAGCATGAGATCTTATGGAAACATGTCTTTCCGAATTCACTGCTTCCGCTGGTGACCTTGTTGGGTCTGTCGCTGGGATCGCTGTTGGGCGGAACGGCGGTGGTCGAAGTGATCTTCTCTTATCAAGGATTGGGCAATCTGGCGGTGACAGCCATTACGAGTATGGATTATCCGCTGATCCAAGGGTATGTTCTGTGGATCGCGCTGATCTATATGGTGATCAACCTGATCGTGGATATGTCTTACTCTCGCATCGATCCTCGGGTACGAGAAAGGAGGGGCTAGATGGAAAAGAAGCAAGATCGGGCAAAGAATAACAAGAGATTTATCTTTTTTTTGGTATTGGCGTCCTTGATCGTGCTGGTTGCGATCTTTGCTCCGCTCATCGCACCTTATGATCTGCACGAGACTCAGCTGCAAAACGCATTGCATGCTCCGAGCAAAGATCATATTTTCGGGACGGACAATTTAGGGAAGGACATCCTTTCATCCGTCATTTACGGAACGAGGGTGTCGGTTTTTTCCACTCTGGCATTGGTCGCATCGGTGTTTGTGATCGGGAGTTTTTTGGGGATCGTAGCGGGGTACTTTGGCGGATGGGTGGATTCGCTGATCATGCGGATCGCGGATATCATGATCGCGTTCCCGGGGATGGTCCTTGCGATCGCAGTTGCCGGGATACTCGGTCCGAGTATAACGAATGCAATCATCGCGGTCACCATAGTGACCTGGCCGAAATATGCCAGACTGGCCCGAAGTTTGGTCCTGAAGATCAAAAACTATGATCATGTAGTCGCTGCTCGGGTCGTTGGCGGCAAGACGACGCATATCCTGATGAGCTATATGTTTCCGAATGTCATGCCCGTTTTGTTGGTCACAGCTTCGATGGATATCGGAAGCATGATGCTGGAGCTTGCGGCACTGTCCTTTCTGGGCTTCGGTGCGAGACCTCCGATGGCGGAGTGGGGGCTGATGTTGAGTGCCGGAAGAGCCTATATGAGCGATGCACCGTGGATGATGCTGTTTCCGGGAGGAGCGATCCTTCTCGTGGTCGTCATCTTCAACTTGCTGGGTGACAGTTTGCGTGATATTTTGGATCCAAAAGAAGAACGGTAGGAGAAAAAGATGTCAGATCGATTATTAAGTATAAAAGATCTCAATATAGCGTATGGAGATCAGGCGGTCCCGACGGTCGAGAACTTCGACCTTGAAGCGGGTCATAGCGAGATCATCAGTATCGTCGGTGAGAGCGGGAGCGGAAAAACTTCCGTAATAAGAGCGATCATGGGTCTGTTGCCGAGCGGAGGAAAGGTGACCGGAGGAGAGATCCTGTTTCAGGGACGTTCTTTGCTTTCGTTGAGCAAAGAAGAATGGAGAGATCTGAGGGGGACGGATATATCGATGATCTTTCAGGATTCCAGATCGATGATCGATCCGATCCGAAAGATCGGGACACAATTTGTGGAATATATCCGAACACATGAACCGATGAGCAAAGCCGCGGCTTATCAACGAGGGTTGGAAATGCTTGAGAAAATGAAGCTTGCGGATGCAAAAAATATCATGGAGAGCTATTCTTTTCAGCTTTCCGGCGGGATGTGCCAGAGGGTCGGGATCGCGATGGCGATGGTTTTTTCGCCCAAATTATTGCTGGCGGATGAACCGACCTCTGCACTGGATGTGACGATACAGGCTCAGATCGTTCGTCAGATCATGGAACTGAGAGATCGGTTCAACACTTCGGTCATGATCGTAACACATAATATCGGCGTAGCGGCATATATGGCGGACCAAATGATCGTGATGCAAAACGGAAAGATCGTCGACAGGGGAACGAGGGATGAGGTCATGAAAGATCCTGCAAGTGACTATACGAAAAGCTTGTTGGATGCAGTACCGGAATTGGGAGGCAGACGCTATGTCTAAAGAACTGATCTTAGAAACAAAGCATCTTACAAAAAAGTTTCCCGCCTCTAAAGGGAGATCTTTGATCGCGTGTGACGATATCGAGCTGAAAGTCTATAAAGGCAAAACGCTGGGGGTCGTCGGCGAGAGCGGATGCGGAAAATCGACCTTCGTCAAAATGCTCGCCCATATCGAAGAGCCGACCGAGGGGAAGATCCTTTATAGGGGAGAGGATATCACTCGTCTCCAAGGAGAAGCACTGAGACAGAACAGAAAAAATATCCAGATGGTCTTTCAGGATCCGGCATTGGCGTTAAACCCCAAGATGCGCGTCATCGATATCGTGACCGAACCTCTTCTCAACTTCGGCATGATCCGAAAGAATGAAAGAGAAGAGCATGCGAAAAGACTGCTGGAGATGGTCGAACTGCCGGCAGGATTTATGTATCGCTTTCCACACGGTATGAGCGGCGGGCAGCGACAGCGGATCGGCTTGGCGAGGGCTTTGGCCCTGGAGCCGGAGATCATCCTTTGTGACGAGGCGACTTCTGCGCTGGATGTATCGGTACAGGATCGGATCGTTCGGCTTCTGGTCAAACTTCAGAAAGAAAAAGGGATCTCGTTTATCTTTATCTGTCACGATGTGGCATTGGTACAGTCTTTTTCGCATGAAACGGCGGTCATGTACCTCGGCAATGTCGTGGAGATCTTGCCGGAGGAAAAGATTGCGACTCATGCGGCGCATCCTTATACCAAAGGGCTGATCGATTCCGTGTTTTCGATCCATATGGATCCGAATAAGGAATTGAAAGGACTCGACGGCGAGATCCCGAGCCCCTTGGATATTCCTTCGGGTTGTCCTTTTCAAAACCGATGCCCGATCCGTGAAGAGGTCTGTAAAAAAGAAAAGCCGAAGCTCAAACAGGTAGCGGAAGGACATAGGGTAGCATGTCATCTTGTAGAGGATCGGATAAAGGAGAATGATGTTTAAACGATTTTTTGGAATAGGATCTTTGTCTCGAGGCGTAGATATCCAAACGGAGCTTCCCGCAGAGAAAGAGATCTATCGGTCCTTCTTTGATATCGCTTGGCCGGCGGCGATGGAGGGACTTTTGCTGATGATGATCTCATCCGTGGATCTGGCGATGGTCGGTGATCTCGGAAAAGAAGCCGTCGCGGCGGTCGGTATCATCAGTCAACCGCGAATGCTGATCCTTTGTTTCGTTCGATCTTTGGCGGTCGCGATAACCGCTGTGATCGCCAGAAGAAAAGGCGAAGGAAACTTCTCTCAGATCAATACCTGCGCAAAACAAGGTCTGGTTCTGACCATGATCCTATCAGTCGCTTTGTTTGCGATCTCGTGGATCTTTTTGAAAGAGATCATCCTGCTTGCAGGAGCAAAACAGGAATATTTGGATCAGGCGATCTCTTACGGAAGATATAATATGATCGCGATCTTCTTTATGGGACTGGCGATCGGGATCAATGCGGCTCATACGGGCATGGGGAATACGAGAGTGATCATGGTCGCGAATGTGACCGGCAATATCATCAATATGATCTTCAACTATCTATTGATCTACGGCATTGCATTCTTTCCGGAGATGGGCGTTGCCGGCGCCGGGCTGGCAACGATGATCGGGAGCATCACAGCCTTTGGGATCACTTTGTATTCCGTCTTAGGAAAGGATCGCGCACTTTCTCTTCTTGGAAAAGAAGGCTGGGCTCTTCGTCCGGATGTGATGCGGTCCTACTTCAATGTCGGGACGAGCTCTTTTGCGGAACAGATCTTCGAGCGGATCGGGATGTTTCTGTATTCTTTTATGGTCGCTCAGCTCGGAACGGTCGCTTTTGCGGCACATTATATCTGTATGAATCTTTGTGATATCTACTACTCCTTCGGGCTTGGGATGAGCAAGGCTTCCTCGGCTATTGCCGGACAAAAACTCGGAGAAGGGAGAAAGGACCTGGCATATATTTGTTCCAAGGCGGGAAGAAGAGCGGGTGCGGTATTGGATATACTGGCATTTGTCGCTTATTTTACCGGAAGGAATTTCTGGATGAGGCTATTCACCGATGATCCTCAGGTCATCGAGATCGGGATGAGGCTGCTGATCTTTGTCGCGATCTGTTGCTTCATACAAACACAGAGCATGGTATATGCAGGGGTGCTTCGAGGAGCGGGAGATACCGCCTATGTCGCACGATATTCTTTTTGGGACATAGCGGTCTTTCGGCCGATCTTCACCTATCTACTCTGTTTTCCTCTGGGATTCGGGATCTACGGCGCATGGATCGCGCTCCTGACAGATCAGAGCATCAGAGCCTTCTTCGCAAGCAAAAGATTTTATAGCAAGAGATGGATGGAGATCAAGATCTAGACTCAAAAAGCATCGGATCGGGTCCGCCGAGGAGATCGGGTCGGCGTTTTTTTGATAGAAAAATTGGATAAGATCACGCTCGCTCATCGCTTTCGGAAGGAGATCTTGCGAAAAAGATCACATCGAGTAAGCTCAGCCTATTGACAGTTCATAAAGGCTAATATATAATAAGAAAAGGTTAGGATTTCCTAACCTTTCTTAGGTTGAACAGAACATCAAAAAGGTTCAAAACCGCGAAGAAAAAGGGTAATAGTTTTACGAGTCGGACTTGGAGGAGGTTATGATGCCGCTATCATTTTTGAAAATAGGAGAAGTCGGAACGATCACAAAGATCACCGGCAAGGATGACGTTCAGCGTCATCTCGGGAACCTGGGTTTTGTAGTCGGCGAGACCGTCTGTCTGGTATCGGAGCTTGGAGGCAATGTGATCGTGGAGGTCAAGGGAGCTCGAGTTGCGATCGACAAGGATATGGCAAAAAGGATCATGGTATGACAAAGGGAGGAGAAGGTTGGAAACATTAAACAACATTAAACCGGGAAAAACGGTAAAAGTGATCAAGCTGCATGGCGAAGGTGCGATCAAACGCAGGATCATGGATATGGGGATCACCAAGGGAGTAGAGATCTTTGTGCGCAAAGTGGCGCCGCTGGGAGATCCGTTGGAGGTAAAGGTAAGAAGTTTTGAACTGAGTCTGCGCAAAGCGGATGCGGAAATGGTAGAGGTAGAGGTCATCGGAGGATAAAATGAATATGAAGATAGCATTGGCAGGGAATCCGAACAGTGGAAAAACCACCATGTTCAATGAACTCACGGGCAGTTCCCAATATGTAGGAAACTGGCCCGGAGTAACCGTCGAGAAGAAAGAAGGAAAATTAAAAGGACATAAAGATATCACGATCGTGGATCTTCCGGGGATCTATTCCCTTTCGCCATATACTTTGGAAGAAGTCGTCGCGCGAAATTTCATCATGAATGAAAAGCCCGAAGCGATCATCAATATCGTTGACAGTACGAATATCGAACGAAATCTATACTTAACCACCCAGCTTTTGGAGATGGGAACGCCGATCGTCATTGCACTGAATATGACGGATCTTTTGGAAAAGTCCGGGGATAAGATCGATAAGGAAAAACTGAGCAAGATGCTGGGATGTCCCGTGATCGAGACGACCGCGCTGAGAGGAAAGGGTGCGACCGAGGTCGCGCAAAAAGCGATCGAGCTCGCAAACCAAAAGAAAGCGCCGGACGATGTCGTACGTTTTGAAGATACGATCGAAGAGGCGATCGCATCGATCGAGCAGGAGATCGGCGGACAGGTCACCGAGCAGAACAAAAGATGGTATGCCGTCAAGATCCTTGAAAATGATAAAAAAGCGGTCGAACATCTGACGATCGTGGCGGCGAAGCAAGCCAAGTTCGATGAGATTCGCAAAGAGATCGAAGAAAAAATGGATGATGATATGGAGAGTATCATCACCTTCCAACGATATGAGTTTATTGGAAAGATCATCGAAAGCTGCGTGATGAAGGTCAGCAAGCACCGTGACACGACTTCGGACAAGATCGACCGGATCGTGACCAACCGGGTCTTGGGACTTCCGATCTTCGCACTCGTGATGTTCCTTGTCTACTATGTGTCGATCGCAACGGTCGGTGCATGGGGGACCGATTGGGTGAACGAAGTGCTCTTCGGCGAGATCGTACCTGCCAAAGTCGATGCGATCTTGGAATCGCTTCAGGTAGCCGATTGGATGGTATCGCTCATCCAGGACGGTATCATCGCAGGGGTCGGAGCCGTGCTTGGTTTCTTGCCTCAGATGATGGTGCTCTTCTTCATGCTTTCGTTGCTTGAAGACTCCGGCTACATGGCGAGGGTCGCGTTCGTTATGGACCGTATCTTCCGTAAATTCGGGCTTTCCGGAAAATCCTTCATCCCGATGCTGATCGGGACCGGATGTTCCGTGCCGGGGATCATGGCTTCAAGGACGATCGAGAACGAGAGAGATCGAAAGATCACGATCATGACGACATCTTTCATCCCTTGTTCCGCAAAACTGCCGATCATCGCATTGATCGCAGGTGCTTTGTTCGATAACTCGGCAATGATCGGATACTCGGCATATGTTGTCGGCATCGCGACCGTGATCATATCCGGTATCATGCTGAAAAAAATGAAAGCTTTTGCAGGCGATCCGGCACCATTTGTAATGGAGCTTCCGCCATACCATATCCCGAGCTTCAAGGGTGTGGTCATCCACATGTGGGATCGTGCTAAATCCTTCGTGAAAAAAGCGGGGACCATCATCTTCCTTGCTTCGGCATTGATCTGGTTCCTAAGCAGCTTCAACTGGAGCTTTGAAATGGTCGATGCACAGGATTCGATCCTGGCAGGGATCGGAAATGTTATCGCACCGATCTTTTCACCGCTGGGATGGGGAGATTGGAGAGCATCGGTGGCGGCGATCACCGGTCTGATCGCAAAAGAGAATGTCGTCGGTACCTTCGGTATCTTGTACGGAGGACTGGAAGAAGTCGCCGAAGACGGAGCGGAGATCTGGGACACTCTTCGTGTGAGCTTTACACAGCTCAGCGCATACTCTTTCCTCATCTTCAATCTGATCTGTGCGCCTTGTTTTGCGGCGATCGGAGCGATCAAGCGAGAGATGGGAAATGCAAGATGGACATGGATCGCATTGGGATTCCAGACCGTTTTGGCTTATGTGCTCGCGTTGATCTTCTACCAGTTCGGTATGTTATTTACAGGTGGCGGATCCGGCATCGGAACGATCATCGCATCGGTCTTCCTGATCGGGATATTTTATCTGCTCTTTAGACCGGAGCCGAAGCCGGATAAGATCACAAAACATTAGTTAGAAATGAGAATGATATGGGAACGGGGATCGTAGGATCGGTGCTTGCAATCATTGCTGCAGGTATCATCTACCAAATGATAAAAGATAAAAAAAGCGGCAAGACCTGAGGTGGAGGTTGCGGCTGCGGATGCAGCGGGAACAAAAACTCGGGTTGCCGGCTCCAAGAAGAAAGGCAAGATACAAGAGAAAAACTCTTGTAGAACGATGCCGCGGTAGGGACACCTTCTTTACAAGCTATAGAAAGTGTTGCCAATACTATTATCCGATAAAATGAGCATATAAACATAGCTCCGATGGGACACTGCAGCGGTGCGCTCACGTTTCCTACAAGCTATAAAAATAAAAATGTTGTCAAGTGATAGCCCTAAAAGATAATAGTATAAGTGATAGATCTAAAGGATATCAGTATAATAAGATCGATATAGAAACAGCCGGCTTTAGAAATTTCTAAAGCCGGCTGTTTTCTTTTACTATTATATAAAAAAATATTTCAATCCGCATACATCGTATGACAATTTTATTTTATCAAAGAGAGAAATAAAATGCAATACTTTACAAATAATAGAATAGTGTCAAGTTGTTGCAGGAAAAAATCTTTTTTCTTACTAGAATGAGAGAATTGAACTTATTTGGATCTTCAGGCACTAGCCTTTTACATCGATCAAGTCGTTAGACCATATCCGACAATGTCTTTTAACCACTTAATGGCAGAATAAAGACGGAATAACAAGTGAAATAAGGTTTGCAAAACTGAGTTTGAAAAACATTAGATGGAGTTTGTTCAATTTATATGTTATAATCGATAAAGTTTATGCGGATAGGAGAATGGACTATGGCACTTAATTATAAACCGCTATGGATACAACTTATAAAAAAGACTTGATGAAAGTTGATGTCATAAGAATGGCAGGACTTACCACCAATGTTATGGCACAGATGGAAAAAAAATAAGACGATTACATTCAAGAACCTTGAGCGAATATGCAAGGTACTTGAATGCACTCCTAATGATGTGATTAGTTTTGATGATGATTATGGAAAGGAAGAAGAGGTATAAATGATGGCGAAAATATAATCAGTGGAACCGAATATTGCAGACTTAGTAAATGGTTGGCTGAAAGATTATGGATTAGATTATAAATTGGAACAGGAGACCTTAAATGCGGAGATCGACAAGGCACTGAATGAGTATGATTCAAAAAGTGGTGGAACCGGTGGAAATAGATCGGATGCAAAGCTATTATTGCAAGATCCCGCCTTAGCCTACTATCCTGTTTTGATCGAATACAAAGGATACAAAGACAAATTAGTTAAGCTTGATACCAACGGTCAAGTGGAGAATAAAACAAGTAAAAATGAACCTAACTATAAGAATATCAATAGCTATGCCGTTAACGGATAAGGATGGCTATGTATGGGACTTTGCAATGGAGGGCTCGTGACATAATAATAACAACGACAAATAGTAACGATGATGACTGGCTTTCAAGCCCTCTATACAAAATAAATAGGAGCAATATATGATTTGGATATTAATTAGTGTAATTTTTTTAATAGCACTCGTAGTAGTAATTGTAAAGAAAATAAGACCGTTTTGGAAAAAGCTGATCCTAATATTTTTGATTTTGATAGGAACTTTGTTTTCACTTTTTAAATTTATTTTCCCGTTAAATGAAGGGCCTGCACCAACTGGACCTTATGGGC
This sequence comes from Peptostreptococcaceae bacterium, assembly GCA_030528605.1. Lineage (GTDB taxonomy): Bacteria > Bacillota > Clostridia > Peptostreptococcales > Filifactoraceae > JAUNKE01. The sequence continues at coordinate 198 of JAUMYO010000023.1, read as the reverse complement.
TTAAAACCGAGAAAAGTTATTATACTCATAAGACGGAAATACCAAATATGGCAACTTCCGGCTACGATCGGGAAGTACCGGTATCATGGTGGTTACCGGAAGATGAAAATACGAAGCATCCTTTAGTTATTTTTTCACATGGTTCATTTGGTGTTGAAGATTCTAATCTATCTTTATTTAAAGAATTAGCTTCGAATG
>JAUMYO010000022.1 GCA_030528605.1 Peptostreptococcaceae bacterium | reverse complement strand
TGTCTTTTGCCTTTTTTCGTCACCGCTCGTGGCGACTTTTATTAGTATAATGGAGAACGATATTTTTGTCAAGAAGATTTTTTAATATTTTTTATTTTATTATTTCTCTTCGATCCGGTATCGATCTTAAGGTATGATCGATACTTGATCTGTCCTCCAAAACTTTAGTGCTTGATTATAATATCATCATTCTATTTTTGTGTCAATCACTTTTTGTGGATTTTTTATTTTTTTCTTTGGGCAAATATCAGCAATAAATCTTAATAGTGGCTTGCTTAATTACTGGTAAATTCGTCGATGTTTTTAATTATAAAGGTAATCGTTCCGTCACCGTTTGAAATGATCTCAAGTTTATTTTCATCCCCATAGTATTCCACCGGTATGGAGATCTCGATCCCGTTACTTGTCGTGATCTTTTGTATATCAAACTTCTTCCTGGATACATTATCCGCCACTTCGATCTTTTCTTTATCGATCCTTGCCCTACCCATCGCTTCTTGATAGATCCCTTTTATCTCCTCAGTTTCTTCAAAAGCTTTGTCTAATGCAAGCTGTACATCAAGTTTTCCGGTCTCGACCAAAGTATCGCTGATCGCTTTTTTGATCTGCGCTCTCCTCCCCAGATCTTCACCGATAAATTTCTCCTGCAATCTTTTATTGATCAGATTGAATGATCTCAGTTTCTCTTTCTCGCTCATTTCTTTTTCAAGCTGCAAGACCAGATCCCCGAAAAATCCTACCTTATCCCCCTCGACCTTGTATTCTTTGTCCAATAATGCGATATCCATATATTTGAGATGTACGATAAAGCCTTCTTCGATATTGCCCTTCGGCGAAAGATAGAGATCGTTGCTTCTTTTGATCGTATTGAGTTCTCCGCCCGGCGAAATTTCGGTATGACGGATATAGAAGTCTTTGTGATTCAATTTGATCGCCCCAAAGTACATCACATCCAACATCTCAAAAAGCACGAATGCGATATCGCATGACGGGAGGTACTGCATATACTTGTTGATCTGCTTGTGCATGATCTGAGCAAAATCTCTGGTGACTTCTACAAAAAGCGACAGGTCTTTATCCAACTCTTCCAAGACCTGCTTCAATTCTTTGTTCTCACCAAAAGCAGCCCACTTCATCCGATCGGAATCCATGATCTTCTCCAGATAGGAATTCAATAGCCCATAAGTAAGTTCTTCTTCATGATCGATCTCATAAGAAGCACAACGAGCAAATTCCTCCTCTCGGTTCAACGTGTGGATGATCGCCTTGTAGATTATAATTTTGTCCAAATCAAACATAATTTCCCTCTCAGTAGTTCGGGCGGAGTGATCGATCCGCCCGAGTTTTTTAATATAATGATCCTATTTTATACGCTGCCTACCCTTGCTTCTCCGTTCAAAGCCAAGATCTATAGATATCATCCTCTGTTCTTTACTCAAATAAGCCTTTTTGGAAATTTCTAAAACAAGATCGTCCATCAAGATCTTGTTTCGAGCGAAAGAATGAAGCACTCTGTTCTGCATAAAATGCTGTCACACATCCTTCATCCTCTGTTATAAATATTTTCTCGCTTGCTCCAATCGCTCCAGCAACGCTTTTTTCCCGATCAACGAAAGCATATTGTTGATATCCGAGCCATGCATGTGACCGGTAAGCAATACCCTGCTTCCCATAAATAGATTTTTTCCTTTGATTCCATGCTCGGTCTGGATCGATCTCAAAAGATCCTTTACTTCTTCCGGAGAAAAGTCTTCTTTCGAAGCAGAAAGTTTTTCTTGCAGATGATCCGCCAGATCTTTCATATGCTCATTTTTCATAAACTCTCGTGCATCATCATCGATCTGCTCCGGATATTTCTCTAAAAACATCTCGATCTTTTGCGGAAATAAGCTCAAATAATCCATCGACTCGCGAACGGTTTCAACAGCGAGCTTGAGCCAGTCGAATCTTTCTTCCGCTTCTTTTTCTGTCATCTGCCCCGCTTCTACGACATAAGGAACGCAAAGCTTGGTAAGCTCGTCCAAATCATAGCCTTTTATATACTGATTGTTCATCCAGTTCAGTTTCAAAACATCGAAAACACCACCGCTCTTGGAAACTTTTTCCAGCGAGAAAGCATTCTCAAGTTCTTCCATCGAGAAGATCTCTTGGTTATCATCCGGTGACCAGCCCAAAAGCGCAACATAATTTACCAGTGCTTCCTTGAGATATCCTTTTTTCTTAAAATCTTCGACCGCAACATCACCTTGGCGTTTTGAAAGCTTTTTCTTATCGGAGTTTAAGATATTCGGAAGATGCACAAAGACCGGTGCTTGCCAGCCGAATGCCTGATATAAAAACGCATGTTTCGGTGTTGACGGAAGCCATTCTTCCCCACGGATGATATGGGTCACTCCCATTAGGTGATCATCGACCACTACGGCAAAATGGTAGGTCGGGAAACCGTCCGATTTCATCAAGACCTGATCATCCATATCATTCGTGTTGATCGTGACTGTTCCTCGCACGACATCTTCAAAAGTGATATCCGTATCCGCCGGAAGTTTCAATCGGTAAACGAAAGGTTCATTGTTTTTCATACGCTGCTCGATCTCTTCTTTGGAGAACGATCGGCAGTGACCGTCGTATTTGAAGTTCTCTCCTTTTGACTTCTGATCCTCGCGTACCTGATCCAGTCTTTCTTTCGTACAAAAACAAGGATATGCGTGACCCTTATCCAATAACTCCTGCATATATTTTTGATAGATCGGCAGGCGTTCGGACTGGATGTATGGACCGGCTTCTCCGTTTTGGAAGACTTCTCCGTCCTCCCCGATCATAACACCTTCCGTATGATCGATCCCTGCCCATTTCATCGCTTCAAGCATCCCGACCAGCGCACCGTCCACCAATCTGGTCTGATCGGTATCTTCAACGCGCAATAAGTATTTTCCGCCTGTCTTTTTTGCATATAGATAATTATACAGCGCCGTTCTCAAGCTCCCGATATGAACGAATCCCGTCGGTGATGGCGCAAATCTTACAACATTCATTTATGATCTCCTATCCTATAATTTTTTTATATACATATTCCGAATTCAGCCCCATCAAGACCGAGGAATAACCCATCTCAAAAGTCACGATATCGCCTACTTTGAAATCCCGTTTCGACTTGGTCACATCCAAGATCATATGATCGCTCGATCCTCCGATGACTTCTATCCCTTCATCGATCGGCTTAAGCGCATCAAAGTACATATCTTGTTTTCCGATCCCCAAGATGATCCGATCGATATCGCCTTTATCTTCAAAAACAGGGATATTACCGAACGCATCCACACCGACCTGTCCCACCGGAACGGAGGATTTTGTTTTCACTTCGATCACTTCCGCATGAAGCATATACGCATTGCCTTCAAAGCCTTCGATCACATCCCCATACCGGTCTTCGACACCGATATTGATGGATTGTCCGAGGCGCAAATGTGTACTGCCCTCCGGTAGATGATCTTCCCAGATCATATGGAGCGTAAGAGAATTCCCGCCGGACATATGCGTAAGTTTCAGATCGTACTTGTCCTCAAGATATCGCTTATATCCTCCAAATCGTTTCATCGCTTCATCACTCGGTATTATGCCGCCATAACAACCGAAATTCACACCGAGCCCGATGAGTTCCACCCCTTTTAACGGCAGGATCTGTTCGATCGTATCATCCAGATCTTCTTCGAGGATCCCTTCCCGACGATCGCCCATATCGAGCATCAGAACGACCTTATGTTTTTTCCCATGTTGCAAACAATAGTCCGAGATCGCACGGATCGTATCGACTTCTGAATTCAAACTGATATCAGCGTATTCTACCAATCGATCGATCTCACTGATCATCGGAAGACGGATCAATATTTTTTCAGCTTGAACATCCTTCAGCTTGATCAGATTCTGTATCCGAGAATCCCCCAAAGAACCTATCCCTTCATCCACAAGGATTTGAGCTATCACCGGATCTCCCTGAAACAGCTTCGTGACCGCAACCGGTTTGATCCCTTTGCGGGCAGTAAGCTCGATCGCCGCACGGGCATTGTGAGCCAATTTATTTTTATCGATCGTGATCAACGGATACCTTTCCAACAAACCTCTCCTCTCATCATTCGAAAACCTTCTTCTTACCATCTCTTTATTTTACAACAATTCTCCGCTTCAAACAACTGTTTCTTCTTCCGACTTGTTTCTTTTCTCTGATTTTCTCATGCTGAAGCCTGATAAAAAGCATAGTGATCGTCTTCATTCTTTATTCGATGTGATCGACAGACTGTACCAAACGATCTGCGTGGATCCAACATTTTTTTGGAAGCATCATCCATAGAGATCGGATCGATACGATGAGACCAAACAAGTTCTATACGATCATCCAATAAGATCATCACATAAATACAGTTCCAATGAAACGATCCGGCGGTGGATGCACTATTCCCTACAAGCTACAAAAAATCGTTGTCGAATACCGGATCTAAAGGATAACAGCATAAAAATAGCGTAGCAGCTATAACACTGCTACGCATAGATCCAATTTGAGGATATCTATTCTTATAGACGATCCAAAGTCTCACCGACAACTTTATTTCTGAATTCATCCAAGCTCATCGATACGGTCTCTCCGCTATCTCTGAAACGGATCGAGATATTTCCTTCTTGGACTTCTTTTTCTCCCACGATGATCATATAAGGAACTTTTTCAAGCTGTGCTTCACGGATCTTGTAACCGATCTTTTCAGCTCGATCATCCAGGTCGACTCTTACTTCCGCCTCGAACAATTTGCTTTGGATCTCTTTTGCATAATCCATGAATTTATCCGAGATCGGAAGGATCTTCGCCTGAACCGGTGCGAGCCATACCGGGAATTTGCCGGCATAATGCTCGATCAAGATACCCATGAATCGCTCGATACTCCCAAATGCCACACGATGGATCATGATCGGCTGATGTTTTTCTCCGTCTCGACCGACATAAGTGATCTCGAAACGTTGCGGAAGCTGGGAATCCAATTGGATCGTTCCGCACTGCCAAGTACGCCCGATCGCATCGCGAAGATGGAAGTCGATCTTCGGTCCGTAGAATGCTCCGTCTCCTTCGTTGATCTTGAAATCCAGACCCATTTCTTCAAGCGCCTCTTTGAGCGTTGCTTCATTTCGATCCCAATCCTCGATCTTTCCGAGGAATTTCTCCGGTCTTGTCGAAAGCTCAACATGGTATGTGAATCCGAATTTTTTATAGACCTCATCGATCAATCGAGTCACACCCTTGATCTCTTCTTTGATCTGCTCTTCCAACATGAAGATATGCGCATCATCCTGAGTAAACGCGCGGACCCTCATCAGCCCGTGCAACGCTCCCGAAAGCTCATGACGATGTACTCGTCCCACTTCGCCCACTCGGATCGGGAAATCTCTGTATGAACGCATCTTCGTTTTGTATGCAAGCATACATCCCGGACAGTTCATCGGTTTGATCGCATAATCTTCTTCGTCGATCTGAACGGTATACATATTTTCTTTATAATTATGCCAGTGACCGGAAGTTTCCCAAAGCTGACGACGAAGAATGATCGGTGTTTCGATCTCGATATATCCCGCCTTGCGATGGACCTCTCTCCAATACTTCATCAACTCGTTCTTGAGGATGGTCCCGTTCGGCAAGAAGAAAGGAAATCCCGGACCTTCTTCCAATACCGTAAAGAGCTCCATTTCGCGACCGATCTTTCGATGGTCACGCTTTTTAGCTTCTTCCAGCATATGAAGGTATTCATCCAATTCTTTCTTCTTTTCAAAAGCGATACCGTAAACTCGCTGCAACATCTTGTTGCTCTGATCGCCACGCCAATATGCGCCTGCAACGCTGGTCAATTTGAACGCCTTTACTTTCTTTACGTCGGCAAGATGGGGACCTGCACAAAGATCGACAAACTCACCCTGCTCGTAGAAAGAGATCTTTTCACCGCTTGCTTCCAGGTCCCGGATCATTTCTACCTTGTAATCTTCTTTTTTCTCCTGCATAAATTTCAGAGCTTCTGCAGGAGGCAGTTCAAATCGTCGGATATTAAATCCTTCTTTGACGATCTTTCTCATTTCATCTTCGATCTTCTCCAGATCTTCCTGAGTCAATCGGTAGTCGAGATCGATATCATAGTAAAAGCCGTTTTCAAGAGCCGGACCGATCGCCAGCTTGGCCTCCGGAAACAATCTTTTGATCGCCTGCGCCATGATGTGAGTCGAAGTATGCCAGAAAATATGTTTTCCGTCCAACTCCGAGAACTTCAGGAATTCGATCTTACCATCTTTTTGGATCGGGCTGTTCAGCTCCAAGATCTTTCCATCCATCCTCGCGCCCACGATGTCCCGTGCGAGCCCTTCGCTGATCGAGGATGCTACATCCACCACCCGAACGCCGTCATCATATTGCCTTTTTGATCCATCTTTTAATTCAATACTGATCATCTTTCTTCTCCTTTTTCAATAAAAAATCCCATGTATCGTAAAATACATGGGACGTGTGTACGTGGTTCCACCCAATTTGGTTCTCTTTACGCTGTAACGGGCTTACCCGCTCATGATTAATGAGTGCTATGAGGCGGTCATCGATACCTTCATGCAAAAAGCTCTCAGCGAATGCTTTTTTCTCTGTATGCCTGATCCTTGTATAAATGTTCCTCAATCATCGCTTGTTTTGCTAGATTATACTCTCAATGGATAATTTTGTCAATCATTTTATCTTACTTTTTTATATTTGAAGCTTCCAAAATGTTTCTCAATACCTTGTTGACAAATCTGTATGCTTTTTCATCCGCATACTTCTTGGTGATCTCTACCGCTTCGTTGATCGAAACAGCGGGCGGAACATCATCGAAATAAAGAAGTTCTACCGCCGCCACACGAATGATATTGATCTCCATCTTGCCCACTCGCTCGATCCTCCAGCCATGGATATTTTCCCGAAGCATCGTCTCGATCTCTTCCATGTGATCGATATATGTTCTGGCGATCGAAGCAACATATCGATGATCCTCGATATCCAGATCTCTTGATCCGAAATAATTTTGAACAAAACTCTCTCGCTCTTCCTGCTGAGATTTCATTTCAAACATCATCCGGACTGCCATTTCACGCTGTTCTCGTCTCTTCGGTACCTGTTTTTTTTCTTTTTCGTTCATTCTTTCTCCAATTATTTTTCTGCTTTTTCAGGCACGATCACTACGCTATGAACATGAACATTCACTTCCGCAACCTTTTTTTCGGTCATAGACTCCACAGCATTCTTTATATTCTCCTGAATATTCTTTGCGACCTCATAGATCTTTTCTCCGTAAATGATGTTGACGATCACCGAGATCAGGATATTGTTCTCGGAAACGACTGCCGAAACTCCGCCGCTCCAGTTCCCTCTTACCTTGTCCAAGATCGTATCCACCACTCCGGCGTGAAGGCTTGCAACTCCCTTGACCTCTTTTGCCGCGATATTCGCGATAGTTACTACTACATCTTCCGAAATCGTTATATTATCGTTCATGATTACCTCCAGCTTTACTTCCAAGTTTGTTCCATTATACCAAATTTATTAAATTCTTGAAAGGATCATCTCATACATTCAAGCTTCTCTCGTTTCTTTGCTCAAAAGATCCCCGGATCTTATGAGCTTAGGCATCGCAGTCCACGATCCTTTTGAAAAGCTCCAAGCGATCCCTCTCTCGCAGCCTGCGCAACGATCACTTACATATCCTGATCTTCCGGTCCATCCGAGGATGAGATCTCTTTTACTCTTTGTTTCAGTTCTTCGATATAGTTTGCTTCCAGAGCCCGCTGCGCCTGAAAGATCGCATTCATAAAAGCAAAAGCATTGGAGTTGCCATGCGCCTTGATCAAAACGCCGTCGACCCCCAGGAATGGAGCTCCCCCGATCTCCTCGGAATTGAAAGATGCTTTGAGCTTTTTCAATTCATCCTTCATCAACAGAGCGGCGATCTTTCCCTTGACGGAAGAAAGAAAGCTCTGTTTCAGAGTGCTCATAATGATATTCGCAACACCCTCTGCAGTCTTGATATAGATATTGCCCGTGAATCCATCCGTAACGATCACATCAGCCGTTGCATCCGGAATATCTCTACCCTCGATATTACCGATAAAATTCAGATTTGGTCGTTGCGAGATCAGCTTGTAGGCTTCTTTTGTCAGCTCCGAACCCTTCCCTTCTTCCGAACCATTGTTCAAAAGTGCGACTTTAGGATCGGTTTTTCCTACGATCTTTTCGGCATAGAGCGAGCCCATGATCGCGAATTCTCTAAGATTCTTTGCTTTCAGATCTGCATTTGCGCCTACATCGAGCAACATCGGATCTCCTTTGGGCGTCGGCACGAATACGGTCAGCGCCGGACGACTGATCCCTTCGATCCTTCCGAGGATAAAGAGCCCTCCCGCCAGCAAAGCTCCGGTCGAGCCTGCGCTGACAAAAGCTTCCGCCTCTTTATTTTTTACCAGATGCAGACCGACGACGATCGACGACTTCTTCTTTCGCCTTATGGCAAGAGTAGGCTGTTCGTCAAAGCCGATCACCTCCGGCGCATCCACCACATGGATCCGAGGATCCTTCACCTTTAATGATGACAGTTCTTCGTTGATCTTGTTTTGATCTCCCACAAGGATCAGCTCCAAATCCTTCCGCTGCTCCAAGGCCATCATCGCTCCTTTGATCATCTCTTTCGGAGCATAGTCTCCACCCATCGCATCGATCGCAATTCTCATATCCTAATCCTCCATGCAAAAGTTTTGTATCAAAAATCAAAAGCTTCGGATCGTCGAGGATCTCAAAAAATATCCCCGATCCTCAAAAACAGTTAATAAAAAAGCATGTAGCGGTCCACTACATGCCTGTCGATTACTTCTCTACAACTTCTCTGCCATTGTAGTATCCACATTCAGGACACATTCTGTGAGATAGTTTTGGTTCATTGCATTGTGGGCACTTCACCAATCCCTTTGCAGATATTTGCATTGCCGCCGCTCTTCTCGAACGAGTTGCAGATTTAGCCGTTTTTCTCTTAGGTACTGCCATTAGGTCCACCTCCTTTATTTAAGAGTTGTTTTAATATATCAAATCTACTATCAGTTTGTTCTTCGCAAGTACATTCTTCCTCATTCAGATCTGCACCGCAGCCGGAACAAAGTCCGTGGCAGCCTTCACTGCACAATGGTTGGAGCGGAATAAACTGGAGGATCTCCGAACTTGCTAACGAAGCCATATCGATCTCTTCTTTTTCAATGACAAAGCTATCGTACTCGTCGTCCCATGACCTCTGATCTTCGGTCATCAGGATCGCTTCCACATCCAAGTCGATCGGCAGCTCCACTTCTGCAAGACATCTCGCACAATCTACCGATATATCCGTTGCTATTTTGGCTTTTAATTCCAAAAAACTTCCCGTGTTTCTGATAATGCCCTTGATATCAAGTGGTGACAAATAACGAATACCATGCTCATCGTCAAGTTCATCCGGGTCAAAACGGATATCTACATTCAGCGTCAGCCTCTCCCCGTTTAAGATCGAACGAAGATCCATCTTCTCACCTCTAATTTAACAACAATATTATACAGAAAGCCACTCACTTTGTCAAGTAAAACCGCCTTACAGCTTATCATCCGACAAGCTCTTTTGTATCTCTTGCGATCATAAGCTCTTCATTGGTCGGGATACAGAATACCGCAACCTTTGAGTTGTCAGAAGAAACCAAAGTTTCTTTTCCTCTTACATTATTTCTTTGCGGATCGATCGCGATGCCCAAGCCTTCCAATCCTTTACAGATCTCTTCTCTAGCCTCGACTGAGTTCTCTCCGAGACCCGCAGTGAATACGATCGCATCAACGCCGCCCATCTCAGCCATATAAGCACCGATATACTTCTTCACTTGCTTATAATAAGTGTCCAGCGCAAGTTTTGCTCTTTCGTTTCCTTCTTCCGCCGCTTTTTCAATATCTCTGAAATCCGAGCTCACGCCTGAGATCCCAAGAACGCCTGACTTTTTGTTTACGATATCATTTACCGCCGCAGCATCCACATTCAGCTTCTTCATCAGGAAAGTCATGATCGCAGGGTCCATATCTCCGCATCTCGTTCCCATGATCAGTCCTTCAAGCGGTGTGAAGCCCATCGAAGTGTCCACGACTTTACCGTTTTCGACCGCTGCAACGGAAGCTCCGTTGCCAAGATGGCAAGTGATGATCTTTAGATCTTTGATATCTTTGTTCATCAGTTCCGCCGCTTTGTGGCTGACATATTTATGGCTGGTTCCGTGGAATCCGTATTTTCTTACGCCGAATTCCGTATAGTACTCGTACGGCAACGCATAGATATAAGATGACGGAGGCATCGTTTGATGGAAAGCCGTGTCGAATACACCCACCATCGGAACATTCGGAAGAAGCTCCTGACAAGCTCTGATACCGATAAGATTCGGCGGGTTATGCAGCGGTGCAAGCTCGATCGTTTCTTCAAGTGCTTTGATCACCTCGTCCGTAATAACGACGGATGATGCAAATTTTTCTCCTGCATGTACTACCCGATGACCTACTGCGGCGATCTCGTCCAGACTCTTAAGTGCTCCGTGGTTTTCATCGATAAGTGCTGCCATAACTTTTTCAAGCGCGACTTTGTGGTCCGACATATCCGTCTCGATAACGACTTTTTCTTTTCCTGAAACTTGATGTTTCAATACGCCGTCGATCCCGATCCTTTCCACCAACCCGATCGCCAGAACAGACTCATCCGCCATGTTGATCAACTGATATTTCAGTGATGAGCTTCCACAGTTAATAACTAATACTTTCATCAGATCCTCCTCTATTTTATCCGCTTACGCGATCTTGAACAAAAAAATGGCGGGAATATGTGGGAATCGAACCCACCCAAGAAGCTACTAACCCCTCGAACCAGTTTTGAAGACTGGCGGGCACACCAGCACCCATCTACTCCCAATCTTTTGTATTTTATCACACCCACTTTGTTTAAGCAAGATTTTTTTATCGGTTCTATCAAATTTTCTGCATAAGGATCATTTTTTACTTCAAAGCCTTCTCTCCGATCGCTCTCAAGACGATTCCCGATCCTTCTAATGTGATCCTTTTCTGCGGATAAGAAATTCCAAGAATATCCTTCTGACGATCTTCTTATTATTCAAAAACCGAATCGGATCTTACGCTTTGCGTGATGTTTCCTCACACAAGATCATGCAAGATCTGCAAAGATCTTTCCAAGCAAAAGCGATCACAAAAATATTTGGCGAAGATCATATGTTTTGAAAAATATCGATCCCATCTATGACTTTGCTTCCTCTTTGATCTCCCAGTAGATCATCGCCGATACCGTCTTGCACCTGACCGGAATATCTTGGGTTCCTTCAAGCTCTTGGTACTCTCGAAGGATGTTCTTGACTTCCAGACCTTTTCCCTTAGCGATCTCGCCGTAATCTCTTTGCAGGATCCCCAGTGCTTCTTCAAAAGTCATCCTTTTTTCATGATCATACAAGGCATAGCGGATCTGCGGATCGAAGTTTCTTTTCCACAATTCATTAAAAAACCGGGAAACACTCTCTCTGTCGTTGTGCGGATCGAAAGCTCTTTTATGATCTAATCGCTCATCAAAAAAGATACCTACGGAATCCTTGTCCACGATAAATTGATTGATAAAGCAGTGCTTCCCGGACGCAGCTATCATTTTCTCCAGTCCTTCTCCCGTGCGAAGCGGCGGACACATCGAAGCAAAGACAAGATCAAAAGACTTCTCCATCCCCGACTGAGCGATATCGACTTCCGCCCAATCCAGCTTTTCAAAAAGGATATTATCCACACCTTCACGGGTCGCATTGGTCTTTGCATGAGCCAACATCTTTGATGAAATATCCGTGAGGACGACCTCTCGTGCGCGTTTGGCAAGAGGGATCGCATAACGACCGCTGCCTCCGGCGAGATCCAAAACTCTCGATCCGTCAAACGAAACGACTTCCTCCAAAAAAGCAAGTACCTGATCCTCGATCGGCGATGGATCATTCAGCTGATGTTCGTTGAACATATCGGCTCTTGCATCCCATCGGATCTCATCTTCTGAGCGATAATCCTCCACACATCGTTTGCATACACAGGCTTTGCCCCTTTTCTCCTGCGGGATCTTATCCAGCAATCCTTTCGGTATTTTCGTCGTCACGCACCAGCAGACATCGTGACTTCCTTCTTTTTCTGCATGACAGTCATTTTCTCCGCCACAGAGCGGACAGATCTTTTTGTCGACTACATTCTCTTCCATAAAAACTTCCTTTTCCATTAGAGCCGATCTTTGCGTTTAGAATAACTTTTGGCAATGATCACAAAAGATCTCTTCCACGCTTTGATTCACTCAGAAATGTTTATCTCGAAAAAACTTCTCCTTGTTAAAAAGATTTTTTTGCAATATAATGATCTTCCGACCTCATTCTCCTGATTCCTTTTAGAAAGTATCCCTATCATTCTTTCAGATCATCCGTCACATACGGGATCACTTTTGCCAGATCCTTCGGCGAGATCTCGATCTGATAACCGATCTTACCGGCACTTACAAAAATAGTTTCAAAATCCAGCGCGGTATCGTCGATCACCGTTGGAAAAAATCTCTTCATTCCGATCGGTGAACAACCCCCGTGAACATAGCCCGTGAGCGGCAAGAGCTCTTTTGATCTCAGCATTTCAAGCGATCTCTCTTTGACACTTTTGGCAGCTTTTTTGAGATCCAGCTTTTCCGGCGCCGGCACCAAAAATACATAATGCTTACCGGATCTTCCCAAAGTGACCAGCGTCTTGAACACTCTATTCGGATCTTCGCCGAGCACCTCGGCGACCTCTTCTCCGCTGATCGCATCCGTGTCGGCATAGCTGTGCATCTGATAAGGGATCTTTTTCTGTTGCAAGATCCTCATCACATTCGTTTTCTCTTCCATTTTTCCTCCTCGGTCGGATAGATCTCCTCTCAAAAGAGGATGCTCCGACCCGATCTTATTTATTTCGAGGATTTTGCATCGGTCTTGCCCTGAAACTTTTCATTGTTTACAATGAAACGCTCATGCTTCCCCTCGCCGATCAAACCACATCGATCGAACGCCTTGACCAAAAAAGTAAGTTTTTTCCCATCGATCTCGATCAGCTCGCTCTCGCAATATACATTCATCCCGAGCGGAGTTGCAGCCAGATGTTTTACATCCAGAAAGATCCCTACCGTTCCATCCCCTTGCGGCAAATACTCCTGCACACTTCTCCATGCGGTTTTTTCCATCAAAGCGATCATCGCAGGCGTAGCAAACACATCCAATGTGCCGCTGCCTAATGTTTTTGCCGAATTATTTTCGCTTGCGACCACTTCTTCTCTTCCTTTGATCCCGATATTCAACATAGCTTTTCCTTTCTCTTGCTTATACTATTATCCAATAAAATGACCATATAACTGCCGTTCCGACGGAACGATGCAGCGGTAGCTCCGGCGTTCTCTATAAGCTATAAAGATCATTGTTTAATGCCGGTCCTAAAAGATCTTGGTATTATGGTTCCATTGTATCACTGCCCCAAGATTTTTCAAATACCTTCGCACGACTTTTATACAAATGACCTGATGATATGCCGGACCGATCTGTCAGTGGATCTGTTCTTTTTCATCCTTATATTGCGCCAAAACTTTCTTTTGCTATATCCTGATACCAAAACCTATTTGAAGCTATAATATCGATCCGAACGCCTATGAGTGATACTCTTTTTGTTCGGTCGATCTGCCGGTCGTATCAGAAAGGCGAGAAAATATTTCGATGCTTTTTATCGGGTTTTAGTATAATACTGATATCCTTTAGAGCTACCGCTTGGTGACATTATTATTTTATATCTTGGAAGGAATAGGTCCCCCACTGCTGCATTGTTCCATCAAAACAGAAATACATTTATGTGGTGATCTTATTGGATGATAGTATAAGAATATTTCTTGTTCAACAAAGGCTCCCCCAATCTCATGGAGAAGCCTTCAATAGGTTAGGTCTTATTTTTAAAGCACATTATTTTTTGAAAGATATTCAGCAAAGTGGTTGATCGCATTGCTGGTATTGCTTTGAACATCTACCAATTTTGCCCTAGTCGTCGGAACAAAAGTAAACTCATTTACTTCATATTCCCAAACTTTGTGCGTATCCATCGTTGCGATACCGCGATAACCTTTTACGGTTCTTGATATCGTTTCTTGGATCTCCCGAACGCTGTTAAAACCGAAATTCGGTTCTAAAACGCGAGCGATCTCCATTGCCACCGCCCAGTTCTCCATAACGGTAGAGTTTTTAAAGGTCTTGACTGTTTTTTGGATCCGTCTTTCCGAACTTGTAAAGCTGCCTTCTGTCTCGGCAAAGCTTGCTCCCGGAAGGACCACATTAGCTTTTTTAGCCATCTCGGACATTTGAGCGTCCTGTACCACAACAAGATCAAGTTTTGAAAGATCCAGCGCAACATCTTCACCAAATGATGCTAAAGCACGGATACGACCGGACTCCAATTTCTCCATAAACTCCGCCTTATCGGTCTTGATACCGAGATCGACCAAGCCCTGGCTGTTCGCGTTTTGCTTAAGCTGGATCACGCCGGCTCTCGCTTTGCCGATGTTATTTGTCATCGCTGCAATATTTCCTGCAATACGAGCAGTTTCTAAAGAAGCTTCGTTTTGATTATAGACGATCATCGGCGTTTTCGCGGACAGATACATCTCCGCGATCTCTTTGGCGATCTCAGAGATCTCTACATCCGGCATATCGATCTTTTTACCTACATGCTCTGCAACAAGTGCTTGTATCTGAAGCAAAGTATCGGTCGTTTCTTCAATGACCGAGAGTTCTGCGATCTCATCGAGGATCGTTTCCTTATCATTGATCACAACGAGCTTTGAACCATGCTTGACCGCCTCTCTTACCTTGATCCCGATGATGGTATTGTTCATCATCAGATCGGAGCCGAGCACGAGGATCAGTTCGGAACTGAGCATCTCATCAAACGAAGCGGTCGATGCGTCAATGCCTGCGATCTCCTTCAAAGCGGACGGAGCCGAGTTGAGGCTGTATACATTTTCTGTTCCGAAGATCTTGTTCGCCAAGGTCTTGATCGCATACGCATCTTCGTTGGTGTAGCGATCGGAAACCAAAAACGCTACAGCGTCCGATCCATATAGATTCACGATGCTCTGCAATCCTTTTGCCGTTTCGACAAAAGCACTCTCCATCGTTGCTTCTTCTAGTTTTTCTCCTCGTTTGAGCAATGGTTTTTTGATCCTGTTCAGATTATGGAACGCATCAAAGCTGAATTTTCCGTTTACACAAAGATTTCCGTTGTCGACCTTGCTGTTCTTATCTCCTTCTATTCTTATAATGAGATCGGAGTTGGTATTCACATTCAGATTACAGCCGACACTACAGCTTGAACAGATCGTTTTGGTAACTGTCGGTACAAGTTGCACCTGTTTTCGCATCGCCGCTTTTTCTTGAAGTGCCCCGGTAGGACATACGGAGATACATTGTCCGCAGGCGATACATCCCGTATTCTGAAGCGGTGATCCCATCTCCGGTTTGACGATCGTCTCAAATCCACGATGGACCAATCCCAGAGCAGATATCCCCATCACTTCCTCACAAGTACGCACACAGAGTCCGCAAAGGATACATTTATCGGAGTTTCTGTCGATAAGAGGATGTCCGTCATCGATGTTTCGATGATGTTTTTGTCCCGCCCATCGCTCCGGTCGGATATGATACTCATTTGAATACTTGAGCAGACGACATTCATAGAGGTCCATACATCCACATTCCAAACAACGGGAAGCTTCTTTTCTCGCATCTTCGTCATTGAAATTGATCACGACTTCTTCAAAATTATTCTTACGGATCTCCGCATTGATATGCTCTCTTTTTACCCGGTAGCTTCGCTCTCTGTCTTCAAAATCGTCCGCCGTCATCCCCTCGATGATCGAATAGAACGGCGGTCGATATGGAACCATCGCTCCGTCGAGATAGCTGCCGATCACTTCGACCGCACGCTTCGCCTCGCCGATCGCCGCGATCGCGATATCCGCACCTTTGTTGGTCGCATCACCGATCGCAAAGACGCCCTCGATATTGGTCGCATAGGTATTTTCGTCTGCCGCGATCGTTCCTCGCTTGGTCAGCTCGAGCTCTTCAAATCCTTTCGGGTCAAGGATCTGTCCGATCGCAGAGATCACACAGTCCACGACCAAAGTTTCAGTTTTTCCTTCTACCGGTACCGGAGATCGTCTACCGCTTGCATCCGGCTCGCCAAGCTCCATCACCTGTAGTATCATTTCCAATCCTTTGTCGGTTTTCTTGATCTCGATCGGATTGACCAGTTCTTTGAAGATCACGCCTTCTTCTTCCGCTTCTTCGATCTCGATCTGTTCCGCAGGCATCTGATCCTTTGTTCTTCGATAGATATTATATACTTCTTTAGCACCCAATCGCACAGAAGTTCGGCATGCGTCCATCGCCGTATTTCCGCCGCCGACGACTGCAACGCGTTCTCCTGCTCTAAAAGGTCTGTTGGTCACATAGTTTTCAAGAAATTCGATCCCACCCAGTACGCCTTCGTTGTCTTCGCCTTTTACCCCAAGCTTTGTCGAGCTCCACGCCCCGATCGCGACCAGCGTCGCATCGGCAGAGTTTCGGATATGTTCAAAGCTGACATCCCGACCGATCTTGGTATTTGGTACAAATTTTGCGCCCATCATCCCGATGATGTCGATCTCTTTTTGAAGGATCGATTTCGGAAGACGATATTGAGGGATCCCGTATCGAAGCATTCCGCCCAGCTTAGGCATCTGGTCGTAGATCGTTACATCATGCCCGTTAACGAGCAGGAAGTATGCGGCAGTCAGTCCGCCCGGACCTCCTCCGATGATATTGACTTTCTTCCCGGTCTTTGCCTTCATTTCCGGAAGATAAGGAGTTTCAAGCGCCAGATCTTTGTCGCCGGCAAAATACTTCAGACTCGCGATCTGGATCGGTTCTTCGATCAGCCCTCGGCGACATTTCGTCTCGCATGGATGCGGACATACTCGCCCGATACTTGCCGGTAGCGGAAGTTTGTCTTTGATGACCTTATTTGCAAGCTCATATTGACCATTCGCGATGAGTCCCACATAAGCTTGACAATCGGTGTTTCCCGGACAAGCAAGAACGCAAGGTCCCTGGCAATCTCCGGTGTGGTCGGACATCAGCATCTCCAGCGCGATCGTTCTTGCTTCCACCACTCGTTTTGACTCTGTTTTCAAGATCATATCGTTCATCGCTTCGGTCGAACATGATCTCATCAGCTTCGGCATCCCTACTCCCTCAACGACACAAAGTCCGCAGGAACCGTATTGTTTGACTCGTTCATCATGACAAAGAGTCGGGATCTCTATATTATTTTCTCTTGCTATCTCAAGGATCGTCTGCCCTTTTCTTCCGACGACCTCGACTCCATCGATATTTAATCTGATCAATGACATCGGCGCCTCCTAATCTTTTATGATCGAATCGAATCGACAACTATCCAAGCATTTTCCACATTTGATGCAGATCGACTGATCGATATGATGGACCTGCTTCGGTGCTCCAAAGATCGCTTTGACCGGACAATTTCTCGCACAAGCCGTACATCCGACACATTTGTCCTCTTTTACTGAGAATGTGATCAAAGCTTTACATGAATGTGCCGTACATTTTTTATTATAGATATGATCTTCGTACTCATTTCTGAAGTATCGGATCGTACTTAGCACCGGATTTGGAGCAGTCTGACCAAGTCCGCAAAGCGAACCGTCTTTAATATTTTCCCCAAGCTCTACAAGCAGCTCGATATCGCCGTCCCGACCTTCTCCCGCACAGATCCTTTCAAGGATCTCAAGCATTCTGGTCGTTCCGATCCGACAATGGATACATTTTCCACAGGATTCTTTTCGTGTAAAGTCAAGGAAAAATCTTGCCATATCGACCATGCAGGTCGTTTCATCCATTACGACCATTCCGCCCGAACCGACGATAGCTCCTGTTTTTGCAATACTTTCATAATCTACCGTCGTATCGATGATCTCTTTCGGGATACATCCTCCGGATGGACCGCCAAGCTGGACCGCCTTAAACTCTTTATTATTCTTTATCCCGCCTCCGATATCATAGATGATCTCAGAGATCTTCATTCCCATCGGTACCTCGACCAAGCCGCCTTTTGCGATCTTTCCGGTCAAAGCAAATACTTTTGTCCCCGGACTTTTTTCCGTCCCCATAGATGAAAACTTTGCTCCGCCTTCGCGAATGATCCACGGTACATTTGCCAAGGTCTCAACATTGTTGATATTCGTAGGTTTATCCCAGTATCCTTTTTGAGCAGGGAAAGGAGGCTTTAATCTCGGCATCCCTCTTTCCCCTTCAAGCGATGCGATCAAAGCAGTTTCCTCACCGCAGACGAAAGCTCCGGCTCCGGCTTTTATCCTTAAATTAAATTTTGCGCCTTTTATACCAAAGATGTCTTCGCCCAAAAATCCTTTTTCCTTTGCCTGTTCGATCGCAAGGGAAAGTCTCTTGATCGCAAGCGGATACTCGGCACGAACATAGACCACGCCTTCTTCCGCACCGATCGCAAATGCTCCGATCATCATCCCTTCGATCAGTCCGTGCGGATCGCCTTCGATGACCGCCCGGTCCATAAATGCACCCGGATCTCCTTCGTCCGCATTGCATACAAAATACTTCGGCTTATCCTGCGAAGCGAGAGCCGCATTCCATTTGAACCAAGTCGGGAATCCTGCGCCCCCTCTTCCGCGAAGACCGGATATCTTGATCTCGTCGATGACTTGTTTCGGCGTTTTGTTCAAATAACAATCTTTCGCCGCTTCATAACCGCGTACGGCGATATATTCGTCGATATTCTCCGGATCGATGATCCCGCAGTTTTTAAGCGCGACCTTGATCTGTTTGTTTTGCGCTTCGACATCTTCACTCGGGATCATGTGTTCTGCAACTTTTGAATCATTCTTTATATGATCTTCCAAGATCTTCGCTGCGATCTTCTCGTCCACTTTTACATATGTAGTCTTTTCACCATTATCTTCGATCACATCGACGATCGGCTCCAGGTAACAGTTCCCGATACAACCTGTCACATCCAGCTGTACCGCCAGATCGCCATCGGTGATCTCTTTTTCGAGGAAACTAAAGACTTTTCCTGCACCGGCAGCCAGACCGCAACTGCCTTCGCCAACTAGAATTCTCATATTGCAACCTCCTGATCTCTTTGTCTGATCTCTCCCAGGATCTTCTTCACGCTTTGGGAAGTAAGTTTTCCATAGGTCTCGTCATTGACCATCATCACGGGCGAAAGACTGCAGCAACCCAAACAAGCTACATTGATCAAAGTGAACAATCCGTCCTTCGTCGTTTCTCCTTCTTCGATCCCCAGCTCCTCAACGATCGCTTCTTCGATCGCCTCCGAACCGTTTACATGACAAGCCGTTCCTTGGCAAAGCATGATCAGATACTTGCCCACAGGCTTCATACGGAACTGCGTATAGAAAGTCAGTACGCCATAGATCTTAGCCGGTTTGATCCCTGTCTGTTCCGAAATATATTCGATCGCTTCCCCCGGCACATAGTTATATACCGCTTGCACTCCTTGTAGGATCGTTATCAGACTGCCTTCAACGTCCTTATACCTTTCGACCACGTCGGTGATCAAGCTCAGATCGATATTGCTTTTTGAATTCTGTTTACAATTACATTGCACGATATCATTCTCCTTTTCATAAACAAATCGATAACATACCTTATCTTATATCTTATCATTTTTATACTCTCCCGTAAATATTCCGGCACGAAATATTTACTTTTTCAAACGCCTGAAAGTATTATAATATCAGAAAAAGGTTAGCATCCTCTAACACCATTTTCCCCTTGTTGGCGACCCCGATCTTCTTTTCTTTTCGGGTCCGAAAGATCTATTTTCTTAACAAAAAATATTTTATCGCCTATCGATCGGTCTGCGATCGGATCTTTTCGTTGCGGAGGCATCCATCGCCCATCGATCGCCGATCCGCTTTCTTCATCATCAACAAAAAAGCCTCTGCTCGGAGGATCTTCATTCGATCTTATGGCAAAGGACTGTTTTCGGCTCACAGATCGTTGGAACGAAGCTCTGCGCATGATATAATAGACCCAAAAAGAAAAGAGTATATCATGCACCTATATATCCACATCCCATTTTGTAAACAAAAATGTTCCTATTGTGATTTTGTATCCGGGTCATACCCTGCCAAAACACAGGACGATTATATCAGTTCCTTGATCCTTGAACTCGATCGGATCTTTTTACAGATCTCTCCCGACCGCTTCAAAACGATCTACATTGGCGGCGGCACGCCTTCCGCTCTTTCGCGATACAATATCGAAAGACTCCTCCAAACATTATCCTGTATCAATTTGGATCATTTGGAAGAATTCACGATGGAATGCAATCCGGAGTCTGTTGATGAAAAACTTGTTGTATTGATGAAAAAATATAAGATCCGGCGGGTCAGTATGGGCGTTCAATCTGCAAACGAGGATGAACTCCGATTTCTGGATCGGATCCATGATTTCGATCAAGTAAAAAAAGCGGTAGCACTTCTACGATCGTATGATATCCAAAATATAAGTCTTGATCTTATTTTCGATCTGCCCGGACAAAACTTGCAAAGCTTACAAAACTCCATCGATGCGTTTGTCTCTCTAAAGCCTCGGCATATCTCTTGTTATTCCCTGATCATCGAGCCGGGCACTCCAATGATGCAATGGCTCAAGGAAGGCAAGATCTCCGTCGGAAGTGATGAAAACTATGTCTTACAACAGCGTTTTATTACCGAAGAGCTAGCAAAGCACGGCTTTCACCAATACGAGATCTCAAACTATGCGCAAGACGGATCGGAGGCGATCCATAACAGCTCTTATTGGACAGGCAAGGATTATATCGGAGCCGGTATATCGGCACACTCAAAAGAAGGTCGTTATCGCTATGCCAACACTTGTGATATCGAAAGATATATCCGATGCCTCAGATCCGATCGAACCGATACTCATCCGGCAGCAAAAGCGATAACAGCTCCGGAGGGATCCCCGGAAAACGCTGTGACCCTCTCGGAGATATCATGGAGAGCTCCGATCGATCAAGACACGATCGAAGAACTTTCTCCTAAAGATCGACTGAATGAATTGTTTTTCTTGGGACTTCGCAGAAATGTCGGGATATCGAAGGAACAGATCGCCGAAGCGATCAAAGAGCTTCCTGCCGAAAAACAAAAATCCGCTCAAGATCGGATCGATCGCTCCATAAAAGATCTGCTGGCTAAAAAACTGCTTCAAAGCGAAGGAGATCGGATCTTTCTCACTCAGGAAGGAAGAGAGATCAGCAATACCGTTTTTGTCGAGCTGATGCTCTGATGACACGGATCATAAAAACAAACACTTCTCAGACTTATAGTGCGTATCCCTTTAGGAGCGACATTTCACAACGATCTTTTATGGCTTGTAGAGAACGGTGACTCCGCCGCTGCATCGCTTCATCGGAACCGTATCTGTATGGTCATTCGATCGGATAATCGTATGATCCTCAGACTCACTCGGTCTCATAATATCGATCCGATCCCTATGGATGTTATTTCCAAGGATCTGTGGAAAGATATCGATCCGCCGACTTGACCGATACCTCTCCACAGCTTTTAACTTATACTGATATCCTTTAGAACTATCACTTATAACTATTTTTATTTTTTTTATATCTTGTAAGGAATGGCGCAACCACCGCCGCATCGTTCCATCAGAACGGGAATATGCTTATTTTAGCGGATAATAGTATTAAAATCACGATCACATGTAAAAACCCCCTTTCCGGATCTTGTCCGGCAAAGGGGGTACATATCATTCGCTAAACCCAAGGTGATCGGTCCGACATTCATCGGATCCCAAAGTTTGATCTTAAGTCCCTTGATGTCATAGGATCTTTTATTTATTTTGCTATCTGCGGAAATATTATGATCGCTATCCCTTCCATCCGGAAAGAAACACCATCTTGACGCCCGGGATCAACTTTTCCAAGACCGACCGGATCTACCTGTTTTTTCTTCTATGATCACGATCCGGGTCTTATCGTCCCATCGAACAGATACTTTGCTCTGAAGCTCTTGGAGCACGCGCCGGATATCATCGACCGACACAAACATCCTACCGTTCTTTATGATGATGCCGTCTTCTGCCAAGACCTGCTCCCGATCCGCCTTTTTCAAACGCCCCGAAGTAGCGAGCTCGACCGCCCGACCTCCAAGATCCAGCCGGACCGATCTGCTGCGATGATCGTATCGGATCTTCGCCTCACATATCCCGGCGATCTCTCGGATCGGTAACATAGGCTTCCCCTGCACCATGACCGCCGCTTCGTCCATCTGTCGCTTGAGATTTTTTCCATTTGAGATGATCGTATAAACTTTTTTGCCGACCTGCATCGCTCCAAGAGTCTTTCGCTCCACATCATTCGATGAAGCGACCGATCTTGTCTTCGGATCCGGAGCGTCTGAAAAGTTTCGCCTATCGATGTCTTTGTTTTCTATCGTTTCCGCTTGAGGTCTTCTTTCTATGCCCGGGATCTTCTCCGGTTCTTTTTGTTTTTGTTTTTCTTCTTCGTCCTCGACCTTTTCTTTCTCCGGTATCGCAGGTGTTCCAACATCACTTGTAGCTACTTCGACCTCTTTCTCATCCGATGATGCCGCGGTCTTCACGCTTGGTCCCTCCGAGTCCGTATCTTCCGAGCCCTCTCCTCTTTCTACGTCCTCTTGCCCCTTATCCTCATCGATCGTCGCTCCTATCGTAGAGCTCTCGGACTGCGGAATATCTATGATGACATTATCATGATCATCCGTCCAGGCTCCGAGATTTTTTGCAGGCCGCTGATCGACTTCCACGACATCCACCTGTTTTGTCGTGATCCGTTTACGATCGGGATCGCGATCGATCTCCACGCGCATTTGATGGATCGCTTCTTCTTTTTTGGGGAGATCGTAGCAGAAAAAAACCTTGATCTTCTTGTCGAGGGTACGGATCTGTTTGAAACGGCTCCCCATATTAAAAAGGTACATATGATCATCGACCAAGCCCGGATCCGGATCAAAGCTGATACGCAGCTCACCTTTGGTCTCGTCATCGGGATCTCTTCGCAGCTCCGCCTTCTGCATAACCACATGACTATCGACCTGATATACGGTTACAGGAACCTTTTTAGGATTTATATTTTTGTAGCCGACATGGTCCAAAAATATGACAAAGATCGTTTCTTCATCGTAAAATTTCTGATCTCGAAGCTTCAGGATCCGGACATTGCTTTCTCCTTCCACCGCTTCGATGCTTTCGATCTCAGTCCGTTGGACAACGACTCGACCGGATCTCAATATCCCCGGATCTTTGTCGAATACCAATTTGATCTCATCCGTTTCTTTGGTACGGGACGCTCCGTTCACTTCGACCTTCGTCAATGTAACATCAGGATCTTCCGCTTGGGATCTCAAACTTTGATATACGGATAATGTGAATAGTGCTACCAACAAGGTAAATGCCAAAAGTTTTTTCAAGATCTTTCTCCTTCCGATATCGATCAAAAAATGCCGGGGTCTTTTGAATGGAGCTTAGCATCAATATTTATCATTCCCATCGCGATCTTCCGCATTTCGGAGATCATATCCTGTATTTAGGCTCCTTTTTACCGGGTCCTCTTCTCTTGCGGCAAGTTTGAATCTGGAGATCTCTTGACGAAGCATCGTAGCTTGAGCAGACATTTCCTCGCTCGTTGCAGAGTTTTCCTGTGCGGTTGCCGCATTCGCTTGTACTACGGATGATATTTGATTCAGCCCGTGCTTGATCTGGTCGATCGAATGATTTTGCTGTTCGGATGCTTCTTCGATCTTGACCATGCTTTCGCTTGCCAAAATGTATTTTTTCTGTACCTCTTTCAGGATCTCAGCCGCCTGTTCGGCAATGATCATCCCTTCAGCAACGGTCTTGCCGGAATGATCGATCAATCTGGCAGTATTTTTAGCCGCTTCTGCCGATTTTGCCGCCAGATTGCGGACCTCATCCGCTACGACTGCAAATCCTTTTCCGGCAACTCCCGCGCGTGCCGCTTCGATCGCAGCATTCAGTGCCAAGATATTGGTTTGGAACGCGATATCCTCGATCGTTTTGGTGATATTGGAGATCTCATCCGAAGACATTCTGATGCGATCCATCTCTTGGACCAACGCCTCCATATGTTCGTTTCCGATCTTGATCCCTTTTGCCGCTTCACCGGAATATTCATTCGCCGCTTTCACATAGCTCAGATTGTCCGATGCTTTTTCAGAGATCTGCCCGATGGAAGCATTGAGTTCTTCGACCGTTGCCGCTTGTTGAGTCGCGCTGGAAGCAAGTGCGTGTGCTCCGGCGGATACTTGTGATGCACCATTATCTACCTGTCCCGCGGAGATCCCGATCGCCATCATCGTTTGCGTCATGGAAATTTTGATATTCTCAAGCGCAGATCTCAATTTTCCGAACTCGCCCACATAATTCAACTTCAGATCGTAATCCAGATCTCCATTAGAGATCTTTGACAGGATATCCGATGTTTCTTCAATGTATCGCGTATAAGCATGCAGGCTTTGTGAACTTTTTCTTATCGCCTCGCCGATCTCGTTTTGAATATCATGGTCCACTTCTACAGAAAAATCTCCTACCGAGATCTTGTCCATCACTTCGGTCAGACTGTGGATCGGATCCACGATCTTTTTGCGTACCGTGATCACGATCAACACGCTGACGACCGCTATGATCACGACACATAGGAGGATCAATACCCAAGCAAGTATATTGGCACTCTGATACAACAGCGATTCCGCGCTCCCTATCGCCACGATCCATCCGGACTCCGGGACTTGTGTGTACCAGACCTGATACCTCTCTCCCTCCAGCTTGAAGCTTCCCGTTTCAACTTTTTTATCCGAAAGTTTTGCTTTTTGAGCAAGGATCTCCTGACCCAGCTTCGCCAAAGAAGCATTCGGATCTTCGGTTATATTTACTTTTAATAATTTTTCGGAGTCCGCATCCGCAATATAAACGCCATCCTGATCGATCAAAAAAGCTTTTTCGCGATCATTCTTTTCAAGCCCGATGATCATCTCCTGCATTTTGCTCAGGTCGATATCAGCTGTTGCCACTCCCATAAACTTTTTGTTGTCGTCAAAATAAGGAGTTGAGGCTGTTACCATCGAGATCTTTGCAAAGTCATCATAATAAGGTGCGCTCCAAACGGTCTTGTCGGTATCCATAACATTTTTATACCAATCCTGATCCGTATAATAGACACCCTCGCCAAGCGAATAGTTATCAACAAAAGTGATACTGCCATTCTCCCGCATGGTATAAGGCGAATAATATTTTTGATCTTTATTGTATGCAAACGGCTCAAACCAGATCCCGGCTCCAAAAGTCTCCGCATTCGTCCCTACCAAAGCCGGAAGAAGCTTCTGATAGTTTTCCGGTCCGAGAACTTCCTTGGATGATTGGACTGCTGTTGCCAAACCTTCTGCAACTTTCCTGTTTCCCGCAAGAGATGCGGTGATGATCTCTACCGCCGCGGACAAACTTTGTTCCCTCTCTTTACGGATATCATGCTTAATGATCCGGCGTGCCGAAAAGTATCCGAAAGTAGATAACAGCATTAGAGAGATCGCGATAAATGGAAGTATCTTCCACAGGATCTCACTTTGAATCGTTCTTACTTTAATTTTTTCACCAAAAACCTGTTTTCTCATTTCATCCTCCAAATTCTAACTCCTATAGAACTTATCGTCACCCCCTATTTTTTCTTAAAGCATCTTAAAAAATAATTTATCTCGATCTCTTCCTCAAAAACCGATAAGATCAGATCTTTGAGAAGGGTATGGGCTCCGATCTCTTGCCCATATCACAGACGATCGTATGTTCCGATCCAAAAAAATTCGTGATATAGGGACGAAGAATCTGAAGACCGATGCTGCTACCGCTTGAGGCTATGGACTGAACGATCGGTGCTCTTCAAAAGATCCAAGGCGTTTTCGTGATCGCAAGACAGATAGGAGCCCATCCATCGCAGAATGATATCCGTATAAGAAGTGTCCTGGTATGATCCGGTGATCATGGGATGATACTAAGAGCCGATAAAGCATCGCCATGTTTTCATTTCTTATTGGATACGATCGATAGATGACCTCAGCATCCATACTATTATCCAAATAAAATAAGCATATAAGCATATTCCCGTTCTGATGGAACGATGCAGTGGTAGATGCACCATTCTTACAAGATATAAATAAAAATATTGATAAGTGATAGCTCTAAAGGATATCAACTCATAGGGGATCGGATCGATGATATGAGATCAAACGGGTATCAGTATGGAATGTGTCATTTATCGACAGGATCTTATGATGTGACGTAATACTACAAGCTATTTGAACATATCGGATCGGTTCAAGCTTCTATGAGTGATATTCCTAAATATCTGTTAGAGTAATCGACTGATCATATCAAAAAGGCGAGAAGATTTTTCTATTCTGTCTATCAGGTTTCAGTATAACCATACTTTTGGGAAAATAGTTTTAGCGCACAAAAAAACCGAGGTCTCCATCGATCCTCGGTCTCTTTTACAGATCCAAAATTACTTAAGTTCAGCTTTTGCTCCTGCTGCTTCAAGTTCTTCAACGATCTTCTTCGCTTCGTCAGCGGATACGCCTTCTTTAACTGTCTTAGGTGCTCCGTCAACAAGGTCTTTCGCTTCTTTAAGACCAAGTCCCGTGATCCCTCTAACGACTTTGATAACGCCTACTTTGGATGCTCCTGCATCTGTAAGGACTACATCAAACTCCGTTTTTTCTTCAGCAGCAGATTCTCCGCCACCAGCCGCTCCTGCTACCACTACCGGTGCAGATGCCGATACGCCGAATTTTTCTTCAGCAGCTTTTACAAGCTCATTAAGCTCCAGTACCTTCATGTTCTCAATAGCTTCTAAGATTTGCTCTATCGTCATTTCATTTACCTCCAAATTTTTATTTTTATTCTAAAATCATTTTTAACGCTTATGCTTCCGTCTCTGCTTTTTTCTTAGCAAGAGCATCCAATAGATATACGAAGTTGGAAACCGGTGCTTTAAGACTTCCAAGAAGTTTCGCGATAAGCTCTTCTCTTGAAGGGA
>JAUMYO010000021.1:2232-29245 GCA_030528605.1 Peptostreptococcaceae bacterium | reverse complement strand
TTAGAAATGGAGATCTTATGAACTGTAATGATTATATTAAAAATGTCTTGAAAAAAATCCCTGATAAACCCGGAGTATATCTGATGAAAGATCTTTCGGGAGAGATCATCTATGTAGGGAAGGCGATATCCTTGAAAAAGAGAGTCCGACAATATTTCGGAAGCAGCATAAAAGATGTCAAAGTTCTTGCTATGGTGAGCAATATCGATGATATCGAATTTATCGTTACAAACAATGAGATGGAAGCTTTGATGCTGGAAAATAATCTCATTAAAAAAAACAAGCCGTTTTATAACATTCTTTTGCGCGACGATAAATCCTTTCCGTATATAAAAGTTACAAATGACCTTTTCCCGAGGATACTGAAAACTCGAAATAAATTAGATAAAGACGGTTTGTTTTTCGGTCCCTATACCGATGTACTTTCGATGAATCGCTACTTAAGGGACATCAATGAGTTTTTCAAAATACGTGATTGTAGCAGGAATATCGAAAGATCGATCGAAAACAAGGAAAGACCTTGCTTAAACTACCATATCGGGATCTGTTCCGCTCCTTGCGCAAACAAAATATCTCGAGAATCTTATCAACGATCGGTACAGTCTGCGATCGAATTTCTCAAAGGGAATCATGAACAAGTCCGGAAAATTTATCAAGAAAAAATGTTGGAAGCTTCCAAAGATCTGCGTTTTGAAGATGCCGCGGAATATCGAGACAGATTATCCAATCTTCAGTCCATGAAGGAGAGACAGAGTATCTCCATCAAAAAATATAGTAATAGGCAACATTACATTGCCAATGCGTTCAACTCTTCTAAAATCGTTTTTACGATCATGATCTATGAGGATGGAAATATGGTCGGTAGGGAATACTATGATTTTGACATCCAAGTCGGGGAGATCTCAGATATTTTCACTTCTTTTTTGATGCAATACTACACAGATAATGCAGATATTCCAAAGGAAGTCTATCTCGAGGACATGGATCTGAATTATGACGCGTTAACGGAGATCATCAGCTCCGAGAACAAAAAAAAGGTCCAATTCATTCGGGCAAAGATCGGCAAAAAGAGAGAAATACTTGAACTTGCAAAAAAGAATTCAGAAGAACAGCTGCATTTTCTTGATCTAAAAAACGATCGTAAAGAAAATCAGATCAAAACAGCGATCTCAGAGCTTGAATATTTGACAGGGATCTCTTCAATATCTACGATCGAGTCCTACGATATATCCAATATCAGCGGATCGGATCCGGTAGGAGTGAAGATCGTTTACAAGGATGGGAAAAGATCTCCATCTGATTATCGAAAGTACCGTGTTTCATCAAGAGAAAAGCCGGATGATTATTCATCGACAGCTGAAGTGATCGAGCGAAGATTAAAGTATGGAGATCTGCCGGATATTATTCTTTTGGATGGGGGGAAAGGGCATGTATCTACGATCAAACAAGTTTTGAAGAAAAACGATATCGATGTTCCTGTATTTGGAATGTATAAAAATGAAAAGCATCAAACAGAAGGTCTTGCAGATGAGGATCAATTATATGAGATCGGGAAAAATACCAGGCTCTTTCGCTTTTTATCTGAAATACAAAATGAAGTCCATCGATTTGCTATAAATTATCACCGTAGATCCAGAGAAAAAAATATGATCCGATCTGAGCTGGATAGTATCAAGGGTATCGGAGAGAAAAGAAAATTATTGCTTCTTAAAAGATTCGGAGGGATAGAAGGGATCAAAAATGCTACACAAGAAGAACTTTCCGATCTGGATGGTATGGACAAGCGTTCGGCAGCAGCAGTATTTGATCATTTTCAAAAGAAAGGAACAAAAGAGGAGAACTAAAGTGGGAAGAAAAGTATCGATGCTTGAAATGATCCAAGAGATGGATCTGAATTGTATAAATATCGCTTTGGAAGACAAGTATGTTGAGACTTCTGACATCAACCGTCCCGGAATGCAGTTGATCGGATATTATGAACATTTTCCGGTAGAGCGGATCCAAGTGATCGGGAATGCGGAATATTCTTATTTGAGATCCTTGCCGACAAATGAATTGCTTCAAAAATTAGATCTGTTTTTTTCACATGATTTTCCTCTTTTATGTATAACAAGAGGTCATAGAATGTTTGAAGATATCATCGCTCTTGCAAAAAAACATGATAAATTTCTTGTGCTGAGCGATCTTCCTACTACAAAATTCATATCCAAAGTGTCGTCATATATTGGGAATAAAACAGCTCCCATGGAAGTAACTCATGGGGTATTGGTCGATGTGGACGGACTGGGCATTCTTATAAAGGGAAGCAGTGGAATAGGAAAAAGCGAAGCGGCGCTTGAACTTATAAAAAGGGGGCACCGATTAGTTTCGGATGATGCTGTTGAGATAAAAAGATTAGATGATGACCGATTAGTGGGTCGATCTCCAAAGATCACTCAATATATGATGGAAATAAGAGGGATCGGACTTCTTGATATCAAAAGTTTGTATGGAGTCGGAGCGGTCAAGCCGACCAAAACCATTGATCTTATCGCTACGCTTGAATGTTGGGATGATAACAAATATTATGACCGCCTAGGGATGGATGAGGCATTTGTTGAAATATTAGGGGTACAGCTGCCTCAGATCACCGTTCCGGTAAAACCCGGGCGTAATATTGCGGTGATCCTTGAGATCGCAGCCAGAAATCAGCGTCAAAAGTTTATGGGATACAATGCAGCGATCGAGTTTAACAAAAAATTGATCTCTCAATTGACGGAACCGTATAAATAAGAGCGACAGGGAATAGACGGATATTGAATAATATCGTGTATTATGAGATAATGAGTAAGAATGGAGGGATCGAGTGAACAAGATCGCAGTAACAGTAAAAATTGCAAATCAGGATTATACCATAACGGGTCAAGAAGAAAAAGATTATGTGCTGAGCCTTGCATCACATGTTGATGAACAGATCATGCTTGCTACAGCAAAGGCCCCTAAGATAAACAATGTGACGCCTGTCGTGTTGGCATCTATAAATATTGCCGATCAATATTTCAAAGAAAAAGCCAAGAATAGTGAACTCATGGAAAAACTTTCTGAAGGTCACCATACGAGTGTGGAGCATGACGAAAGAAGCTCCTTGTTGATCGATGAACAAAATGAAAGTATCAACAAATTGTTTGAAAGGATCCAGCAAATGGACAATATAATCATCGAAAAAAATCATGAGATCTATACTCTTCAGAAAGAGATCGAAAATAAGGCGATCGAGAATGAAAAGCTTCATGACCTTATCAACCGATTTCAAAATGATATGTATGAACTTCAATTACAATTATCATTAAATGACGAGAGCCGAAAGGATCAAAATGAATAGTGCGGTAGAGCTGCTTGCTCCGGCCGGAAATTTTGATGCCCTTGTCGCAGCAATACAAAATGGCGCAGATGCTGTCTATCTTGGCGGTGCTCGCTTCGGAGCGAGAGCTTTTGCAGGAAATTTTTCTGACGAAGAGATCAAACAGGCGATCGAATATGCTCATATTCGTGATGTTAAGATCTATGTTACGGTGAACACATTGATCAGGGACGAGGATCTTCAAGAGTGCCTTGATTTCATCTCTTTCTTGTATCACAATGATGTGGATGCTGTCATCCTTCAAGATATCGGTCTTGCATCAAAAGTTCGCGAAATATTTCCGGACTTGGAGATCCACGCTTCTACTCAGATGAGTATCGCAAATTTAGAAGATGCCCGGTATTACGCTGAGCTCGGTTTTGATCGGCTCGTGCTTTCGAGAGAAAATACGATCGAAGAGATCCGGTACATCCAAGAAAATACCGGACTTGAAATCGAGAGCTTCGTTCACGGTGCACTTTGTGTTTCTTATAGCGGAAAATGTCTTTTCAGTTTTGCAAATGGCGGACGCTCCGGCAATCAGGGCTCCTGTGCTCAACCCTGCCGAAGAAGATATCATCTATACGAGGGCAATAATAAGATCTCGATGGACTACTTTCTTAGTACGAAGGATCTGTGTACGATAAAAGACCTTAAGAAGATCATAGATAACGGTACTCATTCTTTAAAAATAGAAGGTCGAATGAAAAGACCGGAATATGTTGCAACCGTGGTATCGAGCTATCGCAAAGCGATCGATGCCTTGACGACAGGAACGGTGATAGACCTGGATCGACTTGAAGTCGAGATGGCAAGTGTTTTTAATCGACGATTTACGAAGGGACTGATCCTCAATGCAGATGCCGGAAGCATCGTCAATACCGATTCTCCACATAATATCGGAGTGAAACTGGGTAAGATAACAAGGGTGGATCGTCGAAGAAAAAAGGTTGATATCTATTTAGAAGAAGATTTGAATAAGGGAGACGGTCTAAATTTAGGAGAGCATGTCGGACGGATCATTTTGAATAAAACGGTAGTGGAGCATGCTCCAAAAGGCAAGACAGTTACCTTGGATCATATCGGAAATGCTCAGGTTGGGCAGATCGTTCGAAAAACGAATGACAAAAAATTGATCGATCGAGCCAACGAGAGTTTAAAAAAAGAATCGGTCAAAATAAGAGTATCTTCAAAGGTGATCATTGCGTTGAATGAATACCCTATCATCGAGATCCGTGATGCCCAAGACCATATCATCCGATATCAGGAATTTGTCGAGCAAACTTCAGAAGCTCAGAATCGGTCGCTGACAAAAGAGGATGTGATCTCTCAGATCATAAAGACGGAAGATACTCCCTATAGATTCGATCGGATCGATATCATCCTGGACGATTCGGTCTTTCTGAAGAGATCGACCCTAAACAGTCTTCGGCGACATGGATTAGCTCTGTTATCGAAAAAAAGAGCAATAAAACATCATCGATCGGAAAAGAAATACTCGATCGGATCTTCTGAGGTCATCTCCGGACCAAGCATAAAAAGTATTACTCCTCAAATGATAAGAGTAAAATGCCTGACTCAAGATCAGGTGGACGCATGCTCAGATCTTGGTGTAGGATCTGTTTATGTTGATGATCTAAGTCTGCTCGCGTATTCTTCGGAGAAGGGACTTAAAAGTTTCTATTGCACACCGATAATGCTGAAAGATCATCAGATACAAAGTTTGGATCATATTCTGAAGGAGCATCGACCTCATGTTCTAACTACAAGTATTGGCTTTGCAAACTATGTTTTTAATAAATATAAAGGTGCAAATATACAAAGAGAGATCCGTTTGGATTATTTGGTAAATGTCTATAACAAATATACATTAAAGGAACTGGGGTCTTCCGCTCATGTCTCAAGCGTAACACTGAGTTTAGAACATCCTTTATTGGAAGATCTCTCTCGATCGAAAGAGCTTGATCGGATCGCCGAGATCCCTGTATATATCCATCCGATCTTGATGGTTACGGAGTTTTGTCCCTACAAGACCCAAAAACCTTGTAAGGTTTGCCAAGTGAATGGGCTTACTTTTTCTTCCGAAGACAAAAGCTCTCATTTTACGATCCGCAGAGATCGGTTTTGTCGGATGCAATTGACAGATCACAGAGCAATGGATCATTTTTCTATGATCCCGACCATAAAAAATATGGGAGCGGACAAGTATCGAATAGATCTTTTCAAAGAAGATCACCGAGAAACAAAGGATCTGATCATTAAACTTTTAGGAATGTAATATGGACAAAAAATCTATGTATAATTTGGAGTTCAATAAGATCGTTGAGCTTCTATCTGAAAAAATAAATACCGAACCGGGCAAAAAGCTTGCACAAGATATTCGGGTCAGTTCTTCCGTTGATGAAGTGAAATTACTTCAAGATGAAACATCAGAAGCACAAAAATTGATCATCGAAGGAAGCGGTATCTCGATCACGGGTCTAAAAGATCTCAAAAGTCAGATGCGTTTAGCTGAGATCGGCTCCGGGATCGATGCGTTATCCTTACTGGATTGTGCCAGGAATCTGAGGATCGCAAGGATCGTAAGCGACAAATTGAACTCCAGGACAGATCTTCCTTTATTGACTTCAAAAGCTCAAAATTTATATCATGACCGCGATCTGGAGGAGCGGATCTTTGATGCGATCATCTCGGAAGATGAGATCTCTGATAATGCAAGTATCGAGTTAAAAAGTATTCGACGAGAGATCCGGCTAACAAAAGAGCGGATAAAAACAAAGCTATCACAGCTGATCTCGTCGGAAAGCTCATCGAAATATCTTCAGGATACGATCGTGACTCAACGACAAGATCGATATGTGCTCCCGGTAAAGGCTGAGCACAGATCCAATTTCCCGGGGATCGTCCACGACACTTCTTCTTCGGGTGCAACGATATTTATTGAGCCGTCCGCAGTCGTTGAAATGAATAATGATCTTCGTATCGCCGTTCAAAAAGAAAAGGAGGAGATCGCAAGGATCTTGTTGCAATTTTCAAACGAAGTGGGGACCTGTTCGGAAGCGATCCTTGAAAATCAAACAATATTAGCTCAAATCGACTTTATAATGGGGAAGGGGCACTTTTCAGTTTCGATCAACGGGATATCGCCCAAGATCAATACAAATAAAATAATAAGATTAAAGAATGCCAAACATCCTTTGCTAGACCCCAAAAAGGTCGTTCCGCTCGATATTATCATAGGAGACCGATACAACACGCTGGTGATCACCGGTCCTAACACCGGGGGGAAGACCGTCATTCTAAAAACGGTAGGTCTGTTTGTTTTAATGGTTCAGGCGGGACTTCATATCCCTTGTGATTTCGGTAGTACGGTTGCTATTTTTGACGATGTTTTTTCTGATATTGGAGATGAGCAAAGTATCAGTCAAAGCCTTTCGACTTTTTCCTCTCATATGGTAAATATAGTCAGGATCTTAAAGAAAGCTACCAACAAGAGTTTGCTACTTTTAGATGAGCTGGGATCCGGAACCGATCCGGATGAAGGATCGGCACTTGCAATATCCATATTAGAGTATCTAAAAGAAAAAAAAGCAACAACGATCGCAACTACTCATTACAGTAACCTGAAAAATTATGCCTTGAATACGAACCTTGTAAAAAATGCGAGTGTTGAGTTTGATGTGGAGACACTAAGTCCTACTTACCATTTGATGATCGGGATCCCGGGGAGATCGAATGCTTTCTTTATTTCCCAAAAACTTGGTTTAGATCCTACCATCATAGAAAACGCAAAGAAAAACTTAAATGAAGACATGATCAAAATGGAAGATGTACTTCTCAAGATCGAAAAAGATCGTTTACGGATCGAAAGAGAAAAGGAGACGATCCAAGCTACAAGCGAGAATGTGCAAGGTCGTTTGGTCAATTTGGAAAGAAAAGAACGTCAGCTGGAATCAAATCGAGAGCGGATCCTTAAGGAAGCTAAAAAAGAAGCTCAAAAGATCGTCAAGGCGGCAAAAGAAGAAAGTGATCGGATCGTCAGTGAGTTAAGAGATCTAGCAAAAAATGCCAAGAGTCTCGACAATAAAAAAATTGAAACGCTTCGAGATCAAATGGGTAGCCTAGGCGATCGCTTCAGCACTCAAGAGGAGCTTCTGACTATCAACGAAAACAACACTCCTCTGACCGAAGAAGATCTGCAGGTTGGAGAAAATGTATTTGTTTCCAGTTTCCAAAAAAACGCATCGATCGTGAGCATAGACAGCAAGAAAAAACAAGTCGTAGTCCAGATGGATAATATGAAGATCAATGTTCCCCTTGCTGCATTAGAAAAAATGCGGACAGAAAAAAAGAGCAGCCAAAAAAGCGGAGCAGGAAAGATATATTCGGATAAAGCGATGAATATTAAACCGACATTAGATATCCGGGGCTTGGATCTCGAGCTGGCAATGGATGAGCTGACAAAATACTTGGATGATGCTTATCTTTCAAACATGCAGGTCGTTACGATAATCCATGGAATAGGAACCGGTGCTCTGAAAAAAGGTGTCGGATCCGCGCTGAAGTCTATTTCTTACATCCAATCTTATCGCCCGGGCTCTTATGGAGAAGGCGGACAAGGGGTCACGGTCATAAAATTCAAATAGAAGAGGGGGATTGCAATGTCAGGTAAAGAAAATGTTGATCTGATCCACATTATTCAAAATGAATTTTCTAAATTAAGCAAAGGCCAAAAGATCATCGCTCAATATATACTTTCGGACTATGACAAAGTAGCTTTTATGACAGCAGCTAAATTGGGAGATACGGTCGGAGTGAGCGAATCTACGGTCGTTCGCTTTGCAAATGCTCTTGGTTTTGCAGGATATCCCGATTTGCAGAGATCTCTTCAAGAGCTTATCAAAACAAAACTTACGACCGTTCAGCGAGTTGAAATGTCAAAAGAATACTCCAATGATTTCACTACGTTAAAGAAGGTCTTGCGTGCTGATATTGAAAATATTAAGGGGACTTTGGATGAGATCGATCCGGAAGCTTTTGAAATGGCGATCAGCAAGATCACCGGTGCCAAAAAGATCTATATCGTTGGTTTAAGAAGTTCGGCAACTTTAGGAGAGTATCTGGCATTCTATTTGAATTTTATTTTAGACAATGTCGTTTTGGTAAATTATGGAATATCGGATGTTTTTGAGCAAATTCTAAAGGTCACAAAAGAAGATCTGGTGATCGGTATCAGTTTTCCCCGATATTCCAAAAGGACGTATGAGTTATTAGAATATGCAAAGAATCAAGGAGCGGACATAATCTCTATCACGGATAGTAAACTGGCTCCCATATCTGAACTTTCTTCAAATATTTTGATCGCTCGTAGCAATATGGCATCCTTCGTTGACTCTCTGGTCGCTCCTTTTAGTGTTGCCAATGCTCTGATCGTTTCAGTAGGGATGCGAAAAAAAACCGAAATAAAGACTTCTTTTGATCAATTAGAAAAAATATGGAAAGAGTATCGGATCTATGACAATAAATAATGTGATCGCTATCGACGGGCCATCGGGCTCAGGGAAAAGTACTGTCTCTAAACTTCTTGCAAAAAGGCTTTCTCTTGTATATATCGATACAGGAGCAATGTATCGAGCCATCACTTGGAAGATCATGGAAAATAATATCGATCAGAGCAATACTGAAAAATTAAAAGATCTTATCAATGAAACTTTATTTGAATATCAAGGAGAGTTCCTTTGTATGGATGGGAGGATCCTTGGAAATGAGATCCGAACTGCCGAGATCGATCAAAATGTCTCTAAAGTATCATCAGATCCGAATGTTCGATCTTTCCTTGCAGATCAGCAGATCAAGATCGGCTCTCAAACGCCTTCGGTCATAGATGGAAGAGATGTGGGGACTGTGTTATTTCCTGATGCGGTACTGAAAATATATTTAACAGCAGATGTTGATACAAGAGCCCAGCGCCGATATCGACAAAATTGCAATAATCAAATAAATGCTTCCTCTTTGGACGAGATCAAAAAACAAATCGAATATCGTGACGAATGTGATTCGCAACGCGCCTTATCTCCATTAAAAAAAGCTTCGGACGCAGTCGAGATCGATACAGGTCGTTTTACGATCGAAGAAGTTATTGATCGGATCCAACGATTATACGAGGAAAGAATGGAGCAATTATGTACTATGTACTAAAATATATATGCAGATTGATCTCACTATTGATCTTTCGTGTTCATATCACAGGCAGAGAAAATATTCCCACGGAAGGGGCTTTTCTTGTCGCTGCAAATCATTTGTCGATCCTAGATCCTGTGATCATATCGTTCATAACTCCCCGACCGATCCATTTTATGGCAAAAGCGGAATTATTTCGGACCAAATTTACAAAATGGTTGTTTGGATCCGTGAAAACGATCAAGGTGGAAAGGGGAGCAAATGATATCTCGGCTATCAAAAAGAGTCTGACGGTCTTAAAAAAAGGTGAGATCTTGGGCTTGTTTCCGGAGGGGACTCGCACGAAGGGCAAGAATAGTGATGTTACCGTAAAATCCGGTGCTATAATGCTTGCTCATCGGGCGAAAGTAAAGATCTTGCCTGTAGCGATCCGATCGGATTATAAGTTGTTCTCAAAAGTGGAGGTAAGGATCTTACCGCTCTTTGACCCTGAAGTTTATTTGATCGATACATCAGATTATGACCAAGCGGCAAATCATCTTTTAGAAACGATCTATGAAGGAGTTGAGCAAACATTAAAGTAGAGATCGCAAAATATAGTGGTTATTGTTATGGAGTAAACCGTGCGATGAAAATGGCGGAAGATACTCTTAACAGTTCTCAAAAATCGGTCTATGCTGTCGGACCGATCATACACAATGATCAAGCTATGGAGAAATTAACAAGTAAAGGCTTGTTGATCGAAGAAGATCTTGAGCGGATCAAAAAAAAATCTTCAGCAATTATAAGAAGTCATGGACTACCAAAGCATTTTTATGATAGAATGGTAGATAAAGAAATATGTATTGTTGACGCAACATGTCCTTTTGTAAAAAAAATACAAAATATTGTTTTTGAAGCTTCTAATAAAGGGTATGAAGTAATCATTATAGGGGATAAGTCACATCCTGAAGTCATAGGATTGAGCGGTTGGATCCAAAAAGAACACACCGTTCTTAATACTGTAGAAGAAGCGCTTGAATTCACCGGTTTATTCAACAAAAAGTATATTGTAGTGGTTCAGACAACATTCAAGCTGGAAATCTATACAGTAATAGAAAAGATCCTAGGTGATAAGATCAAAGATGTTGAATTTCATAACACGATATGTTATGCAACAAAACAAAGACAGGAATCAGCCGAATCGCTTGCACAAAAAGTAGATGCGATGATCGTAATCGGAGGCAAAAAAAGTTCAAACACCTTAAAGTTGGCTGAAATTTGTCGTAAACATTGCAAAACAATATTGGTTGAGACCATCAAAGATCTTGACGCAAGCGAGATCAGAACACTCGAATATATCGGTATCGTTGCAGGAGCATCCACTCCCGACTTTATCATTGAAGAGGTTCATGATTACATTGTTAACAAAATAAAAGTTTAAGGAGTTGGAATTAATGATTAGTGAAATGGAAAAGCTATTGATGGAAGAAGAGCAAAATTATCAGGAATTATATAAAGGCTCTAAAGTAAAAGGTACAGTGGAGGTGGTCAAACCGGATTCTTTCTTTGTATCGCTTGCATATAAGACGGATGGTATTCTTCCAAAATCTGAAGCAGGGGACAGCGATGGGATCAAAGTAGGCGATGAGCTGGATCTTGAAGTAATAAAAATCGACAAAAATACAGGAGAAATAGTTCTTTCCAAGAAGAGGATCGACGACTTCAAAACTTGGGAAGAGATCAATGTTGGTGATGTTATCAATGTAAAAGTTGTTGAAAAAAATGAAAAAGGTCTTATTGCCAGGTATAAAGGTAATGTAAGAGGCTTCATCCCGTTAAGCCATATCGAAACGAGATTTATCGGTGACGAAGCACTTGATAGATATATAGGGCAGGAGTTCGATGTAGAGATCATCGATCTGGTCCCGAAGAAGAAAAGGTTGATCCTGTCCAGAAAAAATCTTCTTCAAAAAGAGGTTGAAGACAATAGAAGACAGATCCTGGAGCAGCTGGAAGAAGGAAAGATCTTTAACGGTATTATCAAAGACATTAAAGATTATGGAGTATTTGTCGATATCGGAGGCATAACCGGACTTGTTCATGTAAGCGAACTTTCATGGAACAGACGGGATAATGTGGAAAAAATGTACAGTCTTGAGCAAGCTGTCGATGTTCAAGTGATCAACTATGATCCTGAAAAGGACAGATTGTCTCTAAGTATAAAATCTCTGATCCCAAATCCATGGGAATTGTTTATAAACAAGACAAACTCCGGTGATATCATTAGCGGAGAAGTAAAAAATATTAAAGATTACGGAGTATTTATCTCCATCGAGGATGGCATCGACGGATTTGTGCATATCTCTAATATTTCCAGAGATTATATCAAAAATCCAAATGATGTTGTAAAAGTAGGAGATCGTCTTGAGGCGCGAGTTCTAAATATCGATCCGGAGTCCAAGAAGATCGAATTGACTTTGATTCTTACAGAGGAAGATCCGGGATCTTCCGATGAGAGAATAGATGATAATAATGAAACGGAGGAGTAAAAGATGAAAAAATACGTATGCGATATGTGTGGCTATGTATATGATCCGGAGCAAGGAGATCCGGATAGCGGCGTAGCACCGGGTACTGCGTGGGAAGATGTCCCTGCAGATTGGGTTTGCCCACTTTGTGGCGTTGGAAAAGACGATTTTTCAGAAGAATAATACTCAACATAGAAGCTACTCTGATGAGTAGCTTCTTGAATATAAAGAAAGAAGAGGAGACCATGTATCATAAAAAATCAGGCTTTACGCTCATCGAGATACTGATCGTAGTGACGATCTTACTGAGCTTAACTTTTATCGGTGCCATAAAATACATAGATGTAGTAGAAGAAAATAATATCAACCTGGATATCGTCAATGCTCGTACGATCGCAGAGGGGATAAAAATGGCCGGTTTAGCCGGAGCGATCGATCTGAAGACGAATGTATCCAATGCCCCTATAACCGGCTCCGCGTTGGAAAAATATATCGATACCGATATCACTCCGAAAAGTAAAAAATATTTAGGGACCGAGAGATCGGGATTTGTATATTCGATAAAAGATCAAAAAATAACGATATCGGCAAATTCTCATGTTGTATATCCGCAACCGAAAGCGAAAAGTAAAGACTAAAGGAGCTCGATTTGGAAAAGTGGCTGTTAAAGAAAAGAAATTTTTGGCCGGAGGATATCTCAAAAAACTTTGATATCCCACTTCCAGTAGCAGAAATATTGGCTAGAAGAAATTTTACGACTTTTGAAGAGATCGATCATTACCTTAAAAGAAATAAGGAAATGACACATGATCCTTTTTTGATGAAGGATATGGAGAAGTCTGTTAATATTTTATGTTCCAAAATAAAAAATAATGAAAAAATCTTGATCTCTTTAGATTATGATGTAGATGGAATAATTAGTGGGGCAATTTCTTATTTAGGCTTTCAAAAACTGGGAATGCAGTGTGAATGTATTTTTCCGCATCGGATAAAGGATGGTTACGGTATCAATGATCGGATCGTCCGATATGCGATCGATAATGGATTTGGCACGATCATTACTTTTGATAATGGGATCTCGGCATTTGATGCGATCAACTTTGCGATTGGGCAGGGTCTTGATGTGATCGTGACAGATCATCATGAGATTCCTCAGATCCTTCAAGACGGTTTATCTAAAGATCATCTGATATCCGCTACATCAATAATAAACCCTAAGCAACAAGACTGTCTTTATCCTTTCAAAAAAATATGTGGTGCTATGATCGCATATAAATTGCTTTTGGCTTTGAACCTGGAATTAGGTTTCCGCGAGGAGGATCTGGCAGACGTGTATCCTTTAGTCTCGATCGCTACGATATGTGATGTGATGGATCTGGAAGATGAAAATCGTATTTATGTATATCATGGTCTTGATCGATTAAAGAACATTTCCAATATGGGACTTCAAGCATTGATGAAGCTTTTGGATCTTGGATCCCTAACGGTTTACGATATTGGTTTTCGTATTGGTCCTTGCTTCAATTCCAGCGGCAGATTAAGCACAGCTCAAAAATCATTCGATCTTTTGGTCACAGATGATCCGGATGTTGCAAATAAACTGGCTACCGAGTTGATCGGATTGAATGACGAACGCAAACAAATGACCTTGCAAGCAACGGAGGTCGCTATTCAAAAAACGGAGGAGGATCTTCTTCACAAAAATAATATCATCATTCTTTTCCTGGAAGATGTTCATGAAAGTTTGGCAGGGATCGTTGCCGGTAGGTTAAAAGATCGATATAATATCCCATCTATTGTTTTTTGTTATTCCGAAGGTTCATACAAAGGATCTGCGCGATCGACCGAAGATATTAATATTTTTGACATTCTATCATCCTTTAAACATTATTTTGAGAAATTTGGAGGACATGCTGCCGCTGCAGGAATGAGTTTGTCTCCATCTGCATTTGAGAGCTTCGTTTCTGAGCTGACCGCTCATATGAATGCTGTTCCTTTATCTCGAAAAAAAACTTATTATGTAGACGCGTTGTTTCCGTTTTCGGTCCTTACTATGGATCTTGTAAAAAAATTCCATATTTTTGAGCCTACAGGAAAAGGCAACCCTGAAATTTTGCTTGCAACTACAAAAATTCAGGTCAGAGGGATCGAACGCATAGGAAAAAACAATAATGTTCTTAAGCTTCGTTTAGCTTCTAATAAAACGGATCGTTATTTCGTATCTTTTTCAGCTGAAAAAATATTGGAGATCATAAAAAATAAAATGAACTTATCAAAGGAACATGATATAATAAATATATTACCAAAAAAGATATCTGAAACGGAATTCGATATCCTTTACAAAGTTAAGATCAATGAATACAACGATAGAGAGTATCTCAATCTTGAGCTAATCTCAATAAGATAAGGAGTGCATATGAATTTACAAGATACTATTCGAACGATCGAGGACTATCCGAAAGAAGGGATCAGCTTTAAGGATATTACCACGCTATTGAAAGATAAAACAGCGTATAAACAAGCGATCGATACAATGATCTCTAATATTAAAGCTCGGAATACGATCGTTGATTATATCGTAGGGATCGAGGCGCGAGGTCTTTTACTTGGCTCTGCGGTTGCATATGGTCTGGGAGTAGGCTTTATCCCGGCAAGAAAACCCGGTAAATTACCGAGTGAAGTCGTAAGTTGTAGTTACGATCTGGAATATGGGTCGACTGCGATCGAGATCCATAAAGATTCGATCGAACCGGGGAGCAAAGTGATCATTGTTGATGACCTTCTTGCAACCGGTGGGACCGCCGCTGCTGTAGAGTCTCTGGTTTTGGAAATGGGAGCAGATCTCTTGGGTTTTGAGTTTTTGATCGAGCTGGATTTTCTAAAAGGCAGAGAAAATCTAAAGAGTACCGATATCAATGTTCAAATTCATTATTAGGATCATATAATGCTAATATCCTTTGGAGTTAGCATTTTTATGGCTTGTAGGGAAGAGTTCCCTTGCCGTTACATTGTTCTGTCGGAACAAAAATGTATTATAGGATCATTTTATTGGATAATGGTAAAAAAAGACTTTTTCGAGAGTCTTTTTTTATGGCATTAAATAACAATATTAAGCTCGATCAAAAAATATTGTTAGAGGGATCATCCATAAATCGATGGGTAGAATATGATGGGTATTTCTTAGGCAAGGGAACATAAAACAAGTGATTGCAAGAGATAAAACTGTTGATATTCTGAATATGTTGTTATATAATGAAGGGTATAAAAGTTTTTCCAAAGGAGGTGTTAGGATTTGTTAGAGAACTTGTTACTTCGAATAGAGCAATATAATCCGGAAGCCGATCTTAAGACGATCGTCAAAGCTTTTGAATATGCAAGTAAAGCACATGAAAATCAATATCGTAAGTCTGGTGAAAAATACATTACTCATCCGATCGAAGTGGCAAAGATCCTTGCGGAACTTGAGCTTGATGTAGATACGATAGCAGCAGGTTTGCTTCATGATGTCATCGAAGACACCGACATCACCTATGAGGACATCGAGCGAGACTTTAGCAAAGAAATCGCTGACCTTACCGATGGAGTTACAAAACTTGGGAAAATAGCCTATAAAAGCAAAGAAGAAACTCAGGCTGAGAATATGCGTAAAATGTTTCTTGCAATGGGGAAAGATATCCGTGTGGTTCTTATTAAACTGGCGGATCGTCTTCATAATATGAGGACGTTAAAGCATATGCGCCCTGAAAAAGCAAGGGATATCTCAATAGAAACGATCGAGATCTATGCTCCGATCGCGAATCGATTGGGGATATCCAAAGTTAAGCTTGAGATGGAAGATATTGCTTTAAGATATATCGATCCCGAAAGCTATTATGATCTTGTGGATAAGATCGCTCAAAAGAAAATCGAAAGAGATGCTTATATCAATTCAGTTATCCAGCAGATCCATGACAAACTTGATGAATCCGGGATCAAAGCGGACATTACGGGAAGAGCCAAGCATTTTTACAGTATCTATCGAAAAATGAAAAATCAAAACAAAGAATTTGACGAGATCTTTGATTTGATGGCTGTACGTGTTTTGGTTGATAGCGTAAAAGATTGTTATTCCGTTTTGGGGCTGGTCC
Source organism: Peptostreptococcaceae bacterium (assembly GCA_030528605.1). Lineage (GTDB taxonomy): Bacteria > Bacillota > Clostridia > Peptostreptococcales > Filifactoraceae > JAUNKE01. The sequence continues at coordinate 13,049 of JAUMYO010000021.1, read as the reverse complement.
ATTCGATGTGGAGACCGATCATTTCTCGTATGAAGGATTATATCGGTAATCCAAAGCCGAATATGTATCAATCTCTTCACACTACGGTTATCGGTCCTGACGGGGAACCGTTAGAGATCCAAATGCGAACATGGGAAATGCACAAAACGGCTGAGTTCGGGATCGCAGCCCATTGGAAATATAAAGAAGGAAAAATAAATACAGAGGCCTCTGATCTGGAGTCGAAACTTTCGTGGCTGAGACAGATGATGGAATGGCAAAAAGATGTATCCGATCCGAAAGAGTTTATGCAATCTCTTAAAACAGACCTGTTCACTTCCGAGGTCTATGTTTTTACGCCTCAAAGCGAAGTTATAGAATTGCCGGCCGGGGCGATCCCTCTTGATTTTGCTTACAAGGTCCACTCAGAAGTCGGAAATAAGTCGGTGGGTGCCAAAGTCAACGGTCGTATCGTGCCGCAAACCTACAAGCTTCAAACAGGAGATATCGTTGAGATCCTTACTTCGTCCAATTCCAATGGTCCGTCTCGCGACTGGCTGAATATCGTACAAAGCTCTCATGCCAAAAATAAGATCCGTCAATGGTTTAAAAGAGAGCGTCGTGATGAGAATATCAAACAGGGAAGAGAAATGTTTGAACGCGAATTACGACGAAACGGTTTTAGCCAAACCGAAGTGATGAAGCAAAAATACATCGCGCCGATCTTAAAAAGTCTAAACCTTCAAAACGAAGAGGATATGTATAATGCTCTGGGATATGGCGGTGTCACAACAGGGCAGATCATTCCTCGCATCCGTGAAAAATATGAACAGGAACACAAAGAGGCAAAAATAAAAAAAATTGCTGAAAATATCCTACCTGTTATCGAAGAGCCTAAACGACAAACATCTTCCTCCGATCAAGGTGTTCGAGTAAAAGGGCATTCCAGTATTTTGATCCGGTTTGCAAAATGTTGCAATCCATTACCGGGTGACGATATAGTCGGTTATGTGACGAAGGGCAGAGGGGTCTCTATTCATAGAGCGGATTGTGATAATATCGATCTTAGTGATGAGATCGCAAATCAGAAGTTGGTCGAAGTGGAATGGGATCAAGCGATCGGAATAGCGAAAGAGTTTGATGTTGAGATCGCGATCCAGGCGGATGATCGACGAGGACTTTTTGTAGATGTAAGTAAAGTGTTTTCGGATGAAAAAATTACCGTTAACAGTATCAATGCTCGAACAAACAAAGATTCTATCGTAGCTATGAATGCCGGGATCACTGTTGCAAGTAAAGAGCAACTCAAAGGCATTATCAATAAATTAAAGAGAGTGGACGGGGTTCTCTCCGTATCCAGGGTGTAGTATGCGCGCTGTAATTCAAAGGGTTCGATCTGCCGGTGTAACTTTTGAACACGAGGATCAGATAATCGAAAATAAAATAAACAAAGGCTTTCAAGTTATGCTTGGGATCACTCAAAATGATGATGAACAAGACCTAAAATATATAATCGATAAAATTTTAGGACTTCGAGTCTTTGAAGATGAGAATGAGAAAATGAATCTCTCGATCCAAGATGTAGGGGGAGAAATTTTATTGATATCTCAATTTACTCTTTATGGAGATGCTCGGAAGGGGAAAAGGCCAAGTTTTACAGAAGCTGCAAAACCGGATCATGCCTCTCCTTTATATGAGAAGGCGATCGAGATGATATCCCGATCCGGGATAACTTGCAGATCCGGAAAATTTGGAGCGGATATGCTGGTACAAATCACTAATGACGGACCGGTGACGATCTTGCTGGATAGCAAAAAGACTTTTTAGAGGTGAAGATGAAGATAGAGAAATTTGGAAGAAACCGTTACGCGGTCAATAGTTATATCGTTTTTGAAGAGAAAACCAAAGCAGCTGTTCTTATCGACCCGGCGGTCAACTATGATCAGATCGTAGAGTTCATAGAAGATCAAAAGCTTAACCTTTTAGCGATCTTTTTGACTCATGGTCATATCGATCATATTGCGGATACTCTTTTGGTTAAAGAAAAGTATTCGGTCGATGTATATATCCATAAAAAAGATAATGAGATGCTAATGCGTCCTGAACTTAGCCTTGCACGAGAATTCGGATATGGAAATTTGAGTTTTGAGGCGGATTCTCTGATGAAAGATGAAGATATATTAGCGATCGGACCTTTTTTATTTAGAGTGATCCATACACCCGGACATACTAAAGGTGGAGTGTGTTTACTGATCGACCGGGATATGTTTACCGGGGATACTTTATTTAATGGTTCGATGGGCAGGACCGATCTGTATGGAGGGAATGAAGAGCACATGAAAGCTTCTTTATACAAGCTCTCTCGGTTCCCGGGAGAGATCGCGATCCATCCCGGTCATGGCGGATGCTCAACGATCCAATATGAAAAGGATTATAATCCTTTTATGAGAGGGCTATGAGAATCTTTATCGATGAAGAAAAATATGAATATGAGCTGAAGAATATTGCCGTGCTTTTCGATCGGCAAGCTTTTTTATTTGACACCGATCTCAGCACCGCGCCACCTGATCGATCTTCGAATGAAGATCATATAGTGATCCGGTCGGACGGAACGAATGTAAACAGCTTCGGAAAGATCGGAGGAAAAGAGATCTTTCATCAAGAAAAAGCGTTATTGTATGAGAAGAATCTAAAAAATGCTTATAAACGATGTTTATATCATATTCTTTCGGATTTTTATAAAAAAGATCTGGATTGGGGCATATTGACCGGGATCAGACCAACGAAGATGTACCATGAAGTTTATAAAAAGTTCTCTGATAAGGAAGCTGCTATAAAACACTTTATGGAATGCTCTCTTGCCTCTGATAAAAAGACCGGGATACTTCATCAGGTGAATCAAGTCGAGCAAAAAATACTTCGCGAGATCGATCCGAATGATTACAGTATTTATGTCAGTCTTCCATTCTGTCCCACAAAGTGCAATTATTGTACATTTTTTTCCAACGAAATAACAAAAAAAGCTCATCTTATAGAGCCTTATCTTAAAACTCTTTCTCTGGAACTAAGATCTGTTCTTCAAAATGAATGGGTCAAGAAACGCAATATTACGTCCTTATATATCGGCGGAGGAACTCCATCGTCACTTGATCATACGGATCTAAAGAGTTTTCTTCAAATACTATCGGATAGTATCGATTTCTCAAAGGTTCGCGAGATCACTTTTGAAGCCGGGCGACCGGATACCATAGATCCTGAAAAATTAAAATTGATACATGGCTTTGGGATCGATCGGATATCGATCAATCCTCAAACAATGATCGATGATACATTGAAAAAGATCGGACGAATGCATTCTTCGGAAGAAATTATCAAAGCTTTTTATGATGCAAGAGAAGCCGGATTTCAAAATATAAATATGGATATTATCATCGGATTGGAAAATGAACAATTATCCGATCTTGAATATACTTTAAATACGATTTTAGAAATGGATCCGGATTCGATCACGGTCCACTCGCTTGCATTGAAAAAAGCATCGGACCTTTCAAAGACTATCTCTGAGGATCAGCGTATCGATCGATCTCGTATCGTATCGGATATGATGGAATATGTTTATGAACGACTCGAAAAGGATTATTTTCCTTATTATTTGTACCGCCAAAAAAATATTTTAGGCGGACAGGAAAATGTCGGTTTTTCTAAGACCGGAAAGGAATCACTCTATAATATTATGATCATAGAAGAATATCAAAATATCCTCTCTTTTGGTCCGGGTGGTGTGTCTAGATTTGTTTATCCAAGCGAGAATCGAATTGAGCGGATTTCTAATACAAAGAATCTTGAAGAATATATACGAAACATTGATCTATATATCGGAAAGAAGAGAGAGGAGATGTCGTATGCAAATAATCCGTAAAGCAAAAGGGACTGCTGATATTTTGCCGGATTCGATTGAAAAATGGTACTATGTCGAAGAACAGTTTCGGAAATTATGCAATGAATTCGGTTATCATGAGATCAGAACCCCAATGTTCGAATCGACCGATCTGTTTCGAAGAGGGGTTGGCGAAACGACTGATATCGTTCAAAAAGAGATGTTTAATCTGGAGCAGCGCAATACCGAAGGAGGGAAGGTAACAGAATCGCTTACCCTGAAACCTGAAGGCACTGCCCCTGTTGTGCGTGCGTTCATCGAAAACACTTTATATGCAAATTCTCAGCCGACAAAAATCTTTTACAATACTCCATGTTTTCGTTATGAAAAACCACAAAAAGGAAGGATGCGCGAATTTCATCAATTCGGGATCGAAGTTTTGTCGAGTAAGAGTGCTTACAGCGATGCCGAAGTGATCTCGCTGGTATCGGAATTTTTCGATCGATTGGGTCTGTCTGAATATGTTCAGCTTCGTATCAATTCCGTAGGAACGCCTGAAAGTAGAAAGAATTACGCGGAAGCTTTAAGAAACTTTTTTAAACCCAACTTTGAACATCTTTGTGCTGATTGTAAGGAGCGTTTTGAAAAAAATCCGATGAGACTGTTGGATTGTAAGATCGAGAGCTGTAAAGCGATCGGTGTCGGGGCACCTCTTATCACGGAATATCTGGACGATGAATCAAAGGCTCACTTTGATCTACTTCAAAAATACTTGGAGATCATGGAGATTCCTTTTGTGATAGATCCATATATCGTGAGAGGGTTGGATTATTATGTACGAACTGCATTTGAATTCGTAACAGATAAGCTAGGCAGTCAAGCTACGGTATGTGGTGGTGGCAGATATGACGGCTTAATAGAACAATTGGGCGGTCCAAGTACTCCCGGCATAGGTTTCGGTTTAGGGATCGAGCGCCTTTTGTTGCTAATGGAAAGCGTCGAAGCGAAATTCCCTTCACAAAAAACAATGGATCTTTTTATTGTTGCGCTTGGAGAAGAAGCAAAACAAAAATCGATCGATATTCTGTTTAAACTAAGAAAAAAAGGGATTTCATGTGATATAGATCATCTTGAACGCAGTATGAAAGCTCAAATGAAATACGCAGACAAGATCAAAGCGAAATATGTTGCTATTATCGGCGAAAGTGAACTTCAGAATAGTTCTTTGGTATTAAAGAATATGAGTGGATCAACCCAACAAACTGTATCTCTCGAAGAATTTATTGAAGTATTTTCAGCTTATTTCTAATTTGCATAGTATTATTCTCTTGAACGAATCACTTTTTATAAGAAGTCTGAAAACATCCGGGTAATTATTTTTAATATCTTCGTCACGCAGATAAAAAATTCAGGCTGTTGCATTCGTTTATTATAAGAGGATCTCTATATTTGCTCGCTTTCGAGTTATCTAGAGCCGAAAGCCGAGTATTACTTATAATTTATAAAGGAGTGATTTTATGGATAATTTACATGGAATCAAAAGGACGATCTATTCCGGATTGCTTCGTGAAGAGCATATCGGTACAGAGCAGGTTTTGATGGGATGGATCCAAAAAGCGAGGAACTTAGGAGGACTTATTTTTGCCGATATTCGTGATCGGGAAGGTATTGCTCAAGTAGTTTTCGATATCAATGTAGATGCCGATCTTTTCAGTAAAGCGGAACAACTTGGTTCAGAATATGTTGTAGCTGTTCGTGGTGATGTACGAGAAAGAGAGTCTAAAAACTCAAATATTCCAACCGGGAATATCGAATTGATCGCAAAAGAACTTAGGATCCTCAATACTTCAGAAACTCCACCGATCTATATTAAAGATAATGACGATGTTTCTGAAGTGCTGCGATTAAAATATCGATACCTTGATCTTAGAAAACCGCAAATGCAGGAAAGTTTGAGAATGCGTCATAAAGTGGCGCAAATGATCCGCAACTTCCTGTCTACCGAAGGATTTATTGAAATAGAAACGCCGTTTTTAACTAAACCGACACCGGAAGGGGCAAGAGACTATTTGGTTCCGAGCAGAGTAAATCAAGGTAATTTTTACTCCTTGCCTCAATCTCCTCAGTTGTTTAAGCAGATCCTTATGGTGTCAGGCTTCGATCGATATTTTCAGATCGTAAAATGTTTTAGAGATGAAGATCTCAGAGCGGATCGACAACCTGAATTTACTCAGATCGATTGCGAAATGTCTTTTGTTGAGCCGGATGATGTCCTTGCTGTAACGGAGCGATTAGTACAAAGTATCTTTAAAGATGCTTTAAATGTAGATATTACACTTCCATTAAGACGAATGACATATAATGAAGCGATGGAGCGTTTTGGTTCGGATAAACCGGATCTGAGATTTGGGTATGAAATCGTGGATATTACGGAAGAAGCTTCAGGAAGTGAGTTTTCGGTTTTCAATCAGGCGATTGGATCCGGAGGAACGATCAGAGCGATCAACATCAATGCCGGAGAGAACCATTTCACCAGAAAAAAAATAACCGAACTAGAAAATGTAGCAAAACTTTTTGGAGCAAAAGGTCTTGCTTGGATCAAATTAGGGGAAGAGGGGATACAATCTCCGATCAGCAAATTCTTTGCGCCGGATCATATGGATAAGATCGTTAACAAAATGAATGCAAAACAAGGCGATCTCATTCTTATCGTTGCAGATAAAAAACAAATTGCATTAAATGCTTTAGGTCATGTTCGATTGGATGCCGGAAAAGAAATGGGCGTGATCGATGAAGAAGAATTTAACTTCTTGTTTGTTACGGAATTCCCTCTATTCGAATTCAGTGAAGAAGAAAACCGCTATGTTGCAGTACACCATCCGTTTACTTCGCCAATGGATGAGGATCTCCACTTGATCGGATCCGATCCCGGTTCAGTTCGAGCAAAAGCTTATGACCTTGTTTTGAATGGTGTTGAGCTTGGAGGCGGAAGCATCCGTATTTTTGATCCGAAGATCCAACAAACCATGTTCAGAGTCCTCGGTTTTACTGAGGAGAGTGCGAATGAAAAATTCGGCTTCTTATTAAATGCTTTCAAATATGGTACGCCTCCTCATGGCGGTATCGCATTTGGATTTGATCGTTTGATGATGCTCATGCTAAAAAGAGAAAATATTCGAGAGGTCATCGCGTTTCCTAAGAATCAAAACGCTATCTGTCCTCTTACAGATGCACCGAGCGTAGCAGACAAAGCTGCACTTGATGAATTAGGGATCCAGATCGTGGAATAATACCGCTATCTGTTAGAACCGACATTTTACAACAATTTTTTATAGATTGTAGGGAACACTGACTCCTACCGCTATGCCGTTCTGATGGAGCGGAAATGTATTTTATGTGATCATTTTATTGGATAATAGTACAGAATAAGATGTTCGCACTAAACTTTATATAAGTTCAAGAAATATAGCCAAGGTATCGATCAAGAGATATCTTGGCTATATTTATGTATATATTAAGAATAAATAATTCTTGCATGATCAAAGGCAAATGACTTCTTTCTAAAAAATATTTGTCACAGATCAGGAAATTGAATTATTCGTATATGATCATTTATGTAATACTAAAACCTGATAGACCGCATAGAAAATTTCTTGACTTTTTGATACGATCAGCTGATCGACCTAACAGATATTTAGGAATATCACTCATAGCGATCGGATCGATACTCCGGATCCAAATCGGTTTTAGTATAAAAGTGATCGAAAAAATTATTTTAGCCCTTAGACTATATATTTTTTAGGGGGAAGATCGAGAAAATGAATAATTGAATAAATAACTTCCCAACTCTGCGTAAAATGTATATTTTACGCAGAGTTAAAAGATGGGCAGCTGGGAATGGTTCCAGTCATTGAAAAACCTTTTAAGATTGAGAAAAAAAGCATATTAAGAACGATTAAAGATGATTACGAATCGCTTCTATTGCATATGTTCCATCAATACGGTCGTGCTATGGCTTTTATTTCTTCGTTTGATCCTAAGAATTTTGTTTCACTTCTGAATGAGTACAAAGATAAAATGTTTGAGAACCCCAAATACAAGATATTCAGCGAAAATCTTCAATTTGCAGGTGCGTTGTGACGTCAATAGGCTTTAGAACTTTTATTGCCCTGACTATTTTGTTGTACTTTTCTTCATATTATCTTTTGCTCTTTTATATTGATTCGGAGGAAACGGAAAATGATGATCAACCTAAAAAATAACTATGATGTTGCTTTTGCCATCGAGCTTTTCGAGTTTATACGATACATTGCAACCCTATTCACATTTGAAGAACTACTAAAAACAGAAGTAAGAAACCACGTTAACACGATCTACCAAAAAAGATTAGATAGCTACATCGATGTATTCTTTACCTATACAGCCGACAAGGTAAATATATTTGACGTACTCAAAATTACATTTCAATGTAAACAGACCAAAAAAACAGAGACATTTACGATCTTTGAACCCGATTTTTGCAAAATTACCAACTAAGAACCCTGGGGAAAATAATATAAAAAACAAAAACGAAAGGAAAAAAGAAAATGAAAATCACAGCAAAAGCACTAATTACGAATGTACAACAAAGAAAAATCAAAGACACAGGAGAGATCAAACACATAGTAAGATTTGTCGGCTTCGACGATGGTAAATCTATGGACGTGTGGAGCTCCGACCCCCTACCCTTCAAACTCGACGGCTTCACACCCGTTGAAATGGAAATGAGCTTGACCCAAGGCACAAAAGGGCTGAATTTGTCACTTAATTCCGTGCAAAAGCTCGACGAAGGTAAAAAATAATGGAAAATACTACACTTGAAACAAGCGAACCGATATTAGACCAAGAAACGATCCGTAACGAAACACTGACCCAAGAAGCCTATCGATCCGTCCCGATCGAGCAGTTAAAACACGAAGCCTATCAATCCGTAATGATGACGGTACTGGTTTTTTTGTTAGTCATTCGATTTATATACGATGCACTGAGGTGACAAATGGAAACAGTAGAACTTGTAAGATCCCTAACGCTCGAGAATGTATTGCCCTCGGCGATCGAGTACAAAAAAATGATTATCAACCTATTCTTTGTACTCCTATTAATACGTCAAAGCTTTGAATTTTATAAATCAATTTGATTGCAGGAATGCAGAAAGGAAGAAAAACATGAAACTACTTAAAAATGCAAAAAACAAAGCGATGGTTTTAGCAGGTGGAGCAGCAATCACAGCATTAACGACCCTCAACGCCTTTGCGGACGAAACGGGAGTAACGGATATCATCGTCAAAGCTGGAACGGACTCTAAGGCTGATGCCATAAAAGTAATCGGTGCCGGAGTATCATTGGGCGTTGTGTTCTGGGGTGCTAAAATGCTTTGGAGTAAATTTAAGTCCATGGCGAAGTAATTATTTTAGGGCATGGATCAGATCCGTGCCCTATTTTTATGAGGTAAATCATGATAAAGAAAATAATGATATCGATATTGATCGCCTTCATGCTTACAAATGCAACCTTCACCAAAGAAAATATCATGTTGTTTCATACCGCTGAAGCCGTTGCGCTCGTTGATGACGCTGTTATTGTATCAACTATGGCACTCGTGGTCCTGCTTTGCGGAATTACTCTAATGGTAAATAACGAACCTGCTGTCGGCAAACAGCTCGAAAAAATGTTGATGGATATATATAACGTAATGGACCTGGTGCATAAATACATCGTAATTCAGATCGCAATGACCTACAACAATATAACGAACACGATCATCGCAACACACCAACAGATCGTTGAATTAACGCATTACATAATCAATAACGCTACGATCGCTATTACAGTTCAACCGCCCCACTTCCCATTGACTAAAGGGGAATTTGTACCGATAACGTCCCAGGTCACGCTACTTACTACCACGATCCAAGGGATCAACTTTGATGTATTGCTTGATTTTTCTTCGGATATCGCACAAATGGAAATAACGGCGAATGGCTTAGAAACGATCATTTTTCCCTTGGAAATGGTTTGGAGCGACAATATCGTCTTGAGCTATGATATCAGCGCAGCCGACGAATTCCCGGAGATATATATTACATGGCTTGAAAAAGTTGGAACACAGACGATCCCGCATTATGTCGATGAAATATATTACCCGATCGCCATTACAGCCCAGCGCGTGGGCTTGCCATTTTCATATCCTCTTCCTTATCCGGAAGCAGAAGTTACCGTATTTGAAAATCCATTGACGAGAAAGCTCGAACAGGTCTTAAATCCCGATCAACCTCTTTTAGATCTTCCGGTTATTGATAAAGGACTGGATTCCCTATTTGAAAAATCGCCATCTTTGCCGACCACGAAAGATCTTGAAATAACGATACCGCTAGACTTTCCGATTGACGTTCCGACGCTCAGCGATTTTGTGCCGAGTGACGTGGCAAGAGAATATGACGATATTATCGGCAACCCGCCGAAACCGTTGCCATTGCCTTTCCCGGATATTGGATGGATGGAAGCACTGTTAAGAGCATTATGGGAATTGTTGAAGTCTATATTGTCGATCATCAAATCTATAATCGCAACGCTTGTAAGTCTTTTAGAATTAGCAACTTGGACCTTGCCACCGATCGAGCTTGATTTAACCCCTTTGAGGTTTCCCGTTGCGGACAAGTTCCCTTTTTGCTTGCCATTTGATTTACTCAAGTTCTTGAAAATGTTCTACGTTGCGCCTACTCCTCCGGACCTTGTTATCGATATCAACACAAAATATCTTAAAGTGTATCATCAGATCGATATCAATATGTTAACCTTCGTTATTGGATTTTTTAGATACGTTTCTTCGGTATTTTATGCGATATTCCTGATGAAAAACACAAGAAAATTGATGAAATGGTGATTGTATGATGAAAAAAATAACTCCCCTGCTTCTGATGAT
>JAUMYO010000021.1:0-2132 GCA_030528605.1 Peptostreptococcaceae bacterium | reverse complement strand
AATATCAACTTTACGGACGGCAAAACCTTCGTCAAAAGCGAACGTAACGGGCAATATATCGAAATGTCGTTAAGTGGTAATCTGCATGGACACGGATTATCGAACTCATCTGAAATGAGAGTGTCATCGGATAATATCTATTTGATAAACGTTAATAATCGCCTGCATTTGGCAGAAACGGAAAAAAGAATGGAAGAGTTTCGAGGCATTGACATATACTCTAACCTTGTAAAGATGAGTCCACAGCTCGGAGAGATCAAGCCAAACGAACCATTTGTTAGCGTTTACGATGAAAATGCAAATATGCAAAACGCAAGGATTTTGAAAAAACCTAAGACCACATTAAAACGGATCGAGGAAGGGACTGCAAGAGTGTATTCAACCGCCAATGAAGTTGAAATACTGGGACCGAAAAAGAATAAATATGGAAGCTCCGATGTATACGAAAAAAAGCAATTAAAAGACTTCTTCAACGATGAAACGGTAGCAGAAAATTATATCGGTCCTTTGAGTGCTGCGCCTCCGGGTGGCGGTCCGATCAACTTAGACGGGATCAAAGGAATGATCGAAAACATTACCAGTACAACGAAAAATATTTTAGACGGAATCGCCAAGATCCCAAGTTATCTAGCAAAGATTTACGATTTTGTCGCAACGATGTTCGATGTATCGGAATTTCAACTAGATCTGACGCCCTTAAAAATCCGTCTGATCGATCGCTTCCCCTTCTGTATTCCTTCAGACTTCTTAAATGGGATCAAATTGTTCAACGCATCCGTAAGTGAACCCAAATTTAACGTAAAACTTGAAACGCAGTATTTAACTGTCAACGAAACAATAGACGGATCGATTTTGCATTATGTCCGCGGATTCTTTCGATATGTCGCAGTCGCTTGGTATTCAATATTCCTGATCATGAGGACCAGGAGCATGATCAAATGGTAAAGAAAAGAGGTGTAGAATGTTTTTAGCCCTATCAAAGTTCTTGCAATTCCTGATAAATGCGGTAGGATTACTGTTAAATGGTTTAGTGTTGATATTCCCCCCTTCCCCATTCAAGTTTATAATGAACTCTTCCTACTCCGATCTGATAGCAAAGATCAATTACTTTCTGCCGATCGCTGAAATGGTAGCGATCACAGAAGCGTGGTTAGTCGCTGTAGGTGTATATTATCTTTACTCCGTCTATGCAAGATTTATAAAAGCCATCGAATAAACGAAAGGAATAAAAAAACAATGATCTATCTGTATTCAGGAACTCCAGGAAGCGGAAAATCATACCACGCTACCAAAGATATATATATTAAACTGAAACAAAACGAACGAAAAAAGAAAAAATTTACCCATCGAGTGATATCAAACTACGGATTAGACGTTAAAACTGATAATTTTATACTCCTCGACAACTCCGAGATCACGACTGAATATCTGTATGATTTCGCTCGAAAAAACCACATGCAACGAGTCGAAGGACAAACGCTCCTGGTAATTGATGAAGCGCAAATACTTTTTAACTCCAGGGACTGGAATAGCGGAACAAAACAAAAAGAAAAAGAAAAACGAGATACCCGGATGGACTGGATCAAATTCTTTTCCCAACATCGAAAATTCGGCTACAATGTAATTTTGATCGCGCAAAATGATCGAATGCTTGACCGTCAAGTCAGAGCATTGGTGGAATATGAGATCGCTCACATGAAAATGAACAACTTCTTTTTGGTCCTACCCTTCACGGTATTCCTGGCGGTAACAAGATGGTACGGGCAAAAAATGAAGCTCGATCATGAAATGATCCTTTACAGAAAAAAGATAGCTAATCTTTACGATAGTTACGGATTTTTTGAAAACGAACAAACAGAACAAACAGAGCAAAAAACAAAGACGGAAATTTTACCCGATCCAATGTTAGAAGAGACGATCGAAACGGTCGCGAGCGGGACGGATGCGGAGGGGTGCGTCTTGGCGATGGGGTTCCCTAGCACCGAACCGAAAAGCGACCGCACCGAACAACTCCTAGAAACATTGTATCAATAAAAAGGGTGGGCGATTTTTATCGCCTACCCTATTCTTCTTTCGAGTTCTTTAACCCTTTCATCCAGTCGGTTGTAAAACTTGCTTCCGATCCCAAAAAA
>JAUMYO010000118.1 GCA_030528605.1 Peptostreptococcaceae bacterium | reverse complement strand
TTAGAACGATGCCCCCACTGTTTCGTCGTTTTATTAGAACGGAAATGTATTTATGTGATGATCTTATTGGATAATAGCATAAGGATGCTTTATAAAACTATTATCCTTTAGAGCCGGCACTTAACAACATTTTTATTTTTTATAGCTTATATGGAACGATGCCCCCACTGTTTCGTCGTTTTATTAGAACGGAAATGTATTCTGTGATGATCTTGTTGGATAATAGTATAAGTCATCCACTGCTGCATCGTTCCATCAAAACGGAAATATGTTCATGGTAGTGACCTTATTGGATAACGGCATCAATATAATAAGGAAGCTTCAGGTCAGAGATGCTGATACTTTCCCGAGCGATCTGATCACATCAAAAAAGGGCTGTCGCAAAGCACAGACCTAGCATAAGATATCGTAGCAGACCACGGGTCTTCCATCGTATATCGTGCAAAGGTCTTGCATTGCAACAGCCCCTGTATCTTCTTTGTGGAGCGGATCTTTCGGATCTACAGCATCGATGCCAATGTGAAGAGAAGTTCTACACCGTAGCCGGTCGCTCCGCGTCGGCAGAATGGCTTGTCTTCCGAAACATCGGAAGTTCCGGCGATATCCACATGGATCCATGGAAGATCCTGAACGAATTCACCGATAAATGCTCCCGCGACTTGAGAGCCGCCGAAACGACCGCCGGAGTTTTTGAGATCGGCGATCTTAGATCGGTTCAGTTCGCGACCCGCATCATCCAAAGGAAGTCTCCAAGTTTTTTCACCTGAAACTTTGGATGCTTTTTCAAAAACATGGAAAAATGCTTCGTCATTGGAGACCACGCCGGCATGATCGGTTCCGAGTGCAACGAGTACCGCTCCGGTAAGCGTCGCGATATCCACGATCTTGGTCGCATTCTCCTTCTCGATCACATAAGTCACAGCATCGATCAGCGTCAAGCGACCTTCCGCATCGGTATTTACGATCTCGATCGTCTTGCCCGCCATCGAGCCGATGATATCGCCCGGCAGATAAGAATGACCGGAGATCATATTTTCTGCGGCGGCAACGACAGCCACGACATTGATCTTGAGTTTTGCCTGAGCGATGGCACGGATCGCGCCGATCACGGCTGCGGAGCCTGCCATATCCGTCTTCATGTTCATCATGCCGTCCGTCGGTTTGATCGAATATCCGCCACTGTCAAAAGTCAATCCTTTTCCGACCAACGCAAGCTTCTTGTCGCTGCTCGGATCTCCCTGATAATTCATAACGATCAGCCGCGGCTCCGCATCGGATCCCTGAGCGACCGCAAGATACGCCTTCATACCGAGTTTCTCGATCTCGGACTTGTTTCGGACCTTGACATCGATCGGAAGACCTGTCAGAGCTTCGACTGCGAGGGTAGCAAGATCCGCAGGTTTGATCACATTCGCCGGCTCGTTGACCAGATCACGGGCAAGGATGATATTCTCGGAAAGAAGTTCCGCACGCTTCAAACATTTGTCCGCATCCGGAAACTGAGTGAATAGAGCGATCTCGCCCAGTGCATGGATCTTATCCGGCTTGGTCTGATATTTTTCAAAAGTGTATCCCGCAAGATACATCGCCTTGGTCGCCTTCAAGATATGATCGACATTTGCAAGCTCTCTCACGTTTTGATACATGATGATCGGAAGGTTGGACTTTAGACGCTGAAGCTCTTTGATCGCCTTTCCGAAAGCATTCATCGTGATCTCACCGTTCAAAGCGTCTTTGTCCCCAAGACCGATCAGGACGATATGCACATGCTTTGAAGAATTTTGATAGAAGCTGGTAAAAGAGTACAGCTGATCTTTCTTTCCTTCAAAAAGCTTCGCATCGATATATGGCTGGAGCATGTTCTTAAAATCTTCATCAAAAAAATCGCCCAACATCACATCCGATGTACAAGGGATAACATAAGCATCGTGATCGCGCATGATATCGAGATCATTCAGTAATCGTATTTTCATATAGTCCTCCTGATATATTTTTCTAACCTATATTCTAACCCAAAAAACGTATAAAGTACAGACAAAAGTTTGGCAGGACAAAAGGAGCTGAGAATATCCCGCAAGCCTTCCGATACGAGGAGGAAGCCGGAGAACAAAACATCCGCATCGACCTCGGATCGGTCATCGATGTATTGGAATATATCGACGGGGATCTTAAGAAAAGATCGGGAAAGAGGATCGGGTCCGATCGATCTTTGAGCAATACGACAGGGAAGCGTCGGCAGCACTTTTGAAAAAGATAATACTATCATCCGATAAGATCATCACATCGATACATTTCCGTTCCGGTGAAGCAATGCAGTGATGAGGATACCATTTCCCAAAACTATAAACAACAAAAATGTTGCCAAGTGATCGATCTAAAGGATATTATTATAAGATCACATCATTTGATCTTGGACAGAAAGATTGCAAGAGTTATGATCAGCGGGAATCGCCGGCTCGTGCTTTTTTTGTAGCCGGATGCTTTGGAAGTGAGAGCAAAAATATCTCTCCGAACTACGCAAAAGTTTGAGACGATCTGAAGCTGTGTATGATATAATGATCGGTATAGAAGGGTCATAGGGAATGACAGGAAAAAATCCGGATAATAATTCACCCTGTATCCATCACAGGGGGATCATGGAGGTAAAATGATACGAAAGATCGAAGTGTCGGAACTGACAAAATTTGGTGAACGGATCAAAGAGATCTATATGAAGTCGCTCGGTTATTCACACGAGGCGGCGGACTTTCTTTTGACGAGGATCCGTAAGAGTGAGGAAAATGATCTGCATCCCATCATACTGGGCAGCTTTGACAAAGAGGAGCCGGTGGGATTTATTTTTGGATTTGATTTTCATCCGGATAATTGGTGGGCGGGACAGATCGATGGACGACTGCCAAAGGATCATGACTGGTATGAAGATACCTTTGAGCTCAATGAGCTGGAGATCCTTCCCTCACATCAGAAACAAGGGAGAGGCAGACGACTGCTGGAAGCACTCTTTGAGCAAATGCCCCACAAACAGGCACTCTTGGGAACAGCCAAAGAGAATAATGAGCATGTGATCCGCCTTTACGAAAGCCTGGGATTTGAGATCGTCATCGACTCCTTTCGATATGAGGGAGATATCTATGGGAACTCGCTGATCATGGGATGGCAAAGGGATCGGGGATAGATCGGTTTCAAAAGACATCGAATTTATACTATTATCCGATAAAATAAGCCTATCAACATTCCGTTCTAATGAAACGACGAAACGGGCGGAGGCATCG
>JAUMYO010000117.1 GCA_030528605.1 Peptostreptococcaceae bacterium | reverse complement strand
TAAAATCATTCATGGTTTATCTCCGCATATTCGTCTCTTTTTACACTTCGATCGGCAGTCCCAGATATTTGATGATCTCTTTTGCCGCTTCGATCCAGCCATGGCAGACCGCGGTTTTGTATCCCTCTTTGCTCAGCTCCGACAGCCACGCTTCCTGCTCTTTGGTGGTTTTTCCTTTTTCCGATTTCATTTCTATGAACAGTCCGTGGTATTGGTTTGCGGATACCGGAAGAAATACATCCGGTATGCCTGCTTTGACCCCTGCCGCCTTCAGTCTTTTGGCTTCGGTCTTGCTCCGCAGTCCGCCGTTTGGGATATGAAACAAGAGTTTCAGCTCCGGATATTTTCCCGAATTCATCTTTGCCCATTGGAAGAGGAATATTTGCTCCGTCTCTTCCAGGTATCTTCTTTTATCCTCCGATCTCATTCTTATTTCTTTACGCTCTCCTTTCGATCGCCGGAAGCACTTCACTTGTTACCCATCGCTTGAACTGTTTTGCGTTTGGTAACTTGCTTGACAGGATAAGGCTATAAAGTCCCGATTCATTGATGATCCATCCTCCGCGTTGTCCTAAGTCCAGATCGAAACTCGATAGCGTTTTGCTATTGAGTTTATCTTCCATATCGATGTGGTCTTGGATCGCTTCGTTTGGATTGCTGTATCCCAATATTTCCGCCACATCTTTCCCGACAAAATATGCCTCCCCGTCCAGGCTTACTGTTCTTACTTTTCCAAACTCATGATTCTCAAATAGTCTCAATTCATTCATTTGCTTCCGCTCCTTTCCAATATAACTCATGCGTTCCATCTCTTAATTGCATCTCTTCCTCGCTGCATTCGTATCCCAACAGCTCCGCAAATCGGTACGCCTTCTCCAGCTCGTCATTTTTGCGATATTCCCCTTCATATCCGACAGTGCTCTCATTCCCTTGGTCCAGGATCAGATAGGTTGTCAACATCAAATTCCGTTCACTATCGTGCTCGATCTCTTCCCGCAGTTTTTTGTTCTCTTCCAAGTTATCTTTCCCTGCTAAGATCTCGAAAAACGGAATGTTTAGTACCTCCTCCGCTCTGCTCGGTCGATCGAGATATCGCTCTTCCAAGATCTTTGCGATCAAAAAAGCCGTGATCTCTTTTCGGCTCAGTTTGATGCGATTGTTGGATAAGCCTATGATATGTTTTCTTCTCATTTGGTAGGATCGTTTCGTAAGCTCCAAGATCGCTTCTCTTCGGTCTCTTTGATCTTGTTTTTCCTGCTCCTGTTTTGCCGGATCTTCGCTTTTGATATTCTCCCTTGCCTGTCTTTTGTACAATGAGAAGGCGTAGTGGCTTTGGGTAAAAGCATACTCCCACTCATCTTCCATCTGTGGCAAGATGATCTCTTTGGGGTCTTTTTCCGTATGGATCATCAGCAGGTATTGGTAGTGGTATTGCTTGTGATCGACTACATCGATCTTGGTATAGTCTTGGAGCATCTCCAGGATCTTTTCGATGTTCTTTTCCCTTATCTCTTCCGTGATCGCTCGTTCTACCGCCCATGTGTAATCTCTTGTTCCCATTTTTTCGAGGAGTTCTTTTTTCTTTTCCGGGTCCTTCACCTTCTCCAGCTCCAAAAAGTCCATCAATGTCGCTCCTCGCTCCAATGCCTTTTTAGATTCTTCTTGGTCCAGCTCCGCGATATTCTTTCTCTTATAGATCGTTGTTTTGGATAGTCCTGTTTTTTTGGCGATCTGCTCCACCGATTCTCCCAGATCCATCATCATCTGGATCCCCTGTGCTTGCTCGATGATGGTGAGATCGCATCGCTGCATGTTCTCCAGCAGCATGGTCGCCAGTTGTTCTTTGTGATCCATCTCAGCAATCGCACAAGGTAATTCTGTAAGTCCTGCCCTCTTTGCCGCTTCCAATCTTCGATGACCGATGATGACGGTGTACGCATCGGCTATGGTCGGGTGCATCACGACCGTCAGATTTTGAAATATCCCCGATCCTTGGATACTCTCCGACAGTTCGGTCAGATCGCCCAAGTCTTTTCTTGGATTATCCGGATGCGGATATAATTTTTCGGTCGATATCATCTGTATGTTGTTATTCATATTTCCTCATTCCCTCCTGATCATTTTCATGTAAATATATGTCCCATCACAAAACTCGGAGTACAGCACTTTGCTTGATACAAAATTTACTCCGTCATATTCTTTAACTGCGTACCGGATCAGATCATTTTCATTCTTTGCCAGTTCTGCAGCCTTCCTTTTCCCTACCGCCGCATCAGCTATTGTTATCATTGGTTGTTTTAGATTTTTGCTTGTTCTATATCGTTTTTGGTTCTTTTTCTCCTTGACCTCCTTTGTGATATAATTTGCCAATCCCTCCAAGCTTCCATCCTGCTCCGTTATCCTTCTTGCTTGTGGATACTTCCCGAATTTCCATCTTTTTTCAGCCAGATCTCTGTCTTTGATATTGCAAATAATGTGATGATGATATCGTCCTTTAGACGATCGCTCCGTCACATAGATGTACTTTAATTCCGTTCCTTCTTTTTTTGCGACTCTCCTCAGTGCGTCCATGTAGTTCTTAATGTTTTTGTATGCCTGTTCATCATCTTTCGGCTCTTTGCCATCTGCATATCCTACCGTGATCCACAGATCGCCTTCTTTGAAATTACAATGTACTAGCCTTACTACATGCTTCCTTCTGTTTTTCTCATTCTGCCTTTGCTGCTTATCGGATGATAGTCGGTCCTTTGCTCCTCGATTTAGAACTTTGGTATCCCATATAGGAAAAATCTCAACTTCCAAAAGTTTCCCCGATCGGATCGTTTTTCTTCTATATTTTTTTAATGCTTTGCTCTTTAATTTCCGATCGATCTCTCCCGGATCAAATTCGCTTTCATTTTTGAGATATAAAAAATCATAAAAAAGTTGACCTTTTATATTCTTCGTTTTTCCTCTTGCCATTGTACTGTTGTCCTTTTCTTTTTTTAGCCTTTGATTAAAAATGCTCGATAACTTAATACCTATACTACATCCGTTAAAGGGTCACCTACCCTTTGATTTGATAATTTTTACGACAGTTGAAAAGGCAACAGTTTTGTGATATAATATTCCTAACGAAGGTCGTACCTTTTTAGGTTGTTGCCTTTTCGATTTTAGTTTGAGAAATGACCGGTGCTGTGATGGGCTGACCGGTTATTTTTTTTCTCTCTTCTCAAGTGCCCTCATTCGGTCCAGGAACTGACACAATACAAAATCATCCGTATGCTCCAGCTTCACATGATACT
>JAUMYO010000020.1 GCA_030528605.1 Peptostreptococcaceae bacterium | reverse complement strand
CTTCTGCATTCTTTCCACCTTTCTTCGATCTTCACGGGTGATGTCAAAAATGTTGTCCGATCCCCTCAGCTTCCGATCGATATGCTTTTACTATTCTTTTACCCTTATTCGGATCGATCATAGATCCCGGTCAGATTTTTTGATGGATCCCAATAAAAAAGGAGGCTCTCTTTTCCAAAAGAGTCCTCCCTTTCGAGATCTTATCCTCTACGATCTAGTCATCGTCTCCATCAAAATCTGTTTCCATATCATAGTCCACGCTTAGGATCTTGCCGGTCTTTGCATCGATCTCATAGTCATACTCTTTGCCGTTGGAATAGAACTCGACTTCATACTTTTGTTTGCCGTCATCCTTATCCAGCTCGACCCGAGCAAACTTCACCTGCGATGCCTTCAATCCCGCATGGTTCAATGCGATATTCTTCGCCTTCTCCGCACCGATCAAACCGGTAGATGCGTTATTGGATGACGATTTGGACGGAATGGAGAAATCATCGATATCTTTGTCCTTCTCAAGGATCTTGCCGGTCTTTGCGTCGATCTCATAGTCATATTCTACATTATTACTGTAAAATTCTACATCATAGACCGCCTTCCCGTCATCGTTATCAAGCTTTGCTTTGACAAAAGCGACTTGATTTGCTTTCAGTCCCGCATCTTTGAGTGCGATATTCTTCGCCTTTTCAACACCGATATTTCCTTTTGTTGAAGTTTGGGGCTTAACAGCCTTCTGACCTTTTGAACTTTTTACCGGGATGGTATAATCCTCGATATCCATATCCTTCTCGCGGATCTTGCCGGTCTTTGCGTCGATCTCATAGTCATACTCTACATTGCCTGCATAAAATTCTACATCATAGACCAGTTTTCCGTCATCCTTGTCCAATTTTACTTTAACGAAAGAAACATCTTTTGCCTTCAGTTTCGCATCGCTCAATGCGATCGACTTTGCCTTCTCCGCACCGATGGTCCCTTTTGAAGCCGGCGCCGCGAAGCCCTCGATCGAAGTTCCTCCTAACAAAACTGCTCCTGCGATAGCGATCGCTGCCAAACTCATTCTTTTTTTGTTCAATTTCTTTTCCTCCCTGTCAAGCCCTTTTTCTTCGGGCAGATCGATATTATATAGATCGGTTACCACATATTTTTTTCAAATGAATATCTCATTCATTTTCTACATTTGTATTGCTTATCATTCTACATTTGTCTTTGTTTTTTGTCAACACTTTTTTTGAAAAAATTTTATGATCTTTTCGGATATCGATCTCTCAAAGTTGCAAGAGCCTTCCACCGTAACTGTTTGAGCAAGACCGATCTTTTTCCGATACTTTTTGTTGCACAAAAAAAGATCGGCGGGTGTACCGATCATTTATTGTATTGATGCTATTATCCAATAAAATCATCACATGAATATATTCCTGCTCCGACGGAATGATGTAGCGGGGGATGCCCCATTCCCTACAAGCTATAAAAAATAAAAATGTTGCTAAGTGGCGGTTCTAAAGGATATTGATATGAAACATCTTTCGATCGCAAAAGATCTTATCGCAGATCCCATAGATTTCCGCGTACCTTGACGATCTTTTGAACAGCTCCTTGCCGCTCCAGCTCTTGCATGACGCGGTATTGCTCCTCCTTCGTCCTGCCTTTGATCTCGCCCAGCTCACGCTCCGTCAGCGGACCGTAGCTCGCGATCAGCTCTTTTTCATCCCTTGCCTCATACGCTCGGATCTCCGGTGCCAGACGCTGTATGATCCGATCATAGGTCCGGGTCGAATGATGACCTCCGATCATAGCGGCATCGTCGAGGCTGAGATGATCCATGTCCGCATCGCTTCGGTAGAACAAAAGCGTTGGAAACACCTCCGCTCCCCATCTTGTACCTTTCCTAAGATCCTCTTCAAAAGCTTTTTTCGCCTCACCGCTGTCCAGATCCGACTTCAATCGCGTTATATCGAGCCCCTCGATCTCCTGAGCGATCGAAAGATAGACTTCTTCCAGCGAAATGATCTTGCGATCCGTCAGCACGCTCTGACGCATCTTGCGCAAGTACCGCTCCCCGATCTCTTCCCCCTGCAAAAAAGCCGCCTTGCAGGCGATGTTGGCAGGCCAGGAAGAAAAATGGCGGATCTCTGCGATCTCGAGCCAGATCGATCCGTCGATCGGTTGACCCGAATACTCCGAGACCTCTTGCCAATGAGGCAGGACATCCGGAGCACCCGTGATGCCGTGATCCGCATCATTAAAATCATCCATATCTTTGACGAGACCGCCGAACACATATACAAAATGCAGCTGATCGCGATATTTTTCCGCCAAAGCCAAAAACATCGGCTCGCTTGCCCAACACCACGAACAATACGGATCCGTGAAAAGCATCACTTCCAATATCGGACCGTTCTTTTTTTCATTTCTCATCTTGATCATCCTATCTTTATATAGTCGGACCTTTTTCTCCAAGATCATTCCAGGCAGCAGGATCTGCTCAAGCGATCCAGCATCCATCCGATCTCGACGGTCACGCTTCGCACCGTGCTTTGCTCCAAACGAAGCGTGTCGTTTTGGTAACGCCGAAGGATCCCTTTTTTGATCTGAATATCGGCAGGTCCGTCTTCCGGATCGATCCTCAACATATCCCTCTGGATGTCATCCGGAAAATACCAGTCGATCATATAGGCATAGTCCAGATGGTCGAGATAGGCTCTCAGGATCTGGATCTTGCTGTCCGGCGGCATTTCTGCAAACTCCCGGATGAATCGGTCGTAATGCGCTATCAAAAACTCCCTCTGTATCTGAGCTTCTTTGCTTTTTTGATGATAGGGTAAAAAATCTATGATCGATCCCATCGCTCCCCCTTTCTCGTGCCCCGATGTCATAGGACGATCGGGCAGAACAAGATCGCTTTCTTTGTTTTCCGCACGAAAACCTCGGATCCGGCGATCGGATCGCTGCTACACCGGGTAACAGCCAACCGACCATCTATAGCTCCTGCCGGATCGATCTGATATTATGATATCCTTTTCGGTCCGCTTTGTCAACTTGCCGGACCCGTCGCGTGTCAAGTTGTTGTAGAGGTTTTCTATCAACAAGCTCTGTCGCCGCCTTGGACCTCTTTTTTACTCCTCCTCTTCTCGGTATCTTACCTTCTCCGGCTCGATCGCTTCGATCGTCGGGATATAGAAGATCAGCCCGCGCGAGCTCGTCTTCGGTGCGCTTGCGATCAGGCGGTCCTCTTTTTCCGCGCGTTTCCTCTTTTCCAACATTTGGATCAAAGGGGTCAAATGATCCCCGATCAGCTCCATATCCGGACCTTCGCTCGGCGAAACTCCAAAAGAATGTGATCTTCTTCGCGGTATATCCGTCATCTCTTCTTTTTTCGGTGCCTGCTTCAAAGAGGTCTCTTCCGATCGCTTCGGCATTTCATTCAAAAGCTTTTCTTCCTCCGCTTTTCGTAGTTCCGGATCATCTTTTCCGTCTTTTCCAGACAAAAGCACTGTTTTCCCCGGACCTCCCCCCGATCCCGGAGCTATCGAGCCTCCGGTATCTGCGCTCGTATCTTTTTCTGTGGCAACGCCCTCTCCCGGACTCGGTCCGATCCCCGCACCGATGATCGGCTGCCTTGTATTCGTGACCACAAATCCGGAGCCGGCATCTCCCGTGATGAGGGTATCATATCCATCGACCGGATCTTCTTTGATCGTATAGACTTTTTTGGTCCCCCGCGCATCGGTCAACGGCAGATCGGTAAACACATGCTGCCATCCGTACGATCCGTTCAGCTCCACACTTCTTACTTCATCCTCTCCGTCATACAATCGAATGATCACACGGGACGCAGGCTCTCCTTCCCAACGTTTCTCGACCCGCACCTTCGTTCGTGCCGTCGGCATCGATATCATCGCCTTGCGTGGCAGTCGGTTCGATACCGAGTTGGAGAGACCTCCCGTAGCATCGTTGTAAAAGATGACAAAATTATTCGTCTCCGTCATTCCATAGAGCAACTCGTTTTGTTCCGGTGTGTGCATCGGAAGGATAAAACCGTACCTTCTCGATCTTTGCAGTTTTTTCCCTGCCTTCTGTACGATCTTGATCGCCTTGACGCTCCTAAGATCACGACCGATCTGCGCGGCAGTTCTCCACTCCGATGAGGCGATCGCGCTCCTCACATCGGACGGCGGTACTTCCTGCATATAATACACATCAAAATATGCCTCCGATCCGTCGATCATCTCGACCGGACCGGTCAACTGATTGGAAAATCGACTTCCGCGTGCTGTTCCCGGGCCATAGTTTTTGTCGTTTGGTGTCGGCAGCACATCATAGATCACGACATCGCCGATCCCTTCCGCATTGTTGACGATATCGATCTTGTAATACAGATCGCTGTCAAAAGGGGTGTTTACGGTGCCTTTCCACCAATCTTTCTTGTCCGTACTGATAGATTTTTGGGCAAGGATGCTGTTGCTTACGAGCACATCAAAAGATGCGGAGGTCCCAACGGCTTTCTCATACGCTTCGCCAAGGTCAAAGATGCTCCTGAAGCGATCTCTTCTGCCGGAGGGATCGGTCTGTACCTCATCGAGGATCTGAGCCATATTCCTTGAAGAAAAATACACCCGGTTCGTATTCTCAGCCGATGCTTTGTCCGTTATGACGCATTCCATCACAAATCCGATCCTTCTGAGATCTTTCTGCAGCTCTTCGACGATGAGATCGCCCTGTGCTTCAAGGATGACCGCCGTCCTCCCCGATCGGTCATGATCTTCGATGATCCGAAGCCCCGGAGGAAGAGCGGTATACTCGCCTTCAGCCGGCGCATCGTATCTGGAAAAGCCGAACAGTTCTTTGAACCGCTCTCCTCGGTCGCTCACACCTTCTTTGAACGAATGATCGTTATGGAAGACGCTCTTGACCCGAATCCCTTCCGGCAAAAGATCCACAAATCGAGCATCCTTAAATCGCATGCCCGGATGAAGCGAGGAGATATCCAGATCGATACGATAAAGTACATTCCCGCCGACTTTATATCCTTTGCTCCCGTCCTTGTTTCTTGCCGTATTCGTCTTTCGGATCGACATCGTCGGATGCTGTGCCGAAAACCGAACATAGCTCTTGGAAAGGATCTCCTGCCTTGTTGCGATCCGATCCGAGTAGAAGGACACCTTTGCCCGATCGAATGCCGGCGTGCTGCGACGACCCTGTTGAGATCGATCGATCGGTTTGTCAAAACGGCGCAGCAAAGCCCCATGGATATCCTGTGTCGAATGATCGTCCGTGACCTCTTGATCCAATCGGAAGGAAAACGGATCGCGGATCCCCATACGGACTTCAAACCTTAATTGCTTTCCGTTTTCGAGAACAAAGTCATCCTCCATCTCGATCACCAACTTGGTCGCAGCTTTGTGCTCCGCGAGCACCCGCCTTACCTCCTCCTCGGTCTCGGCTCCGGCTCGAACAGCCTCCACCTCTCGCAGGATCACCTTTTCCCTCTCGACATCCAGAGGGATCGGCACATTCTTTCGATCCGAGCCTTTCGGGATATCGATCTCAACGATCTCCTGCCGATCTTCCCGGATCAGCCGAATGCTTTTGATATCGCTCAGCGTAACATCCGAGGCTTGGGAAGAGGATCGCTCTTTCAGCACCAGAGAGCGAAGATAAAAGACCTCATCAAAATCAAAGTCTTCCAAAACGATATGCCGCATCGCTCGACCGGTCTTATTGTGCAGATCCAGCGTAAATCTGGTGTCCGCCTCTTTCAAATGCGTTGATCCGACAAATACTTTTTTGTGGTATGCCTCCTCATTTCTTTTGGCAAAGACCCCCGAAAGATTCAGATCGTCCGCAAAAAATCGGATCGAGATCGTATCGCTCATCGTTCGGATCTCCTCCGTTTCGGGATCGAGACCCCTCGGCACGATCTTTGCAGTCACTTCGTTGGAGATCTGTTTTTTCCCCGACAGGCTCTTATCTCCTACGCTCTCCGGACGGATCACAGGCGCATTCGGAAATTTCAGCTTCAAAACGACGGGCTTGTTATAGATCAGCTCATCCGCCGGTGTATCTCCTTTTGCATCCACTCGATAGACCACGGTCTCCCCATCCGGTCCAA
Source organism: Peptostreptococcaceae bacterium (assembly GCA_030528605.1). Lineage (GTDB taxonomy): Bacteria > Bacillota > Clostridia > Peptostreptococcales > Filifactoraceae > JAUNKE01. The sequence continues at coordinate 24,892 of JAUMYO010000020.1, read as the reverse complement.
GCACCCATCCCGGATTTTTTTCAGGATCGAAATGAGCCTTAAAAGTCGTTCCGTCCTCCGATCGATAGGTCAGCTTCTCCGTCAAGGTGATGCTCTCCGCAAACCTCGTATTCAGAAGCCCGTTGCCGTCATATTGTCGATTTGCCGAGACCCGATCCCCATATCCGTTCTCGATCTCATGAGTCGAACTGTTCCTTGCGGTCGTTGAAAACGAATAGTAAAAAGAGATCCACTCCAGCCGATCGACCTCCGCAGACAGATGCTCTCCATCATTTGCACCGCCATACGGAAGAAGATCCTTCAGATCCCGATATGTTCTGTCATAGCCGTCGTCATGTTTTTCGATCGACTTGTCAAAATCTACGATCGGGTCATATTTTGCACTAAAGGTCACCTCCGATGAACTGCTCAAAAGCTGTTCGCTCTCCCCCGACCTCTCATAAAGATCCACGATCGGGGTCACCTCAAAACCTTCCGGCGTAACTCTCTTTTGAAGAGAAAGATCATAGATCATCGTCAGATGGATCGTATCCGGCATTTGGATCAGATCGACCGCCAGAACATACTCCTCCCCGTCGATCGTTCCCGACCGCTTTCGGATCTTCAGCTCTCCCTGCTCCGTTGTCACATCCGAGATCGTCAAGCTCGGCAACAGCTCTTCATCCAAATGTCTTCGCGGGATCCGGACCTTGATCGCATAGTCCTTCACCTTTCCCGTGCCGGACGGGCTGATCCGGATCTCTCCGCTAAAACGCTCCGTCAAATATCTTTTTGTCTTGTTCAGATACGCGCGATGTGTCATCTGAAGTCCCGAAAGACCGCTTTCCATGTCCCGGGGCGCGTCCGCATCCTCAAGATCGTTTGGGCGCACCGCTACCGCATCTTCCTCCTCCGCCGAATGATCCTGCTCTCCATTTTTTATCTCCGGATCTTCTGCCGGATCTTTTTCTCCCTCCGCTCGGACCTCTCTCGCTTCCAAGCCCGAGAGCGATCCGTCCGGGTCCGCATAGACCGCTGTTTGAAAAATGCCGCTGCAAAACAAGATCAGTGCCATCCAGCCGGCGATCCATCGCTTATTCTTTTCCAAACTCATCTTCCTCCTCTACAAGAGAGCGATCCGTCCTATGTCCTTTGGATCCTAAGAACGTATCCTCTATCTATTTAGATATCGGAATATTTCTTCTGCTAAAAAGGAAAGTTTACAAAAGCTTCCGATCCGATCTTCGCCCGAAAGTTACCAAAATGACCCGAATGTTTGCTTTACAAAGATCTTTCACAGAGCCTTCCGTTATCCAAAGCACAAGAAAACGCATCGTCACCGGACCGCCGGGATGGATATCGCGATCTTTCGCCAATGCTCTGGTATCATTTTCGTGCATCAAAAAAGCTCCCGCCATTTGCAAGGAGCTTTTTCAAAAACCGGATCCTTTATCCGTCATAACGGATCTTTCGATCGATCCTAGAACTGGATCTCGACTTTCACCTCTTCTTCATATCGCCAAACGACCGCTTTGACCTTGTCGCCTTTTTTGATATTGTATAGCTGACGAAGAAGATCTTCTCTTTGTTTGATCTTTTTGCCGTTAAATTCTATGATGATGTCATTGACCTGAAGGTCATTCTTCGCTGCGATCGAATCTTTTTCGATCTTGATGATGATCGCCCCTTCATCGATCCCGAAATCGAGATTGTTGTGCTTCTGATAAACTTCCGCATCCGATACGGTCACACCCATCACGACTTTTTGGAAGGTCCCGTTCTTGATGAACTGATCCACGATCGGCTTTGCAACATTGATCGGGATCGCAAATCCCAGCCCTTCGCCCTCTCCGGCTTTGGCAGAGTTGATACCGACCACCTGTCCTTTGCTGTTGAGCAAAGGTCCGCCGCTGTTCCCCGGATTGATCGCTGCGGATGTCTGGATCAGTCCTTCCATCTTGGACGGCGGTCCGATGATGTTATCGACGAGGATGGTCCGATCCAAACCGGATATGATCCCCTCGGTCACGGTTCGTTGGAATTCGAGTCCAAGCGGATTTCCGATCGCGACGGAGATATCGCCGACCTCCACCTTGTCCGAATCGCCAAGCTCCGCTACCGGCAAGTTTTCTTTTCCGACCTTGATCACGGCGAGGTCCATCGTCTTATCCGTCCATAGGATATCCGCCTGCACACTTTCTCCGCCTTCAAACATCACGGTGACATGGCGCGCCGATCCGTCATCGACCACATGGGAATTGGTCAGGATATATCCCCTCGAATCGATGATGACACCGGTCCCAAGTCCGGAGATGACACCATCTCCCAATACACTTTTGAGCGGATTGTTCGTGGTCGTGATCCCTACGACCGAAGGCATCGCCTTGCTGATGATCGCTTTATATACATTGTCCGTCTCATGACCTCCGACGATATTGATCGTCGAATTTTGAGCGGGAGGCGTTTTGACCGCTTCGTTCACCGACGTCGGCTGCGGTGTGAAAAAAGGCATGGTCATAAAAGTGATCATACTTCCCATCAGTGCACCGATCAAAGATAATGCCAAATAATTTTTTGATTTCATACAAACCTCCTTATTCAATGGAGTACATTCTCGAAACTTTTCCTCTTAACATAACATCCAGGCTGACATCCTTCGGACCCAGCCCCTGCTCCGTCAGGATCGTCCCGACCGTTTGGAAAGCGATCTGAGGCAGATTGCTCTCCTTGCTCAAATGTGCGAGCAGGATCTTTTTGGTCCCGGTCTTTACCAATGCCGTACTCAGATACCCCGCCTCCGAATTGCTCAGATGACCGACTTCCGATCTTATCCTGCGTTTCAGCTGCGGCGTGTATCCGCAGTAAGAGAGCATATGGTCATCGTAGTTGGATTCGACAACGGCGATGTCGGCACCTTTTATCTTGTCAAAAACCTCTTCCGTCACCATGCCCAGATCCGTAACGACCGCCAGTTTGTGCCCGTTTTGTCGAAAAGCATAACCGACCGGGTCCGCCGCATCGTGACTGATGGCGAAGGTGTCCACCTCCAACGAACCGATCCCCAGCGTCTCTCCTTTTTCAAACACGACGATGTTTTTCTCCGCGATCTTGCCGATATGATCGCGCATCGAGCCCCATGTTTTTTCAGTCGCATAGATCGGCACATCGAATTTTCGGCTGAGGATCCCCACCGCCTGGATATGGTCAAAATGCTCATGGGTGACCAAGATCGCATCAAGACCGTTCAGATCTTTGCCGTGGATCGCCAGATGTTCCAGGATCTTTTTGCCGCTGATCCCGGCATCGACGATCACCTTGGCATCCTTCCCTTCGATATAGTGGCTGTTGCCACAACTTCCCGAGGATAGCGAGATATATTTCATGATCCTCCTTTATGTCCCAATTATATGATAGCTTTGTGGAATTTATATAGGCTAAACTCGTGAATTCTGTTTGAAATTTCGTTTAGCCGAAGATCTTGCAGTTCAATGCACAACCCGACGGCGTTCCCGCCAATCCGCCCAACGCACTTTCCCGAAGCTCAAAAGGCAGCGTCCTGCCGACCATATACATCGCATGCACCGTCTCGTCAAACGGGATCGGATCTCTCGCGCCCGACAGGATGATGTCCGCCGAGATGATCGCATTGGTCGCGCCCATCGCATTTCGCTTCTGGCACGGCGATTCGACCAGTCCTGCGATCGGATCGCAAACGAGACCCAGCATATTCGCGATCGCCGCCGATGCCGCATCGAGCACCTGCTGCGGCGTGCCGCCGAAAAGCTCGACGATCGCTCCCGCCGCCATCGCCGCCGCGGAGCCGATCTCCGCCTGGCAACCGCCTTCTGCGCCTGAGACCGTCGCATTTCTTGTGATGATATAGCCGATCGCACCGGCTGTCAGAAGCGCGTCCAGCATCTTCTCATCCGAGAACCCATGCTCTTCCTGGATCGCAACGAAGGACCCCGGGATGACTCCGGAAGAGCCCGCTGTCGGTGCCGCAACGATCAGCCTCATCGAGCTGTTCTGCTCCAACACCGCCATCGAATAAGCGATCACCTTTTGAAAGAATTTTCCGCTGATCGGCGATGCCTGTTTCATCATCAGGATCGCTTCTCCGCCGATCAATCCGCCCATGGTCTTGAGCTTTTTCTCCAGCGGTTTTTTTGTTGCCCGCTTCATGATATCATAGCTGTGCTGTAATGCACTGTAGATCTCTTCTTTACTTTTGCCGAAGACTTCCATCTCTCGATGGAGCATCACCTCGGCGATGGACATCTTATGCTCCGTTGTTTTTTCAAGAAGTCCCAGCCCATCCGCAAAATCATATTTTCTGATCTGTTCCATGATCCCCCTACATTTCTATAACCTTGGCATCCAATATATATTTGTTGAGCTTGATCAGGTCCGCGACTTCCGGATCGATCTTCTCATCCGTTTCCAATATCGTATATGCCTTCTTGCCCTTTTCTTCACGATAGGTACGCATAAAGGCGATATTGATCTCCAAATTCCCCAAGGTGCTCGTGATATGAGCGATCACACCTGCATGGTCGATATTGCTGATGATCAATGTGCTGTACTGACCGGTAAACATCAGCTTGACATCATCGATCTGCGTGATCTGAACATTGCCTCCTCCGATCGACTCGCCCATGACGATCATCTCGTGCCCGTCATCCGACTTGAGTTTGATCCGGACGGTGTTGGGATGGACATTCTTATTCTTTTCATCGGTGGTGAAGCTGTATTGGAGACCTTGGCGATCCGCGATCTCAAAAGCATTGCCGATCCGCTCGTCCTCCGTACCGAAGCCCATCACGCCGGCAAGCAGCGCACGATCCGTACCGTGTCCCTTGTAGGTCTTGGCAAATGAGCCATACAGCACAAAGTCCGCCGAAACGATGGTGCCTCTCATCATCTTGTAAGCGAGCGCGGCGATACGCAATGCCCCCGCCGTATGTGAGCTGGACGGTCCGATCATATTGGGACCGATCACATCGAACAAACTGATATCTTTCATTCTCATTCTCCGTATCCAAAAATTCCATACCTCGATCGCCACCGATCTTGCCGCAGTGTCGATCCTTCTCCGTTAATACCTGCGCCGAGCCCCGAGCATTCTCCATCCGCACGGTCCGGCAAAACGAGACGGGAGCCTCCCGTCCTTTGAAACTATAGTTCGCGCCTTCCTTCCAGTGCCTTGGTGATCGTAACATCATCCGCATACTCGATATCGCCGCCCACAGGAAGTCCGTGAGCGATACGGGTCACCTTGATCCCCAGCGGCTTGATCAGACGGGCGATATACATTGCCGTCGCTTCTCCGTCGATCGTCGGATTGGTCGCCAGGATCACCTCTTTGAGATCCCTATTTGCCATACGCGACATCAATTCCTTGATCTTCAGCATTTCCGGCGTGATCTGATCCATCGGAGAGATCGTCCCGTGCAGTACATGATATTTTCCATCATACTCCCGGATCCGTTCCATCGCCGCCACATCTCGCGGATCTTCCACCACACAGATGATCGAATCGTCCCGAGACGGGTTTTTGCAGATCGCACATGGCGAACTGTCCGAAATATTACAGCATTCCTCACAATACATGATATTGTTCTTTGCATCGAGGATGCTCTCCGCCAACGCGCTCACATCCTTGCCCGACATATTGATGATATGAAAAGCCAGGCGTTGCGCCGTCTTTCGACCGACACCCGGCAGGCGCGCCAGGTTCTCGATCAGATTATCGATATGATTTGAAAAATGCTGCATTAGAATAGCCCCGGGATCCCCATCCCGCCGGTGATCTTGCTCATCGAAGAGCTCATCATCTCTTCCGCCATATCCAGTGCCTGATTCACCGCCGTCAACACAAGATCTTCTACCGTCTCGACATCCTCCGGATCAAGCACCTCCGGATCGATCTTGATCGACACGATCGATTTTGCACCATTGGCACGCACGATCACGGCACCGCCACCGACCGAAGCCTCGACTTCCTTTGCCGCCAGCTCTTCCTGCGCCTTCTGCATCTCCTTTTGCATCTTCTGCGCCTGCTTGATCATATTATTCATATTTCCGCCAAAACCGCCCGGAAATCCTCCTCTTTTTGCCATCGTATCCTCCTTGTCACCGTTCTTGGTAATAAAATTCTCTCTAACAATACATTGTAACATAAAAATATAAAAAAGAACATATCCAAAGAGAGTGTGATAAACGAATTTCCGCGATCGTCCTCCAAAAATCGCAGCCCTTGATAACGAACCTGCTCGGTAGAAGATCCGGTTCAACAAAGCTCGGAGAACGCTGATAGTGTGAGGATCGCTGCGCTGTTCTTTCTGTCACTATAGATCAAAGACTCTCGATCTCAAAGGATGCGCCGCAATCCCCTCCGACATACTCCAAGGATTTTTTAAATCAAAAAGTGCAGCCGACAAAAGATCTGTCCGCTGCACTTTTTCTTAGCACCTCTTTTTTTGCCTCCGGATCCGGTTCCAAAAAACGCTCTTTCCCTTTTTATTTCGTAGAGATCCCGATCTGCACCTTTTCTTCGTCGGTCAGCTCTCTTCCGGCGCAGATCCGCTCGACCTCTCTCAGCGTTTCTTCTTCACTCAACATCTTGAAGATCGACATCGCCCGATAGCTTTTGAGATCCGAGCCGTCACTACCATAGAGATCCAGATAATAGAGCTGATCCATCGCGATCTGCATCCCGTCTTCGCTGAAGCAGGCATTGGTACGATACGGCATCGAAGACGGCTTGAGCGTTGCGATCAGCCTTCCGCTCGCAAAATCGACGATATACCCTGCACGACGGATATCATTGTTTCGGATCATCAGCAGCGTATTGCTCTGCGCATTGTATAGATTCAGGTCGGCAAAATTGATCGGCGTCTTGGCGCAGGCTTCATCCAGATCAAAAAGTTTGATCTCCTGCTCCTTCTCCCAGATATAGCCGGCATTGTTGTAGATCCCTTTTACGACCAAAGTCTCGTTGTCGGTGCTGATATCCAGTGCCTCGCCCGGGATCTTATCGATGGTATCTCCCGTCTCAAGATCAAAGATCTCGGTCGTTCCGGAGACGCGGTTGATGACGAGCGTCCTTTCGTCCTCGCTCAGCAGGATCTTGTAGGATGTGCTCTTGATATGAGGATAGGCTCTAAGGACCTTCCGAGTTTCGATATCGACCATACGGACCCCTTCGATCTCATCGATGATCAATACTTTCTTTGAATCGGCGGTAAAGGTATAACCGCTCTGATTCGTGACCAGAGGGAGCTCGATCTTCTTCTTCGCGCTCCGATCATAGATCGACAGCAGATATCCCCGTACCAAACCTTCCTCGTCCCGATCCGCAACCGTCCTTGAGATATAGTTTCCGTCATTGGAGATCAAGTAGCCTCGCACCTCACCGACATAGCCTTGGATACCCATCTCATGGAAGTCGATCTTCTCCGGCTGTCGTTCAAGACCTTCGGACAACAAAAAATCTTTGCCGTCAAAATAGAGCATATACGAAAAATTTTTTGAAGATGCGATCAGCTGGAGCGGAAGAGATCTCGAATTGGAACTCACGCCGATATCAACGATCTTGATCAGTCGGTCATCTCTCGAGTTGGTGATCAGCTTGCTTCCATCCGGCAAAAATTGGATCTCCGATGCGACCCCTCGCCCATAGTTGAAGTCTCCATCCAAGATCACGCCGTCTTTCCAGATCGCGATCGACCCGTCTTCTCCGACGACGATCAGCGTATCGATCTCTTCATGATAAGCAAAAGTCGTGATGTTCTTGCCCGAAAAAGAGATCTCCCGATCGATCCTGCCGTCTTTGCCATCTACAAAATATACTTTCGTGGATGTCGATACGATAAACTGACCCTTGCTCGTTTCGACCACATTTCTCTTTTCCGAATACAGATTGAGATCTTCCGAAAAGATCTTCGTCTTGCCATCCAAGCTGTACTTGATGAATGTTCCGCGCGCTTCGGTAAGCACATACTTTCCATCCTTCGTATATTGCGCCCAACGATACTCGCTGATCAATTCATAGCTCTCCGAATCGCCCAGCTTCATATTTTCTTTGATCGTCGGAAAACGCATGATGATCGACCCATCCTTTATCCTTCGCCGAGTCAGCTGATCCGGCGAATGCTCATCGACAAGCACCATCAGCAATTCTTCTCCGTTCGGCGCGATATTGACATCTCGTATGTCCTCAAATACCTCAAACTCTCCGACTATTTCCCAATCTGTCGTATCGTATGCCACAAAATGATAGCTATTGGCATTCAGGTCGATCTGAAAAAACTTGCTCCCGTCCGCCGAAAACTGTCCCATCATCGGGATCCCTTGGATCGAAAATGTGTGGACCTCCGCTCCGCTTTCCACATCATAGATGATCGTCTTCTTCCCGAATGACGAAGAAGCCAAAAGCTTTCCATCCGGCGAAAAATCCACCAGTTTGACCTGTTCGCTGTGACCGGTCAGCACTTTGATCAGCTCACCATTCTTCGGATCGGCGATCGCCGTTTTGTTGTTCCCGAGTCCGTAGGCGATATATCGGCTGTCATCGCTGATCGAAAAATAAGCGAGCTTGTTCTTCGTCGGGATCGTCGTGAGCATACGAAATCCGTTGTTATAGATCGAATTATTGTAGATCGCCATCTCCTCCGCCTTGAGGATCGCATGCCCCTCCATCGACGGATCGATCGGCTCCATCGCCTCTTTGGCGATCAATATCGCCTTGATGCTGTCGCCATCCTCCAGATAGTCTTTGGATGATTTCATCAGGATCGCCGCATTCGATCGGACCGCTTCCCGGCGCGCAGTCTCCGCCTTCTGATACGCATTCGCCATGAAAAGACCGAAGATCAAAAAGATCGTACCGACCAAAGCGGAAATACTCAGCACCAACTTATTCTTTCGCTCCTTGTCGCGTTGACGAAGGTCTCCGAGCGAACAACCCAGGATCGTCGCCATGATCCGATACTTTTCCGCTTTCAAAAGCGAGAGTGCCTCTTTTGTCAGCGTCTTCATCTCTTGCGGATCGGTGACCGACTCATAGCTCGCCACATCGCCTTGCAAGATCTTGTCGGGTCGAAGATCGGCTGCCAAGATGTCCTGTAACTGTGCACCCTCCCCACCGCTCTCGCGTTTGAGCTCTTTCAGCGGCCAAGGGAAAGACTCCGACGGCTCGCCCTCGATCAGCACGGGGATGATCCGATCATCGCCATGCAATTTACGAAAAGTTTGGATCTCCTTGATACACCACTCGGACAGAGGCAACCTCCTCGAACAGATCACGATCAGATACTTGCTGTTTTGCAGCGCATCTTCGATCGAATCGCTCAGATCCTTTGCCGCAAGCTCCTCCCGATCCCGAAAGACACGAAAGACCGGTTTTTGTCTGTTGATCTCAAATTCCTTCGGCGCACGAAAAGTTTCGATCATCTTATGCACAGCCTGAGCGATCTGTTGATCCGGCTCCAGGTGACGATAGCTGATAAAAGCTTCAAATTTATATCTTTTTTCCTTATATTCCGATGCCGCCTGTTCCAATCCATCGGTTATGATCCGATGTTTGATCTCATTACTCATCATTCACTCCTTTTTCCGGAGAAAAGTGCAAAGACCGAAAGCAAGTCATACTCCGGATGACAGCTGAAAAACTTCTCCCCCATGATCTTCTCCCAATCCTCGATCAAGCAAGGATGCGTACGGGCGATCTCATCCTTCTCTTCTCCATAACTAAAGTTCATCGCATAATAACTGTGACACCAGCGTTGATGCTCCATCCGCGAAAGCAGATCCAGCAAAGGCTCCTCCTGCAAAAGAGCGGCAAATCCTTTTTTGAACTCCGCTTCGTTTTGACTACGCTTCTCCTGCAATCGCAAAAACTTTTGGCGGCTCTCCTCCAGCCATTCGTAAAGTGCTTCTTCGCCGCGATCTTCAAAGACGATGCGCAGGATCTCCTCCTTGACTCTCGAATGAGAAGCGGAAGCACGGGACGAAGCCTTCTTTGTTTGCGAAAGTTCGTTCCATGAACACCCTTCGCCCAAGCCCGCCGCTGCGGAAGAACGGTTGTAACTCTCGTTGAACTCCTTCGCCAGGCGATCCGGCAGCTCTCTTAGCAGGATCGGTTCGCTCATCACCTCTCTGATGTCCCCGAAGATCCGGACCGAGGTCGCATTCGCCGGCAACAACGGGCGCAGATCGACTCCGGACAGATCGCGCAACGCTTTCGGTATGCGCGGAAAATATCGATCGATCTTGCCGAGGATCTCCATGTTGCGGATCGTATCCTCCATCATGAGAAAAGCTGCCGTCGGCAGGATCTGAAGCTCCGCCAAATTTTTCTCAAGATCGCGATGCCTCGGATCGATATCGATCGTGTGGATCGACAGTGCCCCGCGGATCGCTTCATTGGAGGCAAGATACTGCCCCACCTTGCGCTCCGCTTCCGGGTCGACCACAGTGATACGGATCTTTTGATCCGGCGACAAAGTCGCATCATTTGCCACATGATGCAGCAAAGGCTCCACCAGCTCATTGGCTCCGATCACCAGAAAATGGACTTGTCCCAGCGCCCGACTCAACGCCTCGGTCGTTATGCACTCCCCTGTTTGCACAAAAGCCCTCAGCTGCTCAAAATTCGATCGAAGCGGTCCGCTCGGTCCGCTCAGCTCGGAAAATAGCAGGCGGATCACCAGATCATTCGGATCAAAGGGTATCAGATCGAGATGAGCGAGCGAAGGTTCTTTCTGTTTTTCGCCGGACAAAACATCCTCCAGATAAGTCGGGATCTCCCGCGATCGGCACCGGATATAGCAATTGATATCATGCTGCGGCTTCATCCTCCTGATCAGACGGACGAAAGTCGAATAATTCTCCAGATCCGTCGGCGCCCCGAAAACCATCGCCTTTGCCGAATCAAAACCGACCTTATAAAACATTTCTCGGATCTCTTTCGGCGAGGCATTCTCCATATCGAACAGATGTACCGCCACAGAGCTCTTTTCATAAAGCGTCCTCCACTCCTCAGGGATCGGTGTCTTGCAGATCAGCGAAAGCCGATAGGTCGACTCCGAATGCTGAAGATCGCGGATCAGCGCATCCGTGAGCTCCGTGCGCTCAAACAGGATCAGATGATCCTTGCTCCAACGATTCCGCAAAGTATTCTTGAAATGAAAAAGCAGGTTCGTGATCTTCGTCAAGACCAGTGCCGAAGTCAAGATCGGTGCCAGCCACTTTGCGATCTCATAGCTTATCGCCGTATTTCCGTCCGCAGGCAGCGGCGCAACGAACAAAAACATTTTGATCGTCCCGTACAAGACAGCGGAAACAAGCTGCCACGGTCTTTCGATCAACGGCTGATAATACTGAAAAAGTCCGTGGACCGCCAGCGCGATCGACGCGACAAAGAGGATCAGATACAATTTCTTCTTATAATAATTCTTATTCGCACTCATATGTACTCTCCAAATGTACTCCCAAAAAAATTTACTCGGATCATCGATCCCTTTACCGAGATTATATCATCAAAAACCTGCGCTGTATATGCAGGCGCAGATCATATCTTTCAGGTCACAGACTCTTTCTATCGATCAAAAAAGGAAGCCTGCACAAAGGTAAGCTTCTGAGTTTTCTTCGGTTTTATAAACTACGAAAGTCTGTCATACTATTATCCAATAAAATAAGCATATCCATACATTTCCGTTCTAATGAAACGACGAAACGGGCAGGATCATCGTTCCATATAAGCTATAAAAAATAAAATTTGTTATTAAGTGCCGGTTCTAAAGAATAATAGTATCACATCAATATTTTGAAAAAATTTTATCCTTCATATGAAATTGCTTCTATGCCGATTTCTTAAATTATGCGGTATCTCCAAATCATTATTTGATAAGTCGATCAAAAAATAGTGAAATTCTTTTTCTTTTATGATAAAATCGTTTTAGCAAAATAAAACGTTTTCAAAAAGGAGGAATCATGGAAAAAACCATGCTCGATCTACAGCTTGGTGCATTGCTTAGCGACTTTCCCCGGATCGTTGCGCGCACGGGAATAAAGGAGACTGATATCCACTCCTCATATCTTCGTGACCAACGATTATTGGGCGGATCTCATCCGGTGTATGAAATACTCGAACAGCTCGATCGTCATCAAATGAATGAAGCGATCGATCCACAGTCACTTGCATACCTTATCGCAGAAGCAGCCAATATCGCATCCGGCTCAGATCACCGACGTAAAGAGAGCGAACAAGCTCGACCGATCCGTTCCGTATTTGATCACATACGGACAAACAAAAGATCACCCGAACAAGCATTTGAGCTTGAAAAACTGGGTGAAAAATCCTTTCAGATGCCTAAGGCAAAAACTTCCGTCAAGGCGAACGACACAGACTATGCACATCTGCTCCACGAACTGGAAGATGAAATGAAAAGATCACCCGACCCTTCTCCTGTCCATCTGATGCAAAGGATCGAGCGATATATGTCAAATATCCCTGCATCGGGCTATATCCATTCCGACATTTCATATTATGACCATGCAAAATTGACCGCTGCGATCGCAAGCTGTCTGTATGTATATCACAAGGATACTGCTCAAGGATACCAAGATATCGGTTCACCGGAAGATCGATCCGCCGAAAAATTTTTGGTAGTAAGCGGAGAGTTCAGCGGCATCCAGGACTTTATTTATACCATCACATCCAAAATGGCGATGAAATCCTTGCGCGGACGGTCTTTCTTTCTGGAACTCTTTGCCGAGCATATCATCGACGAGATCCTGCATTCATTATCCATGGATCGGATCAACCTGATCTACTCAGGAGGAAGTCAATTCTATCTGCTGCTTCCAAACACCAAAAAGGTAAAAGAAGTCCTCAAAAAATGCAAAAAGACCATCAACGACTATCTATTGAGAGAAGTCGGCTCCAAGCTGTACTTTGAATCAGTATCCACCCCCACATCGGCAGAAGAGCTTGGGAACGGACTAAGTACCGACAAAAAAACAGAAAACAAGATCGGACAGATCTTCAAGCGTCTCTCCATCCAAGCCTCCGCAAACAAGATCTCGCGCTATGAAGAGGAACAGCTTCAGCAGCTTTTTGATGAAGACAGCCCTCTCAACCAAGTGCATAGCTACACCAAAGAATGTGCGATCTGCCGAAAAGCCGAAAGAGAAGAGATCCTGAATGCCAATTCCAAAAGATATCACGAGGTCGAGATTTGTAACAGCTGTGCCCACTTTATAAAACTGGGCGAAAACATCGCCAAATTATACCAAACCGACTTCGGTCGCGACCACTATATCGCCGAGATCCGATCCGGATCCACAAACAAAAATGGCGTTGAGCTGCCGACATTATCGGATGGATCTGTTGTCGTTCGTTTAGTGAACGGAGCCGAAAAAAATCATGCCGAACAGTCCGGAGAACTGTATCGATACTATGTGATCAACTCTCTCGCGATCGAAGACAAATTCGGTACCAATATACAGGTCGGAAATTATAACATAAAACATTATTCCACAGATAGCTCCGAAGATCCTTCGGACCATAGATCCCGGTATCAGCTGATCGAATTTGAAGACCTTGTAAAAAAATCGATCGGTATCAAGCGTTTGGCGGTCCTTCGAGCCGATCTTGACGATCTCGGAACACTCTTTATGTCCGGCTTTGCAGATGAAAGCTCAAAATACCCTTATGAGTCGGTCACCTTAGCAAAGTCAGCGGTATTATCCAAATATCTCTCCGACTTTTTCAAGAGAAAGATCAACCTGATCCTTGAAAAAAATGACGCAGCAAGACAGGATAACCAATACTTCAAAAAATACTGCGATATCTTCGGCAGCGATGAATGCTCTCCGCGAAATATCGTGCTGGTCTACTCCGGTGGAGATGATGTGTTTGCGATCGGGACATGGAATGATATCATCGAGTTTTCGATCGACTTAAGGACCGCTTTCAAAGAATTCTGCAACGGCAAGATCACTCTATCCGCCGGGATCGCATTCTTTAGCGAAAATTATCCGGTCTATCAGATGGCGGAGCAAACAGGCGAATTGGAAAAACTTGCAAAAAGCTTTATCCGTCAGCAAGACCTTGAGAAGGCAGATAACATAAAAGCTACCAAAGATGCTGTAGCCCTTTTTGGCAAAAGCATCCATTCCAAGCTCGAACATGTTTACTCCTGGGATGATCTTATCCAAAAAGTCCTGAACGAAAAATATACAAAACTGAAAGAGATCACTACGACCGATGAGCAAGGATCTTCCGACAAAGTTTTTATAGGAAAGTCCAAACTATATAAATTAATGGATCTGATCAACAAAAGACTGATCGAGGATGACAGACTGGACATCGCGCGCTTTGCATACACATTGGCTCGCATCAAAACGACAAAAGACAATGAAAACAACTTCTACGAATTCAAAAAACAATTGATGCAATGGATAAAAAACAAAGAAGATGCCAAACAACTGCTCACCGCAATTTATTTGATGCTCTACGAAATAAGAGATTAAGGAGAGAATATGAATTATCAAGTGAATGTAGAAGATAAGATAAAAGAATCAGGAAAAAACCTGATCACCGTGACTCAATTGAGACTGCTTCTTTCCAATACCTCGATCGTAAAGAACAAGATCGAGATGGAAAAGAACGAAAAAGGTCGCAACGGCTATGAGATCTCAGAAGATATTAAGAATGACATAAAATACCTTCTCATCCGTCATATCTACCAATGCGGCAGAGAAGACAAGGTCTTTCGTTTCGATAAAAATTTTAAGATCTCCGAAGGGATCCGATCCATCAAAAGCGAAAAAGATTTCTTCATATTTTATCGATACCTGGAAGAGATCGTCGCTTATATGAAATACTACGAGCAACTTCATGAGATCGAAAAGAATCAATACAGAAGTAATGACTCTCAAAAAAACAGAAACCATAATAGAAGATAAGGAGCAAACAAATGAGTAGAATCAGTACAATCCAAGGAAAAGTGATCATTACCGGTACATTACAGCTTGTGACCGGTCTTCATATCGGAACCTCCGGCGATTTTTCCGCGATCGGTGCGGTCGATAACATCGTCATTCGTGACTCGATCACCAACAGACCGATGATCCCCGGATCGTCCCTCAAAGGCAAAATGCGCTTTCTGCTTGCTCGAACAAAGTATGCTCCGAATTCTCTAACAATGGAAAAGATCGAAAACGAGGATGTGAAGATCAAACGATTGTTCGGCTCATCCAAACCGATCGTCTATTCTCGTCTACAATTTCAAGATATTTTACTCAGCGACCATTCTGAACGCGAATTGAGAGATCTTGATTTAGATCTTCCTTATGGCGAAGTAAAACACGAAAATACCATCGATCGCGCTACAGGCATAGCAAATCCTCGACAACAAGAACGCGTACCCGCAGGTGCAGAGTTTGATCTTCGCTTGGTCTACAATATCGAAAACAAAGAAGAGCTCCACGAGGATATCGAAAACATCGCACTGCTCTTCGAGCTGCTACAGGACGATTATCTCGGCGGACACGGAACAAGAGGATACGGTCGAGTCAAATTCCACGATCTCAAAGCAGAGATCAAGACCTACGACGAAAAATACAAAGAGCTGCATAACGAAACCGAATTAATAAACAAAACACTGGAAAGCAGGGTGAGATAATGATCCCTATAATCTATAAACTCCAACTTCCCAACGGGATCCATATTGGCGGTTTGAGCGGGATCGGTCCGGAATCAACAGAATTTACAATGACATCGGACGCATTGTATTCTGCCATCTTCTGCGAGTACAAAAAATTATACGATGATGACGAACTCTACACTTTGGCAGAGAATGGAGTATTTACACTCTCCGATCTCTTGCCATACAAAAACCAAGAGCTCTATATCCCAAAACCCGTGGTGAGCATCGAGCGCAAAACGCAACCAAGCAGCGAGCTGCGCACCGATCGTAAAAAGCTCAAATCCATGAACCATATCCCTTTATCAAAACTTCCCGGATACTTTGCTTTTCTGCGCACCGGAGAAAATCTTCCGGAGATCGACGACGCTTTTGGCGAAAAAATGCTCCATACCAAAAATATGATCTCAAGAACAGGCGAAGATACCCGGCTATATAACTTGGAGATCTTTCGGTTCCATAAAGGATCCGGTCTATACTTCATCCTCCATTGTCCCGAAAACTTCCAAAAAAAGTTTGACCGGACGCTGGATAGCCTTTCGCTCGCCGGACTGGGAGGCAAAAGATCATTAGGATACGGACGATTTGATATAGTCGATCGGATCGTTTTGGAAAATAGATCGAATGATCCTTGCGAAAAACAGCTCATCGAGATGCTCGACACCGGACAAAGTACACACTATCTGCTTCTCTCGAGCTACCTCCCTCAAAAAGATGAGGTCGAAATGCTCAAAAAAGATCAGAACCGGTATCGATTGATCAAAAGAAGCGGATTTGTCGATCTCGCATCATACAGCGATGAACCGCAAAAAAGAAAACAGCTCCACATGATCTGCTCCGGCTCCGTCCTGAACTTTAGACCGAAAGGACGGATCGCCGATCTCAGACTGCACGGAGCGCATAGTATCTATCGATTCGGCAAACCGATGATATTGGGGGTGGACCTAAATGGCTAATATCAAGAAATACAAAATGTCACTCAATGTGATCACCGCACTTCATGTCGGCGGATCAGAACATAAAAGTGTATTAAAAAGCAACGAATACATCTGCGACGAGCTGAATCGAACACTCTATCTGATCGACGAGAACAAATTCATGCAATTCTTGTCCGAAAGCGACTTGCTCGACAAATATATCGAATATATCCATCGGAATGTGTATCAAAAACGCAACCAGCAAGATAAAGTTGCCGGTCTCTACACTTTTCTGGAAGAAAACAGATCCCTGAACAAGATCGAAAGGTTCTTGCTCTCGACCTACGAAGATGTCGATGTTGACAACGAGATCAAGCTCTTCATTCGCGATGCCTACAATCAGCCCTATATCCCGGGCAGCAGTATCAAAGGAGCTATCGTTAACAGCTTGCTTGTCGATCATCTGATAAAAGATCGGGATCGATATAGTTCATTAAAAAATACTATATTGAAAGAAGCAAAAGAAGTGACGGATCAAAAGCTTGCAAATAGTTTCCGAAAATCAACATCCAATAGAATAAAAGAGGTCATCGACAAGATCCTATACTACTATCCGAGTCGAAAAATCAAACAATTCGGGCTCTCCGTATCGGACAGCTATGCGTCCGAGAACATTTCATCAGACTTTTTACAAGATCATGATGAGCATCGGCTCAAAAAAGAAGATCCTAAACCTATTCCTTTATGCCGTGAATATCTGATGCCGGGCTCCAAACTTTTTTTTGACTTGACGTTGGATATCGACCTGCTCGAAAAGACACCTCTCAAGATACAAAACGCAAAAGATATCCTAAAGGCTGTCGAAAATGCCTCCGAATATCTTACACAGCACACCTTGAACGTAAACAAAGAATACGATCTGATACTGGGGGCAAATACAGGTTTCCACCAAAAAACGATCATTCACGCGCTCTTTGATAAAAAAGACGAGCTCCTGCAAGTCACAAAAGCCCTGCTCCACAAAAAAGACCCGTTCTTCGGATCCAATAGATCGAAGGATAAAAAAGCAAAGAAAAAAACCGAAAATATCCTTGTCCATCTCAACGACCGGATATCCCCACGAGTCATCAACCGTGTGGATCTTGGAAACTTTGAACTTGCGGGAGTTGTGCAGCTTGTGATCATGGAGGAAAAACATGTTGGCGAAAATTAAATTTGAGATCTCCGGAGAAGGCTTGAGCCCAAATATGGGCTCCCTCTTTCACGGATACCTGATGAGCATCATCAATACTTCCTATGCCGAGTATCTTCATTATAACAGCACGAACCCTTTCACATCCTGTGTATACCGGGATCGCGAAAGCAAAAAATTCTTTTGGCGGATCACGACCTACAACAAACTCGCATACGACAATCTCATCGTTCCGCTGCTCGATACGCCGGAGCGCATCACATTGGAACACAAAAACCTGGATGTCATCGTAAAGAATACGGAGCTGACCAAAACCACATTTGACGAGCTCTATGTCGGTGCGCCAAAAAGCACAAAGATCCGACTGCTCACGCCTACCTCTTTCAAATCGCAAGGAATGACACATATCTTTCCGGATATAAGCACCTTGCTTTCAGGCGTTATCAAGAAGATCAACACCCATTCCGATCACATCAAGCTGGAAGACGAGCAGATCCTCGGGGACCTTCTCCAAAGCGTATATATACGAGATTACGACCTTCGCACTGCCAACTTCAGCTTGGAGAGCGTCCGGATCAAAGGATTTGTCGGTACCATCCAGCCCGCGATCCGAGGCGATCGGGCACTGACCTCTCTGCTCCACTTCCTGATCGCCTCATCGGAATACACAGGTCTTGGCATCAAAACTTCACTGGGAATGGGAGGAGTACGATATGAGTAAAAAAGTTTTATTTACCTTTGCCGGAGGACACGATCCGATCGGAGGAAAAAATGATGGTCCTATTCTGCATATTTGTAGATTTAATCATCCGGAAAAAATATATTTAATTTTAACAAAAGAAATGTTAGTACTTCAAGAAGAAGAAAATGTATACGAAAAAGCGATCCACGCGAATTTGAATTATGAGCCAATCATCATACCAATAAAAACCGACATTGAAGACGCTCATCATTTTGATACATTTTTTGATATTATCAATGAAGTCTTTGGCATGATCAAAGAAAATGAGCCGGATGCTCAAGTTCTTGTAAATATTTCTTCCGGAACACCGCAAATGACAAGTAATCTTATCTCTTACATTATAAACTCTTCGGACTTAAATCTTGTTCCGATTCAGGTTTCGTCACCGGGCGAAAAGAGTAATTTTCTTGACATTGAAAAATACAAAAATTATGATGCTGTAGCTGAAGCAGAAAAAAATATCGATAATAAAAAGAATCCTGAGCCAAAAAAAAGAATAGAGACTCCTGATCTTACAAGATATATTAGAGTTAAAATAAAAAATCAGATCCAACAATTATTAGACAAATATGAGTATGAGATGTCGCTTGAGTTATTAAATTTAGCTTCGTTTCAAGAATCGCACAAAATAAAAACCATGCTCTCTTATGCCAACGAAAGAAAACACTTAAAGGGAATACGAGCAAATGAGACCTTTTCTAAGATCCATCAAGACTTGCCTAGGGATTTGATGTATTACCCTAAGGACCCAAAACTCAACAATATCCCTCTTTGGTATAGAATAACAGATTATTTTGCCCTGGCAATAGCAAAACAAAAATCATTAGATATTGCAGGCTATATCCTGATGCTCGAACCGCTGGCAGTCAATCTCTACATCTCGATACTAATGGATCTGGAAATATCGCCACGATCGTTTTTTAACCTGTTTACTAACAAAACAACAGACAAGAAAGCGGAGCCACGCTATCATTTAGACGAACGAAAAGTTCTCAACAACTGTCCTGATCTTGCTAAAAAAATCAACAGTGAATTCAAACGCACTTATGATTACCGTAGAGATATCAGCTTAAGATTGCTCTCAATCATTATCAGATATTCTCTTGAAAAAAACAAAAATCTTGCTTCCAAGTTTGAAAAGAAAGACTTAGATATGCTTGACGATATCTTTTTGAAAGAAACTCAGCAAAATAGCTATTCCACAGTAAAAACAGTAAAAGACGTTCGTAATCTGTTGGCACACTCTTTAACGACTTATAATCAGAGTGATTTTCAAAAAGCAGTACAAAGAGATATCGAAAGCATAAATATTACGCTAGAAAACTTCCTTTCAAAATACTATACAAAATTTGGTTACAGTGAAGATATGCTCAGCTTCTACGACGACATCAACAAAGAGATCCTAAAACTGCTCGAAGAAGAAAAATAGAGCCGCCGCTTCAACAGATCCTTCCACACGATATAAAAAACGTCCATCGGGATCCTTCACAGCTCGATCCCGGTGGGCAACCCAAACAAAAGGAGGAAACATGAGCAACCTTTATGTTTATGAACAAGGTAGCGTCGTCAGTTATCAAAACAATCGACTCCAGATCAAAGAGCAAAACGGCAACGAACATTCCGTCCCGATCGAAAGCATCGACAATATCGTCATGTTCGGCGGGATCCAGGTGACGACCAACTGCATACAAAAACTTCTTGAGCGAGGAGTCCATCTGACCTGGCTATCCAACACCGGATCCTACTACGGCAGATTGGATTCAACTAGCCATATCAACATCGATCGACAGCGGCTCCAATTCCGAAAAAGCGATGACCTCAACTTCTCTCTCGAGCTTTCCAAACGATTCATCCACGGAAAAACAACAAATCAAAGGACCGTTCTCGTGCGATACAACCGCTACTTGCAACCGGAGCGAATGCAAGCACTCTTGGATGAGATGGCGAAAAATATCCAAAAGATCGACCACGCCCGGACCATCTCCGAGCTGATGGGGATCGAAGGACTTCTTGCCAAACAATATTACAAAGGGCTGAACCTTGTACTTCCGCCCAAATTTTCTTTTGAAAAAAGAACGCGACGACCGCCCAAGGACCCTTTTAACGCGATCCTCAGCTTCGGATATACCCTGCTCCACTACGAGATCTTTACGACCGTCGCAACCAAAGGACTCAATCCCTATGCTGCATTTCTGCACGCCGATCGACACAACCACCCGGCACTGTGCTCCGATCTGCTCGAAGAATGGCGTCCCATCTTGGTAGATTCTCTTGCCATCTCCCTCATAAACCACCGCAAGATCACTGCCGAGATGTTTGATCACAACGAAGAAAACGGAGGCGTCTATCTGCAAAAAGAAGCCTGTAAAAAATTCGTTGCCGAATTTGAAAAACGACTGCGCCAAGAAGTCGGCTATATCGCCGAAGTTCCCTACAAGATGAGTTTTCGGCGAATTATCGAGTACCAAGTCATGCAACTGATCAAAGCACTTGAAGACGATCGCCCGCATGGCTATAAACCCGTATTGATAAGGTGATAAATATGGAATGGGATGTATTGGACCAAGATTTTGAAAAAATTTATTTTGAAGACAACTTCACTGTCATCGTGATCTATGATATAATTTCAAATAAGCGACGCACAAAATTGGCAAACCTGCTTCTCGGATTCGGATATCGAATACAAAAGTCCGCTTTTGAATGTATCCTGACTCGAGAAAAATGCCAAAAACTCTTTCAGGCGATCGACGATTTTGCCCTGCCCGAAGATCTTATCCGGATCTATCGACTGAACCAAAACGTACGATCTGTTGTCTATGGAAAAGAGATCAAAAATGAAAATGAGATTTACTACTTTATTTAACAATGTGACCCGATGTGAAGATACCAATGCTTTTGTGCCGTTAAAAAACGATATCGGGCATTTTTTTCAAAAAAATCGAAAGTGCCCCGAAAATGCTCCCCAAAACCATTGCCCCCACTTCATCGAAGAAAGATAGGGTACGGAACAACACTACTCCACTCGGAGACGGAAACCTTTTGATTCGATTTCCTTCCGGAGATCTGTGATCTTGTGTACGGAACAACACTACTCCACTCGGAGACGGAAACACGCTCACGCAGGCATCGCTCGAAGTGATCAGTATCATGTACGGAACAACACTACTCCACTCGGAGACGGAAACACGGTCAAAAGGGAATCAAAAGACCGGGGTTGCTCGTACGGAACAACACTACTCCACTCGGAGACGGAAACGGAGCAAATTTATTTTTTTTCATTTTGATTTCCCTTGTACGGAACAACACTACTCCACTCGGAGACGGAAACGGTTCGGGAAAATCGACCATCGGAAAAGCCATCGTCGGGTACGGAACAACACTACTCCACTCGGAGACGGAAACTATATAATTTTCGCATCATCCATTCAGGGATAAAGTTCGTACGGAACAACACTACTCCACTCGGAGACGGAAACACGGAGTACTGATGCGTATCAGGCGATCCGTTGCAAGTGTACGGAACAACACTACTCCACTCGGAGACGGAAACTTATTTTTAGATTTCCATAATTGCGACTGGCTTGCGTACGGAACAACACTACTCCACTCGGAGACGGAAACGGGCTTTAATAGCAGCTAACGCCGCTTCTTTGTCGTGTACGGAACAACACTACTCCACTCGGAGACGGAAACATATTTGGAGTCCCTTGAGTGGGACTCCGAAGAAGAAGAGTACGGAACAACACTACTCCACTCGGAGACGGAAACGATGATAGACTCTATGAGCGATGAAGAAGCGAACCGGATCGTACGGAACAACACTACTCCACTCGGAGACGGAAACGGATTTTAATTTTTTCATTATTTACCTTCTTTCTAGTACGGAACAACACTACTCCACTCGGAGACGGAAACTCATATCCTGCCCCGTCAATACCTAAATAGATTTCATAGTACGGAACAACACTACTCCACTCGGAGACGGAAACTTTTGGAGGCGGCTACGAATGGCTACCGCGCCGCCTCTAGTACGGAACAACACTACTCCACTCGGAGACGGAAACGGAAGGTTATCGAGATCAATATTATTGTTAATTCTCGAGTACGGAACAACACTACTCCACTCGGAGACGGAAACCCTAAAAAATTTATATCCTGACGGCAATTTGCCGTCAAGTACGGAACAACACTACTCCACTCGGAGACGGAAACGAGTTTGTTGAGTACATATAGTATTCCTTTCTACCGCCCGTACGGAACAACACTACTCCACTCGGAGACGGAAACGGGATACGGTGATATTATCCCTTGATTGGATTTTATCGTACGGAACAACACTACTCCACTCGGAGACGGAAACCGATTGCTAGTAGCATCGACTTAACTTTTTCAACCGCGTACGGAACAACACTACTCCACTCGGAGACGGAAACACCTCTATTTTTCAATGCTTTGAATTTAACACGGAAAGTACGGAACAACACTACTCCACTCGGAGACGGAAACTACCGCTAGCCCTTGCTTGCAAAACCGCAAGCAAAAAGCTCGTACGGAACAACACTACTCCACTCGGAGACGGAAACTCTTGAAGTTCTTTGACTGAGTGGAAGTACTCAGCCAATTCAAGTACGGAACAACACTACTCCACTCGGAGACGGAAACTCAAATTTATTTTTTTTCATTTTCTCCTTCTTTCTACCTGTACGGAACAACACTACTCCACTCGGAGACGGAAACCCTACACCTTCTTCATATGCTTTCGTTCCATAGAAGTAAGGTACGGAACAACACTACTCCACTCGGAGACGGAAACGTTGAAAAGAAGTTGAGAAACGTTGATGAACTTCACTTGTACGGAACAACACTACTCCACTCGGAGACGGAAACCTATCAAAAAATCAACCGCTTAAATTTGTAGAAATACAAAGTACGGAACAACACTACTCCACTCGGAGACGGAAACATATTGCCCTCATAGAACGATCGATCGAGGATGGCAACGAGTACGGAACAACACTACTCCACTCGGAGACGGAAACGCAGTAGGTTCCCCTACCGCAGTTTGAGGAGTCAATCGCGTACGGAACAACACTACTCCACTCGGAGACGGAAACTCTTATATCCGTTCTGTGGCTGTCCGATTCAGTCCTTAGTACGGAACAACACTACTCCACTCGGAGACGGAAACCCGCAAGCTCTCTAAAACTGCTCTCCTTGCTAACTCCGAGTACGGAACAACACTACTCCACACGGAGACGGAAACTATCTTCACACATCACATTGAGTATCCTATTTCTCTCACTGTACGGAACAACACTACTCCACACGGAGACGGAAACTGGGCGCGGAGCTGTTCGATAAAGAATCTTTTCCAGTTCGTACGGAACGACACTACTCCACACGGAGACGGAAACAGTATTTTTCTTGCCATCCAATCTTTTATTATTAGCTGGGTACGGAACAACACTACTCCACTCGGAGACGGAAGTCCATATCCTGATAATCCTTCCATCTCTGCCATTACACGGTACGGAACAACAGCTCCACACGGAGACCTTTATCTTTTATCTCGTTTCGTGCAATTACTTTTGGTCTTTGCATCAAAAAACCTTCCGGATAGAAGGGTTTGTAAGTTTGTTTGTTTTTACAAATATGATATAATGGCTATGATCCTGCTTGACTATTTTCTCCACACGGAGACGGAAACGCCTAATCTAGGATTTTTTTTATCAACCAAATAATTCCAGCGTACGGAACAACAGCTCCACACGGAGACGGAAACTTGACTTTATTCTTTCTGTGTACCAAGCTATTGCATCTTGTACGGAACAACACTACTCCACACGGAGACCTTTATCTTTTATCTCGTTTCGTGCAATTACTTTTGGTCTTTGCATCAAAAAACCTTCCGGATAGAAGGGTTTGTAAGTTTGTTTGTTTTTACAAATATGATATAATAGCTATGGTCCTGTTTGACTATTTTCTCCACACGGAGACGGAAACTGGGCGCGGAGCTGTTCGATAAAGAATCTTTTCCAGTTCGTACGGAACAACAACTCCACACGGAGACGGAAACATACACAACAACCCAGCCTCCGCGAACATGTCAAACGCGGTACGGAACGACACTACTCCACACGGAGACGGAAACTTGGAGTTGCAAAATGGTGTCGGCTTGTCGGGCTTTTGTACGGAACAACACTACTCCACTCGGAGACGGAAACTCTTTGAATCGGTTCTCGTAAAACGGAATCTTTTTATAAATACAAAACGACTACTCCACTCCGGAGTCATTTCTCTTCCATCTCGTTCCGGCTCGATCATTTCCGATCCGGGCAGTATCCTACCT
>JAUMYO010000116.1 GCA_030528605.1 Peptostreptococcaceae bacterium | reverse complement strand
AAGAATTGGGGCTGAAAGTGGATGTCAAGTGGAAGCACGAGACTAAGGAAGTCGTATTGGAGAAAGCTTTATAATAGACCCATAGAGAAGATGACGGGATAACTATAAAAAAATCAGCGAGGCAGTTTATGCCTCGCTGATTTTTTATAAAAAGAAGCCTTCATCTCACAGGCTTCTCCAAAAATTCCGTTCCGATCAATCTAAGATCTTGCGCTCATCGGTCTAGAGATCTAAAATACCTGCCGCATGATACAAACGCTCGATCACGGAAGATTTATACTCCATATATTTTTCGATATCATCGGGAAAAAGTTTTGCAGCTTCTTCTTTTACAATACTGTACTCCAACACTGCCTCGGGATGCGAGCGCAGATAGTCCCGAAAACCAAGATGTCTTTTCAATTCCAAAGAATCTTTTGAACAAACATAGAGATGATGTATCCTCAAATGTTCCTTCCCCTCATACCGAAATGCCTCCCGACCCTCGATCCCCAGATCTCCTTCGTGGTGATAGCCGATCGACTCCAGAGCATGTATCACAGGCTCCAGCATTCGTTGATCCGAGATCACAAGGTCGATGTCGATGATCGGTTTTGCCGACATCCCTTCCACCGCCGTACTCCCGACATGCTCCGCTGCGAGGATCAGACCCTTCAGCGACGGCATCAGCTCATCACAGATCTTTGCAAGATCTTCTTTCCACATAGGATCATATTTCTCTACGATAACTTTCTCTGTTCTCACGATCCCCTCCCGATCATTTACCCGATGTCACGACATGGATGATATTTTTCGTATCGATGATCTCCCGGATCCTGCTTCGAATAAAAGAAGGTCGGATATCATAGGATCCGATCTCTTCGATCGGGATCCAGCAAAGCTCCTCCAGCTCATCATATTTATTGTACGAATGGCTGTTGAGCCTCGTATCGCCCCTGCTTTTCATCACAAAATACATCTCGATCGTATGACAATCCAAACCGTCGATCACGCCTTCATTCCCTACAAAAAAATTCTCGCATATCAAAGCAAGGCGATCGACTTCATAAGGAACGCCCGTTTCTTCAAACACTTCGCGCCGTACACAATCCTCCGCCGATTCCCCCAGATGGACGCCTCCCCCGACGGTATAAAAATACTCCACGCTCCGGCTTTTGGCAAACAGCACCTTCCCGTCCTCCACGATGATCGCGCCCGTTCGATAGCGAAACCAGCTTTTTTCTCTTGTAAAACAACATTCTTGATCCATCATCTTCTCCATCGGTCTCGATCTCTTTCTGCAACGCTTCCATTGCAAAAGCATTTTTATCATATCATCTTTGGGTGATCTTTTCAAGCTCCGCCAAGCTTCTTCAGCGATCTTTCTCCATTCCGATTGACGGCGACCGGGATTTTTGATATACTCTTACTAGCCCATCAGGCCTTAGCAACAGGGATCAGTGAACCGTGTCAGGATCGGAAGATAGCAGCACTAAGCTGAGCCCCCTGTGTGCTGAGATACTTGATGGGTTTTTATTTGGATCTTCGGCAAAGCGCTTGCCGTCTTCCTTCGGACCGGCGCTTGTCTCTTGATAAAGGAGGAGCATTATGAATCAGGTTCTCTACCGCTTGTATCGTCCAAAGACTTTTGACGAGGTCTATGGGCAGGATCACATCATCCCCATTCTGAAAAACCAGATCGCAACGGGCAATGTCGGACATGCCTATCTTTTTACCGGACCGAGAGGGACCGGAAAGACCTCGACCGCACGGATCTTTGCCACCGAGCTGAACCGGGGGTCGGACATCGACATCATCGAGCTGGATGCGGCATCGCACAACAAGGTCGAAGATATCCGAGAGATCATCGATCGGCTTGCACTCGCGCCTTTTGAAGGCAAATACAAGATCTACATCCTCGACGAGGTCCATATGCTGTCGACCGCTGCCGCCAATGCTTTTCTAAAAAGCCTCGAAGAGCCTCCCGAGCATGTGATCTTCATCATGGCGACCACCGAGCCGAACAAGCTGCCGGCTACCATTCTTTCGAGAACACAGCGTTTTGACTTCAACAAGATCACGATCGAGGAGATCGTCAAACGCCTCAAGGTCGTTCTGTCGGAAGAAAAGATCGCATTCAGCGAGGAGGCACTGGATCTCATCGCCAAAAAAAGTGACGGCGGACTGCGAGATGCTCTGAGCTTGCTCGACAAAGCGATCTCCTACGGTGACCTGGATCCGGAGAATGTGACGAAGGCACTGGGCTCGGTCCACAGCAGCCATCAGCTCGATCTTCTGCGTGCGATCATGGATAGCGACACGTCTGCGGTCCTGATCCTGCTCGATCGGATCCGAGCAAGCGGTCTGGATCCGAAGGTCTTTTTGCTGGATCTGATCCAATTCCTCCGCGATCTGATCCTTTTCCAAAACGATGTGCCTCGTTCTTCCGCCGAACAACTGGAAGAAGCGGCATCTTTTATGAACGACCGCCAGGCGGCATATATTTTGGAAGAGCTTTCAAAAACGCTGGGGCAGCTCCGCTACAGTCCCGATCCGGATACTCAGATGATGGCGGAGATGGTCATGCTGACTAATACAAAATTTGAAAATATTGAAATGTATCGCCGGCTTCCTTCAATTTTCAAATCGGAGCTTTCTGCGCAAGAGCTTGAGATCAAACAACTTCATCGAAAGATCCGGGAACTTGAGGAAAAGATCGCAAACGGCATCGGTTTTCCACAAAACTCCGTGGGTAACTCGCAAAATTCTGTGGATAACCGTAATTTTTCCACAAATGACAAGCTCCAAGAGCAAAATGAGTTTTCCACATACGAAAATATGGATGAAATAATTCCTGCAAATGTTGAAGATGTTCGACAACAAACCATAGACGATGAAGAAAAAGCTGCGCTGGAAAAAATAAATGAGATCCTTCCGTCGCTCAAGCAAAAACTCAAGGAGATCCGAAGGATGAATATCTACTCGGTGCTCATCATGGCACGACCGGCAAGGTTTGTGAACGGCAATCTTTTTTTCGTATTCGAGGGCGAGAACAAGAGTATGATGAATATCATGCGATCGACTGAGCCGAATCGATATGTCGATCCGATCTTATCCGATCTGTATGGCAAACCCATCCTGACGCATTATATCAGCGAAGAAGAATTGTCCGATCTCAAGAAAGACAAATGGCTGGAACTGACGCAGGAGATCGAAAACACTTTTCCCGGATCAACGCTCGAAGTGGAGTGATCTTCTATCCGTCGATCGGATCTTGGGTCGCTCCTTGGCTTCACAACTTTACTTTTCTTCGCTCAGATCATTTACATTTTATCTGAGTTATGATATAATTTCTTTAGGCAGATGGATAAGGGTCTGCCCTTCAAATAAAACCTTATTAATATCCCTAAACATCGAGTCCCCCACTCGATGTTTT
>JAUMYO010000019.1 GCA_030528605.1 Peptostreptococcaceae bacterium | reverse complement strand
GAGTTGAAATAGGAGGTCAGAGATGGGAAAAAAAGTATTATACTACCTGAACCAGTTTTTTGGTCAGATCGGCGGTGAGGACAAAGCCGATCACCCGGCGAGTGTCGTTCGCGGGGCAGTGGGTCCGGCGGTCGGATTTGAGCAGGAGCTTGGAGGCGCAGGAGAAGTGGTAGCTACGATCATTTGTGGTGACAACTACTTTAATGAAAATAAAGAAGAAGCTTTGGAATTTATCAAGAAAACGATCGAAGAGATCAAGCCGGATCTGATCGTCGCAGGTCCTGCGTTCAATGCGGGAAGATACGGAATGGCATGTGCCGGCGTTGTTAACTTTGCAGATAAAGAATTCGGCATCAGATCGGTATCCGGTATGTATGAAGAAAACCCGGGATTGGACGCTTGTCGAGGTATCGCGTATGTGGTACCGACAGGGTCGGCTGCCGGAGATATGCGAAAGGCATTACCGAGCATGGCGGCTGTAGCGAAAAAATTGATCCAAGGAGAAGAACTTCGACCGATCGACGGGTATTTTGCACAAGGTCGTCGTGAAACGATCCTGGTACAGGATATCGGCGCGAAAAGGGCAGTCGATATGCTGATGAAACGACTGAACGATCAGCCGTTTGAGACCGAACTTCCGATGCCGGAATTTGATACCGTGGATCCCGCTCCGGCGATCAAAGATATGAAAAAAGCGGTGATCGCATTGGTAACTTCCGGCGGGATCGTTCCGCAAGGTAACCCGGACAGGATCCAATCCGCGTCTGCTCAAAAATGGGGAAAATACGATATTTCCAAAGAGAATGAACTCAAAGGGGATTATATCACTATCCATGGGGGATATGATCCGGTGTATGCAAACGAGTGCCCGGATCGCGTGGTTCCATTGGACGTTTTGAGACAAATGGAGAAGGACGGTGAGATCGGTAAAGTCCATGAGCTCTTCTATACAACAACGGGAACAGGAACAGCGGTAGGAAATGCGATCTTGTTCGGGAAGGAGATCGGAGCGGAGCTGAAAAAAATGGGTGTAGATGGCGTGATCCTGACTTCTACCTGAGGTACCTGCACGCGTTGCGGTGCAACGATGGTAAAAGAGATCGAAAGATACGGTCTTCCGATCGTTCATATGTCTACGATCACAACGATATCTCAATCGGTAGGAGCAAATCGGATCGTACCTACGATCGCGATCCCGTATCCGGTAGGCAACCCTTCACTGGATCCAAACAAAGAGGTCGAGCTGCGAAGATCGCTGGTAAAAAAAGCGGTGGATGCTCTTTCTACGGAAGTAAAAGGAGTCACTATTTTCAAATAATATTTTGGAGGCTAATGATGAGTTAACGATTCTTAAGTAATAGTCTGGAGGTATATTATGAAAGACGGCGAAAAAAGAGGAACTTGGAGCAGTCGCTTCGGTTATATTATGGCAGCGGCCGGCTTTTCTATCGGGTTAGGGAATATCTGGCGATTTCCATATCTTGTAGGAACGATGGGCGGAGGAGCATTCGTGCTTGTATATGCCGTAATTTGTATCATCATAGGCATACCACTTTTTTTCATGGAAGTTTCATTAGGAAGGCGTGCACAGCTCAATCCGGTACAGGGGATGCGCTCTTTGACAAAAAAGGGGAGTCCTTGGGTATCTTTCGGGTGGCTCGGTGTTTTATCCGCATTCCTGATCCTAACATATTATTGCCAGATCATGGGCTGGATCGTTTCATATTTTGTGCGAATGGTCAGCGGACAGCTGATGAATTTGGATCAGGCCCAGGCAAGCGAGATCTTCCGGGGATTTATCTCAGATCCTACACAACTTGCGACATATATGATCATCGCGATGCTTATCGTAGGGATCATTTCTTCCCTGGGACTGAACTCGGGTTTGGAAAAAGCTTGTTCGTTTATGATGCCTGCGCTCTTTATTATGATCGTTATCTTGGCGATCCGCTCGTTGACCTTACCTACAGCACCGGGAGCGAAAGGAGCGATGGAAGGGCTCAAATGGTATTTGTCAGTAGATTTTAGTAAGATCAATGGCGAGGTACTGCTCAAAGCACTCGGTCAGACTTTCTTCTCGATCGGTATCGCGAGTGGAGGAGGCTTTATCTATGGAAGCTATCTGAAAAGAGATAGCAATATCCCGGAAGATGCGTTGATGATCATCGGATTTGATACGGTTGCCGCTTTGATCGCGGGTCTTATGATCTTTCCGGCGATCTTTGCTCTCGGGATGGAGCCTGATTCAGGACCGGAACTGCTCTTTGTGACCATGTCCAATCTATTTGTGCATATTCCTTTTGGCAGAGTTTTCGGGTCGATGTTTTTCTTGTTGCTGTTCTTTGCAGCACTGACATCGGCACTGGGCTATTTGGAGCCGATCGTCGCAACGATGACCGAGCTTTCAAAGAAAGAACGAAAAAAATGTGTTTGGGTATCTCTTTTGTTGATCCTCATCGTAGGTTTCCCAAGCATTCTTTCCGGTGGACCATTAGCCGGTTTTACGATATTAGGAAAAAGTGTATTTGATTTTGTTGATTTCTTATCGGGCGATGTTATGATGCCTTTGGGCGCATTGGTCCTATCTTTCTATACGATCTTTGAGTGGAAGTTTGAAGGATTTAGAGAAGAGGTCAATCAGGGAGCTGTAAAACTAAAAGTGACCAAAGCGTGGAGCCCGGTCATCAATATACTGCTTCCGGTAGTACTTTTGATCATATTGGTTCGCGGTTTAGGGATATTCTAGAGAGGATATCCAAGCGATCTCCGCTATGGATCATGATCGAAAATTTTAGCGCAAAGATTCTTTTTTCGAGAGTCTTTGCGCTTTATTATTGTAAAAGTCAAGAGGAAAATGATATAATCAAAGAAAAAAGTTTCCGGGAGGTAGAGATGAAAAAAGGAATTTTGGTTGCCAGCTTCGGTACCAGCTATGAAGAAACAAGGATAAAATGTATCGAATCGATAGAGGATCTGGTCAAACAAGAATATGGAGAAGATGTGTTTGAGAGAGCATTTACCTCCAATATCATCCGCAAAAAATTGAAAACAAGAGATAATATGTATGTCAATTCACCGCAGGAAGGTCTGGATTCTCTCAGAAAGCAAGGATTTGAGAAGATCGTTACTTTATCGCTCCATATTTTGGATGGTTTTGAGTATGCAAAACTTTCCCGAGAATATGGACCGGTCGCCAAACCGCTGCTCTATTTACCGGAAGATCATACGAGGATCGCTCAGGATACCGAATTTAATGATCTAAGAGGATGTGATGCACTCCTTTTTATGGGGCATGGATCGGAGCATGAGGTTGCAGACAAGGCGTATGATCGCTTGCAGGAAGAGTACCGCAATATAGGAAAAGATAATATCTATATCGGAACGGTAGAGGGAAAGACTACTTTAGAGGATATTATCGAAGAGCTTCGTGGAAAAGGATATAAAAAAGTTTTGCTTAGACCTTTTATGATCGTAGCCGGCGATCACGCACAAAATGATATGGCTTCAGATGAAGAAGACTCTTGGAAGAGCATTCTGAGGGAGAAAGGCTATGACGTGGAGATCGAGATGAGAGGGATGGGAGAGTACAAAGTGATACAAGATATGTTTATGGAGAAGCTGAAGGCTGCCATGAATGAATAGATCTCGATCGAAGGCAATATTTTTGTTCTAATACTAAGACCTGTTTTATCTCATAGTATCGATCCGATCTCCAGAGAGATATTCCCAGACATTTGTTAGGAAGATCTATCGACCGTATCGAATAGTAATGAAAATATTTCTATGTTTTCTATCGGATCGGCATAAACAGAGATCCGATCCGAGGAGATCTGCGTATCCTTTGAAAGTTGTAGGCAATGGATCCTCCAAAGACAAAAGACTTCTTAGAAAAAGTATAAAACCACCGATCTTTAAGCACAGCTTAAAGATCGGTGGTTTTTAATATCCCGGTCATTTCAAATATCGGATCTCTATCCGGATCGCCGGATCATTTGTAGGCGTTGAGCAAAAGCTTTTTAGCCGCCATTGTTGAATAGGGATCCGCCGCCGTCCGGAGATGTTTCCGGTGGAGGAGAGGTTTCTCCGCCTCCCTGATCGATCACGGCAGGCGGTGTGGTGTTTGGATCTCCTTCGATATTTTCGCCTTCGGGATCCAGCAATGGATCGTTTTCAGGTTCCGGTTCCTTATGAAGTCCGCAAGTTTCTTTCGGGGTCGTGCCTTCAACAAAAAGCTCTTTTCTTGCATGAGGGCAGAACGGAGTAGCTTGGAGTCCGGTTTCGTTACATATCGACAGCCCCACGATGCCGGAAGGCATGATGAATTTCTTCGAGGCTAATCCGGAGTGCACTTTGTTCATGATCTTTCCCCATAAAGCGGAAGGGACATCACTTGTCATATTCAGATCCTTTGGAAGGTCCTCTCCGATCCAGATGGTACCGGTATAGTATGGTGTGAACCCTACAAACCAAACGTCCTTTTCATCATTCGTCGTACCGGTTTTTCCTGCAGTGGCTTGCCCTTTCACTCGGGCACGAGCGCCCGTACCTTTTGAGACAACATCCTGAAGCATACTTTGCATCAGGTATGAGTTTTGGACGGAAGCAACTTTTCGCGTTTCCTGCGTTGCTTCATATACTACCGATCCGGTGGTCGTTTCGATCCTTTTTACAAATATCGGTTTGGTATAAACTCCATTGTTTGCGATCGTCGCATAAGCGGCGGTCATATCCATCGGAGTCGCGCCATATGTCATACCGCCCAAAGCAAGAGCAAGGTTCTCGTCATTGACCGACCTGTTCTTGTCTCTTGTCACGACCGTAGAGAGTCCGAGCTTCTGCAAGGTATCGATCATTACGGTAGGACCGATCGATTTGGCAACTCTCACCGCACCGACATTCGATGATTTGATGATCAGATTTCGTATCGTGGTCGGTCCGTCATAAGTGCTGTAATTTTTCGGCTTATAATTACCTTCAGTTATCGGTTTATCGTCAACAGGAGAGCCCGGTGTAAATCCGTGCGCTAATGCCGGGAGATAGACCGCGATGGGTTTGATCGATGAACCGGGCTGTCTCGGATTTAGAGCACGATTATAGATCTTGCTCCCGCCGATGCCTCTTCCGCCGATCAATGCACGAACGAATCCGTTTTTATGATCCATGACGACTGCTGCGACCTGTGGCTGGAGGACGCCTTCTTCATCGGTCCTCGTTCTTGGATAGTTTGCATTATTATTTACTTCGCTCTCCACGATCGCTTGGATCTTCGGATCCATCGTAGAGTAGATCCGTAGTCCGCCATTGACAAGGATGTCGGCAGCTTCTTCCGGTGTATGCCCCGCATTTTGAAGGATCGCCAGTGTTTCGACCTTGACCTTGTCGGCAAAATAGGACGAAATGTTCGCTTGTTTATTTTTACCGATCTTTATGACGATCTCAGCAGCTTTTGCAGCCGCACATTCTTCCGCGGTGATATATCCGTTTCGCTGCATCCGGTCGAGAACGGTCTCTTGTCTTTCTTTTGCATTCGGATTGAGAGTCGCCTTACGAACATAGTAGTCGCCGTTCTTAAGTTGGGCAAATTCATATCTGGAGATCAATCCTTTGGCAAGAAGACGGTTAAATGTTTTCAGATCTTCATCGTTAGGAGGAGGGACCTCGGAAAGTTC
Organism: Peptostreptococcaceae bacterium; assembly: GCA_030528605.1. Lineage (GTDB taxonomy): Bacteria > Bacillota > Clostridia > Peptostreptococcales > Filifactoraceae > JAUNKE01. The sequence goes on along the minus strand of JAUMYO010000019.1, from coordinate 25,540 downwards.
GTCTCTTAAAAATAGTCGAAGCTGTATGCCGTTGAGATCATCTTCCGGAGAGACCGGGGATGTCGTATATACGGAATAGCGTGAAGGGTTTTTGGAGATCCCTGCGATCATAGCTGCTTCCGGCAAGGTCAATTCAGAGACGTCTTTGTTGAAATAATGGTGAGCAGCCGCTTGGACTCCATAATTTCCTCTTGCTAAATTTATTTTGTTCAAATAATAATAGAGGATCTGATCTTTACTTAGGATCTTTTCGATCTCCAGAGCATAATAGGCATCGGTGATCTTACGATCCAAACTTTTATCTGCACCGGTATAGAGGTTTTTTGCAAGCTGCATCGTGATCGTCGAAGCACCTTGTTCCAGACTCATCGTTTTGATATCATGCCATAGGGCGCCGAATACTCGCTTGACATCGATCCCGTTGTGTTGCTCAAAACGCTCGTCTTCAATAGCGATAACAGCCTCTTTTAAGTGTTGCGGCATCTGCTCGATCGGAACGACGGTACGGTTTTCCTTACCGGTCACTTTTTCAAGAAGATTTCCATGAGAGTCATAGATAAAAGAGGTGTCATCCAGCATATCGGAAATGTTTTTCGGATCGATCGGTTTCGCATTTTTTACGACATACAGCGTATATGCGCCCACTGTCAATCCACCTGCAAATATGGTCATAAAAATGAGCAAGAAAAAGATCTTAAGAATGCTGAAACGCTTCTTTCTTTTTCTCCTTCTTTTTTTAGGTTTGATTTCATCATTTGTTGTTAGAAACATAATATCCTCCCTGATCAAGTGATATTATATCACGATTGGGAGGATATTAATAGTTATTCATTAAATTTTACGAAACTGTAATCTTTGTTACTATTTATATACCGCTTGTTTGGAAGACACGACAAGCTCACCGTTTTTATAGACATCCTTGATATGATTCTTCCCGAAGTGATAATATACATAATCCAGATTTGGAGCATCCAAGATGGCAATGTCCGCTTTTTTTCCGACCTCAAGAGATCCGATCTCATTTCCTCGATCGATCGCGTAGGCTCCGTTGAGTGTCGTAGCAGTCAATACCTCGAATGGAGTCATTCGGAGATAGAGACAGCCAAGTTGCATCGCAAACTGAAGATTGCTCGAAGGACAGCTGCCCGGATTGTAGTCACTGGAGATCGCTACAGCTACATTATTTTCGATCATTTTTCGCGCCGGAGCATAGGTGTTTTTCATGAGGCTGAAAGTGGTTGCCGGAAGAAGGTTTGCGATGACTTTTGCTTGACCCATCATCCGGATCCCTTTGTCGCTGGCTGCCATCAAATGTTCAGCGGAAATCGTCTGTACTTCGGCAGAAAGTTCCGCGCCACCGAGTGAGATGATCTCATCTGCGTGGATCTTGACCTTAAAGCCTAATTTCTTTGCAGCTTCAAGGATCGCTCGCGAATCTTCGACTTCGAAGATCCCGTCTTCACAGAAGATGTCGCAGAATTCGGCTAAGCCGCTTTCTTTGATCTGAGGGAGCATCTCGTGGATGATCAGATCGATATAGGCTTGTTTATCATTTTTGTATTCCGGAGCGATGGCATGCGCACCCATAAAAGTGCCGACCAGATCGACCGGATGATCTTCGTTTAATTTTTGTGCTACGGCAAGCTGCTTCTTTTCGTTCTCCAGATCCAAGCCGTACCCGCTTTTAGCTTCAACGGTAGTGGTACCTAATAACAGCATATCATCCAGAGCTTTTTCAGCTTTATGATAAAGCTCATCAAAAGAAGCATTTCTGGTCGATCTTACAGTACTTATGATCCCGCCGCCGGCGTTGAGGATCTCCAAGTAACTCACGCCGTTGAGCTTTTGACCGAACTCATGCTCTCTGGATCCGCCATGGACAAGATGGGTATGAGAATCAACAAAGCCCGGAACTGCGATCGAGCCGGAATGATCACGAACTAAAGTATTACGATCGATGAGAGAGGTATAGTCATCTCCGCTCCCGACCTTTGTAATGATCCCATCTTCGATCACGATATAAGCATCTTCGATCACGAGGACATCATTCATTTTTGTTCCTTTGACCGACTCTCCTTTATCCTGTGGGGTATAGAGAAAATCAAAATGAGCAAGGATTTTTTTCTTCATTTTTTCACCTATAATTTTTCATTAACCTGTTTCAAAAGGGATGCTGCAAGTTTATCCGCTTTTTTCTCAAAATCATTGATCTCATCCAATGTTTTTTTAGCGCGATCCGCATCTTTTACACTGGAGAGATTGATCTTAACATTCATGTTTGCGCCTTTTAATCCGGCTTGAAGAAGCAGGATCCCGACGCCCAGATCGGAGATCGCATTCGCATTGCCGAGATCGACCAAGCATCCCAATGCTTCGATCGACTGAAGAGACAGCTCGGACATTCTGAATGGTGTTGCGATCGCGTTCCAGGTCGCCTCCTGGATCGCTTGAGAACGCTGAGCTTTTTGGTCGTCGGTCTCCTTTGGTAATTTAAACGCATCCATGATCCGGTTGAATGCGAGAGTATCTTTGTCGATCAACTCCGTCAATTCCTTGGAGTAATTCTGTAAGATCGAAAGCGTATCTTCTACTTTTCTTTTGTTTTCTTCGCTGTATTCCTGAAAACTTTTTTTACCTATGGTAAGTTGGCACATCATTACTGCAAGACCTGCCCCCAACGCGCCTGCAAGTGATGAACAGGATCCTCCGCCGGGTGCCGGCGCTGAGGATGCGACCGTTTCTATAAAATCATTTAATTTTAGTTCAGTAAGCATTCTTCCTCCTAGAGATTTCTTTCCAAGATCTGATCCATTTCAAATCCTTTTAACTTCAGATGATATTTTGCGGTATCGATCAAGTTTTTCATCGGAACGAGTCCGACGATCTCCGAATCCGTTACATAGGTCCCATGCGCATGAGCTTCTCTTTCTACTGTATCAAAAACGCGATAGATCGTAGTGAAGTCCGGGTTTACAAGGTTCATAGAAACCTGTGCCTGGCCGGTTTCCTCGATCAAAAGACCCATTGCTTTACAATATCGATAGCCGCCTTTTGCAAAACGGATCACATTGGCGATCTCTTTGGCGATCGATACATCGGAAGTGGCAAGGTTGATATTATATGCGATCAGCGGAGGACGAACACCCAATGCTACAACACCGGTTTTTGGGTTGAGGTCTTTCGGTCCGAAATCGGGGATCCATTCAGGCTGTTTGATTTTTGTAGCCATCTCCTCATACTGTCCGCGACGGATGTCCGCCAGATTCTCACGATGAGGAGCACTTGCTGATCGCTCATATAATGTTACGCTGATCTGAGCATCATTTCCGATCCGCTCGCCAAGCGCTTTGGACATCTCGATCGCTTCTTCCATCGTGATGCCGTCGATCGGGATCAGCGGGATCACATCGACTGCGCCCATTCTCGGATGTCCGCCATGATGTTTTGTCATGTCGATCAGCTCACAAGCTTTTTTTGCCAGACGATAGGTTGCTTCGATGACCGCTTCGGGTTCTCCGAGATAAGTGATCACAGTTCGATTGTGGTCCTTATCGGATGGGTAGCTGATCAACTTGACTCCTTCCACCTGACGCACTTCGTTAACGATAGCTTCGACTTTTTCCGGATCCGTTCCTTCGCTTATGTTAGGAACACATTCAAGTATTCTTGGCATGATAAACTCCTTTGTATTTGATTTTATCTTCACTTTATCACAGATCGATGAAATAATAAAGAGGGAAAAAGGAAATTGTTGTTTTGATATCACAACACATTCAGTGTAGCGGAACAAAAAGATCAGGTCAAGATCTTTACCCGCACACCATCTTTAAAGTTGCTGTTGTTCGGATCGGATACGATCCGATCGTTCTCATTCAGACCTTTGAGAACTTCCGCCTCATAAGCACCCACATAGCCGAGAGTGATCTCCGATCTCACCAATCGTTGCCCATCGATCTTCCAGACATAGTTTTTATCGCCATCATCAAAGTAAGAGGTCTTGTCGATGATCAAAACATTTTCTTTTCGGAAAGTGTCAAAAACGACATCGACACCATATCCGTCGCGAAGCGGATTTTTATCCAAAAGTTTTAATTTTACTTGTACGCGTTGTTCGTCCAGACCCAGCGAGGAGATGTTTTTATGAGCGAACTCATCGATATGGATGATCTTAGCAACATATTCGAGATCTCCGGCGTATGTTTTTTGTACGACCAAGACTTCCTGATCTATTTTCAAAGCAGGGATGTTTTTGGTCAGCACATTACTGGTGACGATGAGATCGTCTAATGGAGCGATCTCCATCACGGGGTGTATAGCCTGAGCGTAAGCACCGGATCTTCCGGCAGAATATTTTATCATTCCGTCGATCGGTGCCACGACATCCGATCGCTCCAACTTGTTTTGGATATCGTCAAGCTGAGCCTGCAGGGCACTGATCTGCCCGGAATAAAATTTTTTGGATCCGGGTTTTTCGATACGATTATTTTTTAATTCCCGGAGCTGTTTTTCTTTCACCGCCACGTCATGTTGAGCGTTGATAAAAAGATTTTCGACTGCCTCAAGCTCTGTTTTGGATACGCCGCCTAAGTCAAAAAGAGATCGCAAACGATCATAATTTTTTTGTGCGTTTTCGAGATTTATCTTTGAAGAATCGACTGCGATACGAGCGATCTCGATCTGATCGTCGGTAACGGCGGACAAGCTCATATCCTGCTGTCCTTGTATCGATCGGATCTGAGAAAGAAGCTGATCTTTTTGAACTTGAAGCATTTCGTCATCCATGGTCAGTATGACATCGCCTTTTTTAACTCTCGTTCCGGGCTCGAGGATCATTTGGATCTTTCCGTCATAAGGCACATACAAGGTATGCTCGTCCTTGGAAGAGACCAGACCCTCTTCACGAAATGAGTCGATCAGAGAGCCGCGTGAAATGATCGACGCGGACACTTCAAGGGGGCGATTTTTTTGATATACGACTGTGAGGATAATGAAAAGAGCTAAACAAGAGAAGAGGATCAATTTGATCTGTTTTTTCATAAGACCTCCTATTCATCCGCTTTAAGAGCGTCTGATAATTTTAGATTCTGTATTTTTAGTGATGCGGAAAATTGTGCCAGAACAATGATCAGCAATGTGATCATCCCGCCGATCATAAAGGAAATGTGATCGACCTGCAGATCCAATGAAAACATATCATTGCTGGAAGCGACGCCGATCGCCTTCATCATAGCGGAAGTGAGCGGGATACCGAGAGGGATGGCGATAGCTGTAATGAGCCATTGCTCAAGTTTTACGATCCCGATCACTTCCTTTTCGGACATCCCCAAGACGAGCAGAGAAGCGAATTCTTTTTCTCTTTCAGATAAGATGATGGCATACGAGTTGTAGATGATCGCAAATCCCATAGCGATCGATATAACGATCAAGGTACTGACCGAAGCATTGTATGTTTCGAGGAATTTGTTCATCTTACTGATGACTGCCTTGATCGAATTGATCCCGTCGATCCGAGAGCTGTCGTGATAGATCGTCTTGAGTCGATCTGCACTGTCTTCATGAGCAAGGATCAGGATGGAATTTGCGATATTTTCATGTCCGATCTGCTCTCCGAGATATGAGATATCCGCATAGGCAGACATCCCGACGGTCTGTTCCACGATGTCGGAGATGATAAAGTCAACTTTCTCATCTTTGTCCTTAAACAAGGGGCTTTGAACTTTGATCCGATCTCCTTTTTTCACTTGTAATTTATTTGCAAGTCTGGAGGATAGGAGGAGCCCGTTATCGGACGGGTGGACGGTCGTTATCTTGTTTGAAAGCGTGAACAGCGAACTGTCCGGTTCGATCCCGATCATGCCGATACTTTCCGAAAGATGTGCATTGATCAAGGTGGTAGGGATGTCGATGCAGCCTTCTACACGCCGGATATCCTGATAAGCAGAAAGCTCGTTTTTGACCTTATTCAGATCTTGAAATCGTGAAAGATAGATCCGGGCGTTATACTTCTCAACTTCATTATAGTGGGCGAGAAGGATACGATTTGACAGGCGGATCGTATTCCACGGAACAACAGCAAATGCAAATGTGAACATGATCCCGATCAAAATAAAGAGGCTTCGCGCGGGATTACGGAACAGGTTTCGAAGGCTCATTTTGCCGGAGGTAGTGAATAAGCTCATCAAAAAACGACTTCGTTCGATCAAACTGCTGGTAAAAACAGCCGGAGCCTTGCTCCGCATCGCTTCACCGGGGTGGAGACGCATCGCCGCAATACTTGCCTTAAAGCCTGCAAGTGCACCTGTGAGGATCGTAAGAACGACACCGATAACAGCATAGCTCAAAGAGGCTTTTGCATCAACAAACGGCATTTCAAAAAATTTACCGTAGATAAAAACGATCGGTCTTGAAAGAAGATGTCCGATGACTACGCCGAGGACGCCTCCCGCGGTACTTACGATCACCGAGTAGGATATGTAATGCAGAAAGATCTCTCGATCGGCAAGCCCGAAGGCTTTGAGAAGTCCGATCTGACCACGCTGTTTTTCTACGATCCGTCCGATCATGATGAATAAGATCATCGAAGACACGCCCAAGAATATCAACGGCATAACGATGACTGTTCCCCGGAGCTGCTGAAGCTCTTGTGAAAGCATCATGTTGCTCATTTGGTCTTTTTTGGGATATGCACGGATCACACCATGATCTTTTAGAAGGACCTCTATATTTTTTTTGATGATCTTTTCTTCATATCCCGGCTGTATCGTATAGATGATCTGATCGATATCGTTTTTTCCGGTGATGCGCTTGACCGCAGAGGTCTGCATAAAGCCGACAGAAAAATTCAGCGGATCCGGGAATATCTGAGCACTTGTCCTAAGGGCATAAACATATTCCGGGATCTGACAGATCCCGCAGATCCGGATCTCAGTCCTGTTGCCATGAGAGATCACGGGGATCGTATCTCCTACAGAAAGATCATTTGCCTCGGCAAAACTTTTGCTCACTACGATATGATCAGAGCTTTCTTCGGGGTAGGAGCCTTCCAATAAAAGGTATTTGCCGATCTTTTCGGTATGACTGATCAATCGGATATACTTATTGTCTTCGGAAGGTTTACCGAAACCATCGTCGATTCGTACATCGATGACAGATCGTCCCTCGACCTGTTCGATACCCGGGACTTGGCGAATATCTTCCACTGAGGATAGCGGAGCGGCTACCAGGTCGAAATAGGCATCCGGGAATCTTCCCTGTTCATAAAAAACTTCCTTTGAAACTGCGAGCGTATCCATTGCGATCGAAAAAGAAGAATAGGACATGATCCCGATGGCGATCACAATGATGACCGCCAAGTTTGAGATCCTATTCGCCCATAGATCACGAAATAATTTTTTCCAAAGCATTATAATTCGATCTCCTCCACAGGGGTTGGGTGCGTATTTTTTTCCATGGTATGGATCTTGCCGTCCTTAATGTAGATGACACGATCCGCTATCTTTGCGATCTCGGAATTGTGAGTGATCAAGATGACGGTCTTTTTGTAGTTTAGACAAAAATCATAGAGAATGCTCAAGACCTCTTTTCCGGAAGTCGAATCCAGCGCACCGGTCGGCTCATCACACAGCAGGATCTTCGGATCTTTCGCTAAGGCACGAGCGATCGCAACGCGCTGCTGCTGTCCGCCGGAGAGCTGAGAGGGAAAATGATCCGACCGATCATCGATACCGACGGCTTTGAGCATGGTCATCGGATCCATCGTACTTCGGGAGATCTCCTTAGCAAGCTCCACATTTTCCAAGGCGGTCAGATTTGGCATCAGATTGTACGATTGAAACACAAAACCGACTGCATCTCGACGAAAGGAAGTCAGAGATCTTTTATCTTTTATAACAAAAGGCTTGCCGAGATACTCCATCTCCCCTTCGGTAGGCGCATCCATTCCGCCTATGATATTCAGCAAGGTACTTTTTCCCGAACCCGAAGGACCCAGGATAACTATAAATTCGCCTTCAAAGATCTCGAAATCGACCCCGTCGAGTGCAGGGATCTGAATGTCTCCCCTATAGTAGATCTTTTTGAGGTTCGTTGCTTTTATCAATGTCTTCATAATTTCCGCTCCATTTCGGAATATAAGTCAGGTCAATTTTTTTGCATATAGACCGAGGTGCTCGGGAAGGCAAATCGACTTCCGCTCTTTGCTACGATATCGAGCACTTCAAAATTGATCTCTTCGCGAACCCGTTTCAGTTCCTCAAGAGAAATGACATCTGTATAAAGTTGGACGAGGATATTTAATGAGCTTGGCGCAAATTCGTCCAATCGAACGATGACAGATTCCGACAAGATCTCCGGATGATTTTTCAAGAAATAGCGGATCTCATCGAGGATCGATCGTAATACATCGGGAGCGGTATCATAAGTCAGCCCGACATAAAATTTTAATTTTCTCTTGTTCATCTTTGTCCAGTTGGTGATGGCGGTATTTGTCAGTTTGCTGTTCGGGAGAACGACAAGCGCATCATCGAAAGTTCGGATACGCGAACTGCGAAAAGTGATATCTTCGACGATCCCTTCCGCGTCCGGAGTTTGTATCCAGTCACCTACGGCAAAAGGTTTGTCGGATAGGATCACGACACCGCCAAAAATATTGGATGCGGTATCTTGAGCCGCAAGCGCAAAGGTGAGTCCGCCCAGTCCCAATCCGGTGATCAGTCCGTTGACATTGATCCCGATCTCGCTCAGCGCGATGATAAAACCTAATATCATGACGATCAGCTGGAGCATTCTTTGTATGAATACGAGGACGATCGGATTTTTGCTCAGGTCATCGGTCCGGCTCAGCCTTTGGTACATACGAAGAAGGGTAGGGACCAGTTTATATAGGATCATTGAGAATAGAAGGATCATCAAGACCCGATACAGTTTTTTTGAAAAAGCAAGAAATACGATGTAACTGCTGTTAGTTTTTGTCAGAGAAGATGCCAGCGAATAGATCATCAGATAGGTGACGGAGGACACGATCACGATCTTAAGTGGCTTCTTGGCAGGCAGAAGATCTTCTTTGCTCAAAGGATCACTTGATCTTGAAAACAAGGATCGAATGATCGACAAAACTCCTGAGGCAACGAACTCACTCAGGACAAGAGAGATGATCGATGTGATCAAAACAGATATTATAAAAATAAGACCGGTATTTCCGGAAAGAAGGATCTGCCGAAGTGCATTCAGATATTTACTCATATTTCGACCTCGGTCGTGAAGCGGCATTTTCTTCCAAAGTGAGAAGATATTTCTTGATCTCCAGTCCCCCGGCATAACCTACGAGCTTACGATCTTTTCCGATGACACGATGACATGGGATCAGTATCGAGATCCGATTCTTGTTATTCGCCATGCCGACTGCGCGACTTGCTTTAGGGTTGTTGCATAAGGCAGCGATCTCTCCGTAGCTTCTAGTCTCACTATAAGGGATCTGCTGAAGCTGTCTCCATACTTCTTCTTGAAAGGCTGTTCCGTGAGTAGAGATCTTGATCGTGAAAGATCTTCTTTTTCCGGCAAAATATTCCTTCAGTTGAGCAGCTGTTTTTTTGATCAATGCGGTCTCTTTTTTTGTTGCGATTTCTTCAAATTCATTTTTGAAAGAGATATCACAGATCCCATCCAGATCTTCAGCGATATGGATCATGCCGATCGGAAATTCGTAGGAATAGTAGAACTCCGGCGACTGATAGGCTATTTTTTTTGACATATGTACTCCTTTACAATACAAAAAGTGCTCTCCACAAAATGGAAAGCACTCTGATAAGCATTTTCGTTGAGACGATCTTTGCAAAAGAAGCAATTTCCAAAGATCGCTTTTTTGTAGATCAACAACCCACATTTAAATTTTAAGAAAGAATAAGATCTGGTGGAAATGAGGGGAGTCGAACCCCTGTCCGAAACCTATCCATATAAACTTTCTACGAGCGTAGTTGGGAAAAATTTATTCGTTTCGGATAAAGCTCCCAACCGCTTCGTCCAAAATATATTCTGAATCGTACTGAGTCATGGTCCAGAAACCCCAATCACAGTGCCCTGCATAGTTGACGTTCAGTCCCGATCGGCAGGAGGACCGGGAGGAACGAGCCGCATTAAGCAGCTAGTGCAAGATTATTATCTGCGTTTATATTTAATCGTTGTAGAGATTATCGTGATCAACAACATTGCACGGCTCGCTTATCTATACTTCAAAACCCCGTCGAAACCAGTACATTCCCAATTTCGTATCCTATCGGTTTTATTATATCAATTTTTTTTTGTTTTTGCAATCAAGATTTATTCTTTTTTAACTTTTTCTGATAGAGATAGAATGATAGGGGGATCGTGCAGCCTTTTACGATACTCGTTCCCGAAATAGCCCACCAGACACCGTCCACGCCGAGATGTGTTTGGGTAAGAAGCCAGGCGACCGGGATACGCGAACCGGTAAGAAGGATGCTCATCAGCGCAGGGATGCGAGTCTCTCCATGCCCGTTATATATACCGATGAAAAGGATCTCCATACACATAAAGATCTGAGAATAGCCCAAGATACGTAGGTAGCTGATACCGCCTTGTATGGATCCGGGCTCTGTCAAAAAGATCGAGAAGATCGGGGCACCGAAGAATACTAAAAGGATCGTGGCGATCGAACCGAACATCAAAGCATACAACGAAATGATCCGGATCCCCTTTTTTATCCGATCAAAATTTCCGACCCCGAAATTTTGACCGATAAATGCGGTTGCGGCGATCGCAAGACCGTCTGCTGTCATCCATGAGATCGATTCGATCTGAGAGCCTACTTTTTGTACTGCGATCGGTGTCGGACCGAATAGAGCGATACGCCGAGCCAGTACGATCGAATAACAACAGTACAGCGTGGACTGCAAAGCGGAAGGGAAACCGGTCGAACAGACTTTCTTGACCATTGTGATCGACGGAAATTTTCGGACGGACAAACGGATATTTTTGTCTAAACGGATATTTGCGACGATCAAAACGGCAAAGACGAACACTTGAGCAAAAGCCGTTGCGATCGCAGCGCCACGAACACCCATTGCCGGAAACGGACCGATCCCGAAGATCAGTACGATATCAAAAAAGATATTGAATATCAGTCCGGTCGAGTTGGCGATAAACGGGAGCTTGCTGTTCCCGATCGAGTTCAGCATTGCAGAGATCACCGGATTGACATACATAAAAGGCATCGACAGCGCGATGATGAAGAGATACTCACGAGCAAGCCGGATCACCTCTTCATCGCCAAGCTGAAAAAAACCGATGATGGGAGCATTCCCTAAAGACAGTGTCAGAGCAACGATCAGACCGAAGACAAGATTGATCCAAAAAGCTGCTTCCGAGTATCCTTGGACCGACGGATAGTCTTTTCTCCCATAAGATCGGGATACGAGTACCTGCGTTCCGATCCTAGCCATCGATGAGGAAGCATTTCCGAACCACATAAAGAAGCCCGCCGTACCGACGGCAGCGACGGACCCGCTCCCTAATTTTCCGATGCAGATCATATCGACGAAACTATAGGTCATGTGAATGAACGAGGTGCCCAGAAGGGGCATTGTAAAGCGGAATATCTTTTGAGAGATACTGCCCGCGGTCAGATCGATATTTTTGGTCATGATTTTCTCCGATTTTTTAATATTAAGTATGATATTTGAGTGAAAGGCTTTGAGCGTAACGTTCTTTGAGGAAGTCGGATAAGTCGGGCAAACAGTTATATCGGTATAATAGCGGTCGGATCGATCGGAAAGCCGATCTCCGAAGGATCTGTTTGAAGAGTTTTCTTTTTAGCAATACATGGATCAAGGCTCTTACACTCATCTCAAGGATCGTATTATAGACGAATAAAAAAATGAATGATATAATTATAAAGATCAAAAAGCCCATCTTATCATCAATATGAAGCAAAAAACATCATCAGGATATAATGTACGACTATATGAAACGCGAAACAAAGAGTTACGAACATTATTGCTATTGTAGCATATTTTAAGTCGTCTTGCTATACGGAGGAACTATGTCGATCGAAAAAGTTAAAAGATATTTTGAGCAATACCGCCTAAGTGATAAGGTTTTGGAGTTTGAAGATTCCAGCGCAACAGTGGAACTTGCGGCACAGCGTTTGGGCGTTGAGCCGGCGAGGATCGCTAAGACTTTGTCGTTTGAAGTGGGAGAAGGTTGCGTGTTGGTCGTTGCGGCGGGGGACACAAAGATCGATGGTAAAAAGTTTAAGCAATTTTTTGGAAAAAAGGCAAACATGGTAAGAGCTGAAGATGTCGAAAGGATGACGGGATATGCCGTCGGAGGAGTTTGTCCTTTCGATAATCCGCCATCGGTACTGACCTATATCGATGTATCGATCAAACGATTCAAAACGATATTCCCGGCATGTGGAAGTGAGCGTTCGGCGATCGAGTTGACACCGGAGGAGTTATTTGAGTTTGGAAAGGCTACGGACTGGGTAGATATCTGCAAAGGCTGGAGGTCGGAATAGAGATTTTGATTTGAGGTATTATACAAAAGAGACAGTCGCTCTTATCGATATACCGGGCATAAGTGTCTTCGTAGGGAGATATATAGGATCGGGCGGATCGAAAAAGGTAGAGGATCACGATGAGATCTGCTCATGGGTCAAGATAAGACGATATTTACAAACGGATATTAGGAGAAAAAATGAAACTGATCCATAAATTTAGACAGAATGGCAACAATTTTTTGTTGGACGTAAATTCCGGTTCGGTACATGTGGTAGACGATATCGTCTATGATGTATTGGACTATTATAAAGAAAGATCTTTGGATGAGATCATAAATACGTTGAAGCAACATCGAGAGGAGGATATCCGAACAGCTTATCTTGAGTTACAGGAGCTCGAGGAGAAAGAATTGCTTTACAGCGAAGATATCTTTCCGGAGTCTCAAACATTTAAGGGACGCGATCCGATCGTCAAAGCGATGTGTCTCCATATGGCTCATGATTGCAATCTAAGCTGTAAGTATTGTTTTGCCGGTCAGGGAGAGTTTAACGGACCGAAGGGATTGATGCCCTTTGAGGTGGGAAAACGAGCGATCGACTATCTGATCGCCAACTCCAAAAATCGAAGAAATCTGGAGATCGACTTTTTCGGCGGGGAGCCTCTGATGAATTTTGGCGTCGTAAAAGAGTTGGTCGAATATGGTGATCAGGAAGCGAAAAAGCATAATAAAGTGTTTCGTTTTACGATCACGACCAACGGGATCTTGTTGGATGATGAAAAGATCGAATATATCAATAAGCATATGCACAATGTCGTCTTGAGTCTCGATGGGAGAAAGGAGATCAACGATGCGATGCGTCCGACGATCAATGGGAGAGGAAGCTATGATATCATCGTCCCGAAATTTCAAAAACTGGTAGAGGGTCGAGGGGACAAATACTATTATATTCGAGGAACTTTTACTCGAAATAATATGGACTTCGGGAAGGATGTTCTGCACTATCGGGATCTCGGATTTGAACTGACATCGATGGAGCCGGTCGTTGATCACGAGCAGAATGAATACGCACTTCGCAGTGAAGATATCGAGAAGGTCAACAGGGAGTATGAAGAATTTGCGAAAGAATATCTTGAGATCCGAAAACATGATCCGCGGTTCAAATTTTTTCACTATATGATCGATCTGAGCGGAGGACCTTGTGCGATCAAAAGGATCTCCGGATGTGGTGCAGGTATCGAGTATTTAGCGATCACGCCGGATGGAGATATTTTCCCGTGTCATCAGTTTGTCGGGAAGGAAAGATTTAGGCTGGGGAATCTGTTCGATCAGGAGATCTCTTTTCCTAAACATATCGTTGATGAATTCTTGGCAACGGATGTTACGACCAAAGACGACTGCAAAATTTGTTGGGCAAAATTTTACTGCTCCGGAGGATGCCACGCCAATGCGTACAATTTTAATGCCGATATCAAAAAGCCATACAAAGATGGCTGTGAGATGCAGAAGAAGCGGATCGAATGTGCGATCATGGTAGAGGCGATGCTAAAATTGAATGAAATGTCAGAAGGGGAAAGTGATGTTGGATAATTTTAAGAAATATTCGGGATGGATCTTTTTGGGGACGATATTGCTTATCATCCATAAATTGATCGAAAACCACGCTTGGATCTTGGAACAGGTCACAAAATTAAAAGTGATCTTAACACCATTTATTTGGGCATTTATCATCACTTATTTTTTGCTGGCACTTATGAGGATGCTCGAAGCAAGATTTAAGATCAAGAGGCTGTGGGCTTTTATTTTGACCTATCTTCTTTTCTTCGGTATGATCGGTCTTTTCGTTTTGATGGTAGCTCCCGTGATAGTAGAGAATATTACCGATATTACGGAAGTTGCTCCAAGCTATATCACAAAGATACAATCCTTTATGGATTCGGCTGCGGATCGTTTGAAGCTGATCGAAGATCCGCAGATCCAGCAGTATTTCAAAGGAAGCACGACCGATGTTTCCAAATGGATGCTCGACCTTGTCAACGCCATCTTTAATTCTGTTCTAAACGGAGTGATCGGATTGACATCCTGGCTGTTCAATTTTGTGTTCGGCATCATCATCTCCATGTATATCTTATATGATGTGGAAGGATTTGAAAAAGCGGGACAAAAGTTTATCCTTGCACTATACGGAAAGGAAAGATCTTCCGATATTTTGGAGTTCCTTTCGATGAGCGATCAGATCTTTAAGGATTATTTTGTCGGAAAAGTGATCGATTCTGCGATCGTCGGAGTGCTTTGCTATGTCGGGCTCGCTCTCTTGGGAGCGCCTTATGCGATGCTGATGAGTCTGATCGTAGGGATCTTTAATATGATCCCTTACGTAGGACCTGTGCTCGGAATGATACCGGCAGTCATCATAACTTTGATGACAAGCCCGATCAAGGCGCTTTGGGTCGCTATCTTCATCCTTGTTTTGCAACAGATCGACGGCAATATCATCGGACCGAAAGTGCTTAGCGATAAGGTGGGAGTATCTCCTTTTGGTGTCGTTTTGGCGATCGCTATCGGAGGCGGATATTTTGGGATCATGGGGATGCTCGTGTCGGTCCCGATCTACAAAGTGATATCGATCGTTATCGATCGGGCTTTGGATAAGAAGATTATTTTGAATAAATCGAACTAAAAGGTTTTTTTAAGATAATAGATATGGTATAATCAACTTTTGAGAAAGATTGTTTTAAGAGAGGTTTTGTTTTGGCATATATCGTTGTAAAAGAAAGTGGTGCGCTTAGAGGGAGCGTAAAAATAAATGGCGCGAAGAATGCGGTACTTCCGATCATTGCAGCAACATTGTTGGTGGACGGAGTCAGCACGATCCGCAGTGTGCCGAATTTGAGAGATGTAAACGTGATGAGTGATCTGCTTCGATATTTGGGGGCAAAAGTTCAGTATGACGGGGAGACTTTGGTCGTGGATACGACAGATATCAAAGAAACGGAAGCACCTTATCACTTGGTAAATAAAATGAGAGCGTCCTTTCTTGTAATGGGATCACTGTTAGGCAGATTTGGAAAAGCAAAGATCTCGATGCCGGGAGGCTGTGCGATCGGAACAAGACCGATCGATCTTCATATCAAAGGATTTCGTCAGCTCGGGATCAAAGTAGAGACCGAGCATGGCTATGTAGAGGCGACTGCCGATAAGATCGTTGGAGATAAGATCTATCTGGATTTTCCTTCGGTCGGAGCGACGGAGAACATCATGATGGCGGCGGTTCTCGCGGAGGGAACGACTATTATAGAAAATGTGGCGGAAGAACCGGAGATCGTAGATCTGGCAAACTTCTTGAACAAGATGGGAGCAAAGGTCCGCGGAGCGGGAACCAATACGATCCGTATTACTGGCGTAGAGTCCTTGACACCGATGGAGCATACGGTCATTCCCGATCGGATCGAGGCAGGAACTTATATGGTCGCAGCTGCGATGACGAAAGGCGATGTACTGATAGAGAATGTTATTGTCGATCACATCAAGCCGGTGATCGCAAAATTGCGAGAAGTGGGATGTGTTGTTGAAGAACTCGAGAACGCGGTCCATGTTATCGGACCGGAAAAGATCCTTCCGACAAATATCAAAACGCTGCCTCATCCGGGATTTCCGACCGATATGCAATCACAGTTCATGTCATTGCTAAGTATCGCGGAAGGAAAATCAACGATCACCGAAACTGTTTTTGAAAACCGCTTTATGAATGTGCCGGAATTGATCCGAATGGGGGCAAACATAGAGATCAACGGGAAATCCGCGATCGTTGAGGGGAGAGAAAAGTTGACCGGTTCAGAGGTCATGGCGACGGATCTTCGCGCCGGAGCGGCGCTGGTGATCGCCGGGCTGGTATCGGAAGGAGAGACCATCGTAAAAAATATTTACCATATTGAGCGAGGATATGTGGATCTCGTGGGGAAGCTTTCCATGCTTGGAGCGAATGTATATCGTGTAGAAGATTAATGAGGAGGAATTATGACACCGGATATTGGAATTGATTTAGGAACGGCATCGGTTCTTGTGTATGTGAAGAACAAGGGGATCGTTTTGAATGAACCGGCGGTAGTAGCGATCGATAACAACAACGGAGACGTGTTGGCTGTCGGTGAGGAGGCTAGGCTGATGCTCGGAAGGACCCCGGGCAGCATCGTGGCGATCCGTCCGCTCCGTGAGGGAGTGATCTCGGATTACGAAGTAACAGAGAAAATGCTTAAATTCTTTATAGAAAAGATCACCGGTGGCGTGAGCATGTTCAAAATGTTCAAGCCGAAGATCATGGTCTGTGTACCTTCCGGCGTTACAGAAGTAGAAAAAAGAGCAGTCGTCGATGCGACTATGGAAGCGGGAGCAAGAGAAGTTTATCTGATCGAAGAGCCGATCGCGGCGGCGATCGGAGCGGGAATCGATATATCTCGTCCAAACGGATCGATGGTCGTGGATATCGGCGGAGGTACGACGGATATCGCGGTGATCTCTCTCGGGGGTATCGTTGAAAGTGCATCGATCAAAGTGGCGGGTGATACTTTTGATGATGCGATCATTCGATATATGAGAAAGACACATTCCATGTTGATCGGGGAGAGGACTGCTGAAGAGATCAAGAAAAATATCGGATCGGCTTTCCCTAGAGATGAAGAAGTTTTGATGGCGATCCGCGGAAGAAATTTGGTGTCCGGTCTGCCTGAGACCAGAGAGATCTCATCGACTGAGATGTTAAGTGCGCTCAAGGATTCAGTCGTCCAAATAGCGGATGCTGTTCACTCGGTATTGGAAAAAACTCCACCGGAGCTTTCTGCCGATATTTCGGACAAAGGGATATTGATGACGGGAGGAGGTTCCTTGCTTTGGGGATTGGATAAACTGATCCAAAAGAGAACAGGCATCGATGCTTTTGTAGCGGAAGATGCGATCTCCTGTGTAGCAAGAGGTACCGGAGAAGCTTTGAACTCGATCAAATTTATGGGCAAGAGCTCTTATCGAAAAAAATATTAGTGAGATTTTTGAAAGAGAGGATCTAGTTTTGCTCGATCTGTTTTTGAATGTTATAATGCAGATCAAGTTCAAGAAATTGAGATCGAATGATTTCAATAAGACAGAAAATATGAATGCGGCCGGGAAGTAAAATTCCGGGCCGTTTTTTGATGCCCAAAAGCTAATGAAATTCAATTTTTTATAAATGATTTTCTATTACTGAGATCAAAGGTTTATTTTATAATAGCTCTACAAAGAATTGAAAGGAGAGAATGATGTTTGGAGACCAATTATTAGTCAGCAGTGTTTTTGTTGCCGGTCTGTTATCTTTTTTTGCCCCATGCACTTTTCCGCTCATACCCGTATATATCGGTTTGTTGACGGATGAGGAGGGAGAGTATCGTAAGATCAAGATCGGAAGTGCCAAGCTCAATATCGGAGGGATCATCAAAACGATCGCATTTGTTTTGGGGTTATCCACCAGTTTTGTGATCTTGGGTTTTGGAGCGGGATTTTTAGGGAAGGTGCTCAATGACCGAAGAGTGCTTTTTGTAGCAGGAGCACTTGTCGTTTTGCTCGGTATCCACCAAATGGATATCATTAAGATCAAAGTGCTGGATCGTATAAACGGACTGTCGCTAAAAAGCAATAAGACCAAAGCACTCGGAACGTATCTGATGGGGATCTCTTTCAGCTTGGGATGGACGCCTTGTGTAGGACCGATACTCGGAGCGGTACTCGTGACTTCAGCGAGCAAGGGTCAAGAGTTCTACGGAGCTTTTTTGATGCTGGTCTATTCGATCGGGTTGATGATCCCGTTCCTGGCGATGGCGATCGCATCCGGATTCTTATTGGCGAAGATCGATCTTGTCGAAAAGCATCTTACGAAGATAAAACGCATCGGAGGCGCATTGGTGGTGATGATGGGGATCGCATTGATGAGTGATCAGTTGACCTCGATCAGCGTGTTCTTTGAGAAACTTTTTGGCTGGTAGTTAGACAGAAGCGAAAGCAGATCGGATAAGGTTTTATTTATTTGAGAATATGAGGAAAAAATAGAGAAGATCAGAATATCCGTAATGTTTTCTTATATTAAAACCTGTTTGAACCTATCGTGTCGATCCGATCTCTATGGATGATACTTTTCGATATTCGTTGGAGAACTGTATCGATCACATTGAGTAAAAAGATGGAAAAATTTCTATGCTTTCTATCGGGTTTTAGTATTAAAAGACGATCCTTCTTAGGAAAGCCGGAAATAAGATCGAACGCCGGTTTTGATGGATCATAGTATTACTTTGTTATGAATAAAATCGAATGTATTGAGCAGGAGACTGCAGAGAAAGGAAAAGAAAGATGAAAAGATTAAAATTAGCATTAGTTTTGGGAATATCGGTTTTGGCATTGACAGGTTGTGGAGCAAAAGGGGCGGAGGATCAAAGCTCCGCGAGACAAGAACCTGCTGCAAAAGCAGAGATGATGCAAGATGATATGAAGGAGTCCGAAAACAACAAAATGGGATCGGATAAAATGGAAAAAGAAATGTCGGATGATAAAATGATGGATGGAAAGAAAGATCATAAGATGGATCATGATAAGGATGATAAAATGTCAAAATCTGAAATGAAAGACACTAAGATGTCTGAGAACAAGATGGATGACAAAAAATCAAATGACCAAAAGTCTGGAGATATGATGAAAAATGATATAAAAGAAGATAAGATGTCCGGGACGAAGAAGGATGACAAAATGATGATGGAAGATGGGAAGAAGTCTAATGACAAGATGAAAGACGACAAAATGAAAAGCGGTATGAACGACAAAACATCGGACAATAAACCGGAAGATAAAAACGCAATGAAAGATGACAAGATGAGTTCAAAAAAAATGGACAAAAAGAATGAAGGAGAAATGGCAATGGATTTCTCGCTGAAGGATAAGGACGGAAATGAGTTTACTCTAAGCCAAAGAACAGGTAAGAAGGTATATGTAAAGTTTTGGGCATCTTGGTGTTCGATCTGTCTGGCAGGTTTAGAAGAACTTGATACCTTAGCAGGAGAACAAAATGATTTTGAGATCGTGACGGTCGTAGCACCCGGCGTAAGAGGAGAAAAAAGCAAAGAAGATTTTATCAAATGGTTTGACACTTTAGGGTATAATAATATCAGAGTATTATTTGATGAAGAAGGCAAGGTCATGGGAGATTACGGCGTACGAGCATTCCCAAGCTCAGCGATGATCGGAACGGATGGTGTTCTGGTAGGATCTGCACCCGGACATCTATCCAATGATCTTGTAAAGGAATTTTTTGATAAGATCAAATAACGGAGGTTCAAATGAAAGCATTGACAACAATTTTAGCGATCATTGCCGCAATGGTGTTGATGACTGCCTGCTCTGTGGCAAACTCGGGTGAAAATAAAGATATGAAAGGTGATATGAAAGACATAAAAATAGAAGATAAAAAGATCGAAAAGAGGGCAGACGATCCGAATGAAAAAGTGGACTACAGATCTGCCGATCTTAAAGAGATCTATCTTGCCGGCGGTTGCTTCTGGGGATTGGAAGCATACATGGAAAGGATCTATGGAGTTGCTGATGCGGTAAGCGGATACGCAAACGGAAATACCGAAGATCCGAAATATGAGGATCTGATCTACCGTGATTCAGGACATGCAGAGACGGTCAAAGTTCTCTATGATCCGGGCAAGATCGACCTTGAAAAACTGTTAGCATACTATCTGAAGGTGGTCGATCCGACCGGTTTGAACAAACAAGGCAATGATAGGGGCACACAGTATCGTACAGGGATCTATTTTACCGATCCGAAGGAAGAAAGCCGCATCAAGAATGTTCTAAAAGAAGAACAAAAAAAATATGACAAAAAAATCGTGATCGAGGTCCTTCCGCTTGACGACTTTACGATGGCAGAGGAATATCATCAGGATTATTTGAAAAAAAATCCGAACGGCTACTGTCATATCGATATATACCAAGCGGACGAGCCGATCATCGATGTGAGCAAATACCCGAAACCATCGGATGAGGAGCTTCGAAAAAAACTTACCGATATCCAATATCGCGTAACTCAAAAAAATGAGACCGAATATGCTTTTTCAAATGAGTACTGGGATAATAAGGAAGCAGGGATCTATGTCGATGTTGCGACCGGAGAACCGCTCTTTTCTTCAGCGGACAAATATGACTCGGGCTGCGGATGGCCAAGTTTTACCCGACCGATCGTAAAAGAAGTGGTGGAATACTACGAAGATAACAGTTATAATATGAAGAGGATCGAAGTAAGAAGCCGTAGCGGCGATTCTCATCTGGGACATGTTTTTGAAGACGGTCCTAAGGACCAAGGCGGGCTTCGATACTGTATCAACAGTGCCTCGATCCGGTTCATACCTTTGGATGAGATGGGATCACAAGGCTATGGATACCTGACATATTTAGTAAAATAGGAGCAAAAATGTATCGACTATTGATCGTTGATGATGAACCATTGATCAGGCGGGGGATCCGATCCCTCGCCGATCTGTCTAAGATCGGTATTTCGGAGATCATCGAGGCGCAAAGCGGAGAAGAAGCGCTTGAAATGGTAAAACTTCACAAACCCCAATTGGTATTGATGGATATCAATATGCCTCGAATGGACGGGTTGACAGCATCGGCAAAAATAAAAGAGGAATACCCCGATATTTTTATCATTATTTTGACAGGATACGATTATTTTGAATATGCTCAAACGGCGATCCGGGCAAAAGTGGATGATTATATTCTAAAACCGATATCCAGATCAGACATTGAGCTTGCTCTGACCAAAAATATCAATCAGCTCAACGAAAGGAACAAACAGTTAGAATACCAAAAGCTGCGTGAGGAAATAACAGATGATGGGGAGAGCGACCGGGAGGAATTGACTGATGTGATCTCTCGATATATGAAAGATAATCTTTACGATCCGGAACTCTCTTTGTCAAAGATGGCAGGTGATATCGGATTTAACAGCAGCTATTTGAGTGGATTGATCAAACAGATCTACGGGATCCCTTTCCAGGATTATGTAAACAAAAAGAGAATGGAGAAGGCGAAACTTTTGCTACTTTCAACCGGTATGAAAAACTATGAAGTAGCGGAGTCCGTAGGGATCGAAGATGTGAACTACTTTGTGACCAAATTCAAGAAAACCTGGGGGATCACACCAAAACAGTATCGGCAAGGTGTACAGTCAAATGAAAGCTAAAGAATTTTTTTCCAAGATCCATGTTCGGATCACATTGTCATTTTTACTCGTAGCTTTGATAATAGTAGGGCTACTGTCCTCGATCGCCTACTATTCTGCCGCGAAGATCATTCTTGATACGAAACAACGCCAGACCGCAGACGCGATAGATCAAACCAGTGATTATATCGCATCGTATTTGGACAAAATAAAAACCTTAAGTGATCTGATCGCGATGTATCCGGAGACGACGGAAGCCCTTCGCCGATCCAACGAAAGATCCATCGAATCTCTTGCCGGCATGGTGAATATCTCGGCAAGCAGCGATCCGAGGATCCAAACGATCGCCGTGATCTCAAAAAACGGTTTTGCGATCACCAGCAACAGCAATATGGCGGTCCCTTTATCCGAGAATATGATGGAAGAGCCGTGGTACAAGGGTGCGCTTTCGTCAAAACAAATGCCCGTTATCACTTCGATCCGCCATGGAGACTTTACCATGGACAAAGAAAGCTGGGTCATCTCGATAAGTCATGAGATCGTGGATGATAAGGGAGAACATTTGGGCGTTGTATTGATCGATGTATATTATCATTTTATCGAAGACTATATCCGGACCTTGGATCTGGGAGCAAGCGGTTATGCTTATATACTAAATTCAGTTGGAGAAGTATTGTATCATCCGGACGAAAATGTTTTTATGGATGAGAAAAAAATTCAAGAACTTCAGGCATTGGCACTCGAGGCAGGTCAGTCCGATCCCAAAAAGCATATCATCACCGGATCAAATATTCCGCATTCGGACTGGACTCTTGTCGGCGTGTCTTCGATGGAAAGCGTAGAAGATCTTAAAGACAGTTATATCGGAACGATCGCGTTGGTAAATATATTGCTCATCGCATCCGGTCTTTTTATCGGTCTTCTGCTCTCGCATCGTCTGACCAAGCCGATCGTGGAATTACAGAATGCAATGATGGAGCTTGATGAAAACTGGGGTCATCTGACGATCGATCCGAAAAGTTCGGTAGAGATCATCCATCTGGCGGAAGAATATAATGCGCTGATCGATCGGATCCGCATATTGACGCAAGATATCGCCCAAAAAGAAAACGCGAAACGGATCTTTGAATTGAAGGCATTACAGAGTCAGATCAATCCTCATTTTCTTTATAATACGCTGGATACGATCCTATGGCTCGCCGAGTTTGGTGAAAATAAAAAGGTAGTAGAGGTCAGCAAAGCACTTGGAGAGATGCTGCGTCTGTCACTGAACATCGATCAAAGCGTAGTAACTTTGGAGCAGGAGCTTGCGCATGCGGAAAATTACCTGAAGATCCAACAAAAAAGATATGAAGACAAGATCAGTTACCGGATCGAGGGGGATGAAAAATTGCTTTCATCTCAAGTCCCTAAATCGATCCTCCAACCGATCGTAGAAAATTCGATCTACCATGGGATCCGTCCGATGAAGGGGATGGGGCAGATCCGGATACATTATGAACGACAAGGTGATCATTTATTATTGACTGTTGAAGATAACGGGGTCGGATATGATCCGGACAGAAAAAACGATAACAATCTGATCCGGACAAAACTGGGTGGCATCGGGATGAGTAATGTAGATCAGAGGATCAAGATCCTTTGCGGGGCTGAGTATGGGATCGATGTTCAAAAAAAAGAGACGGGAGGAACTCTTGTCCGATATCGAATAAAAATATAGACCTGAAATGTTTTCCTTTTCCTTATATTCCAAGGCAAAGAAAACATTTTTTGTTTTTCAAAGAAAGCACCGAGAGTTTGAAGATCCATTACATGAAGATCAAAAGATACAGAGGGGCGAATTCAACAAAATATCGTATGAAAGAAACTTGGATTGAAGGAGAAGTCGAAAAATAGTATAATATAAACGATCGGTAAACCAATTGAGTACAGGAATGTCCAATTGTCTTTTGTGAGGGAATAAGGAAGCTGGAAAAACTTTTGAACCTTATTTTTATGAAGGAGAGAATAATGGCAAAAATAGCGATCGTGTACGTATCGGTACACCACAAAAATACAGAAAAACTGTTAAAAGGGATCGCCTCAAGTTGTGATGTCGATCTGTTTGACCTGATGCTGGATAAAGATCTTGATCTGTCGGATCATGATGTGATCGGTTATGCATCGGGTATTTTTGCGCTCAAAATGCACGGATCGATCTACAAGTTCTTAGATGAAAACAAAACGCTGCCGAAAAAGGCGATCGCCATCTGTACAAGCGGAATGGGTAAAGGCACGATGATCCGCAGATTCTCTAAGTTTTTACAGGAAAAGGGATTTGAAGTTCTTGGAGAGTTTGAGTGTAAAGGTTTTGATACTTTCGGTCCATTCAAACTTATCGGCGGGATCAATCGAAAACATCCGGATGAAAAAGATATTGCTGAGGGGATCGCTTTTTTGAAAGGGATCGAACAGAAGCTATGATTTGAAAGAGAGAGATATGGCGAGATCATGGAGTAGTATTCGAAAGGAGCTTGAGCAAAATTTATTGTGTGAAAAATTGCGAGGCAGGGTGAAGTATTTCTTTACACACTATCGCGGATCGCATGATAATGAGGCTCGTGTTTGTGTACGAGTGGACGACAAAGAATATGTAATGGGCAATACTTACAACTATTATAACAAAGGTTATGTCCATCTTGAAAAAGAGATGAAAAGGGCGATGGAAGTCCCGATGAGAGTCTGGAGCGAGAATGGTTCTTTTGATCATGATGAAGAAAATAGAGCAGTTGAAGAATATATCGAAAAAAGGCAGATCCTGGATGGAGCATTTTCGACCTATCAAGTGATGAAGTCTATAGAAAAGTTCTTGCAAATAGATATCGACGATGCGCTGCGATCCGATGACCTGATATTGAAAATGCTCGCGTTGATCGACCGGCGAGTTGGCAAGAGAAGATTGCTGAACTTGGCGGTAGAAATGGAAAGACAACCACAATGGCTGCAGTTTTTCTATACATTGCGCATGGATGCAGAGGGGCTCAAAATTTGATAGTTACATCGGTTGGAGGAAGTATCCGGAAGATTTATGTTGATCTGTTTCCGGTGAGAATTAAACTAGTATAAAATGGAGGGAATAAATGAAAAATATCGTTTGCTTCGGTGACTCGAATACGCATGGATTTCGAGCGTCTGATGGGGGTAGATTTCTGAAGTCTCAGCGATGGACAGGCATCCTGAGTGAGAGGATCGGTGATCGCTTTCATATTATCGAAGAAGGACTCAACGGCAGAACGACAACTTTTGAAGACCCGGTACAGGAATGTCGTGCCGGGGTGAACTATATTACTCCTTGTCTGCTCAGTCACAAGCCGATCTCTTTGCTCATTATCATGCTTGGAACGAATGACACCAAAGAGCGATTCGGTGCATCGTCTGCAGTTATTGCCCTGGGGCTTAAGCGATTAGTGCAAAAAGCGATGTCTACGGAATGTTGGGTGAATGGTAAACCGAATATCCTTATCGTTGTACCCAAAAACATCGAAAAAGAATACGAAAAGACTTTTGCTCTTGCCGTGATGGGAAAAGGATGTGCAGAAAAGTCTCAAGGTTTACGGGAAGAGTATAAGAACATCGCCGATCTGCTGGGTTGTCATTGGATGGATGCGAATGAATTTGTAACAGCCAACGATCCGATCGACTGTATTCATCTGACGGAGCAAGGGCATAGGGAGTTTGCGATCGCAATGGAAAATAAGATCAGAGAGATCTTAGGATCAGATCCGGATCATTAGATCCGGGGATGAGGCA
>JAUMYO010000115.1:1975-3462 GCA_030528605.1 Peptostreptococcaceae bacterium | reverse complement strand
GAGATCTATGTTTTGCGACAGTCCTTTCTCTATTGATAATAAAACCTTAGCGATCTCTTGAAGTACACGACCGCTATCATCAAAAAAATGCTCGTGACAGCGATCGCCAGCAGCGATGTCCCTATGAGGCTCATCCCGGGGATATATCCGCCATCCATCAACACTTGAGCCGGAAAATTATATATCGTAAGAGCCGGTATGATGAATATGCAGCACATCCTCAATGCGTTCGGATAGATCGAATACGGATTTTTACCGACATCCATCATCGTCCAAAACATTTTGATCAATCCCTGTATCCGCACAAATCTCAACGAAAAAGTGACCATTAAAAACAAAATGCTAAACAGTATCATCACGCTGCACAAGATCAAAACGACATAGAAGATCAGATGGACAAGTCCGACCTCGATATTGCCCCGGATCAAAGCATAGACCAAAAAACCGATGCCGAAAAACACGCCTGCCAACGATCCGAAGTTGCATTGTCTGAGGGCGATCATAAAAATCGAGTTCACCGGTTTCGTCAATACCCCATCCAGCTCATAATTTTTGACTTTCGCAGGCACTTTGATCAGATTGAAAAAGAATACCCCTCCGAAAATGGAATCGATGATCCATACGGTCGCCAGCAAAATATAGATCTGATACCTTGTCCAGCCGGAGATGTTCTCGATCCCGGCATCATACAAAAAGAAGTAAAACAAGATATTGGAAACATAACCCAATACGACGGTAAACATATTGACAAAAAAATTGAACCGGTACATCGTATCGCGCCGAAAACTGTTTTTCATAAAATTAAAATAGAGTTTGATATATTTCACTTACATTCTCCTATGAACCGTAGCCGGAATATTTTCGAAAAGCCATTTCTTTTACGACCATAAGCAAAAGTCCAAAAACGACACACCATCCGATCTGGATCGCCAATGCCTGATAGATCGCCGCCGCATCCATATTTCCCATATAGATATCGACCGGAACGAAAAGCGTATATTTGAACGGCAGAAAAGAAAGGATCATAAAAACTTTTCCCGGTAAGATCGACAGCGGGATCAGTCCGCCCGACAAAAACCTTTCGATATTGTTCCAAAGATCCAGCAGACCGGATATCTCTTCGATCCAAGTCGTCAGCAACCCCAGGATGCAGCCCATAAAATACTTCAGTACAAAAGCCGGACCCAAGGAGATGATAAAAAAGAGCAAATGATCCGCTTTGAGATAAAGGTGCTTGTGGAGGATGAGACATAAAATCGCATACGGGATCGAGATGCTCATCAGATAAATGAGCTTCTCCGCCTTATACAATCTGAAATTCAAAGAAAAAAATCCGATCGGCTTCAACAGATGATTATGGATGCTCCCATCCTCTATCATTTCCGCAAGCTTTACGGTATTGCTGCGGACATCCAGCACATCGTGCAAGAGCGAGACCAGCACAAAATATGTGATCATTTGCCGATAGGAATATCCGCCCAAAACGG
>JAUMYO010000115.1:0-1875 GCA_030528605.1 Peptostreptococcaceae bacterium | reverse complement strand
CTTCCGAACTTCCTCCAAGCAATTTTGAAATGATCTCTTCAAAATCACTTTCTCCCTTATAGGCTTTCAGATCTTCAATAAGACCATCGTAGATGATACAGCCGCGATCTATCACGATCACCCGATCGCACAATTCTTCAACATCTCGCATATTATGGCTCGTGATGATCATCGTGGATCTTCGCTCCGAATTATACCGGTTGATGAACTCCCTTAACTTCTTTTGCGAGATGATGTCCAGCCCTAAGGTCGGCTCATCCAAGAACAGGATCGACGGCTGATGGAGCAGGACCAGGATCAGCTCCATCTTCATCCTTTCCCCTAGAGATAACTTTCGCACCGGCGTTTTGAGCAATGGCTTTACATCGAGAAGATCCGCCAGCTCCTCGATCCTCCTCTCGATCTCATCCTTATGTAAGCCATAGATATATCCTTCCAACAAAAAAGAATCGTATGAGGAAATATCCCACCAGAGCTGACTCTTGTTGCCCATGACCAGACCGATCTCCATCAGATATTCATTTTGCAACTTCTTCGGTTCAAAGCCATTGATGTCGATCGAGCCTTCCGTCGGATGGATCAGCCCTGCCAGCATTTTTAGCGTCGTCGTTTTGCCTGCTCCGTTTGATCCGATGAGCCCGACCCTTTCGCCTTCACCGATACAAAGATCGATATTCTTCACCGCTTCAACATGCTTGTAATTTCCTTTGAAAAGATTGCTGAATAACCCCTTGTCCGATCGTTCCCTAATCTTATATACTTTTGAAACATTACTTATCCTTATCATACGATCTACCTTCAAATCTAATATTTTGATCCACCGCGAAACGATCGGTCCGAAGCAAAGCATACCCTACAGACTGTATCGCTCCTGCAAAATAGCACGACCATGGTCTGATCCTATTCTAAAACAACAGATCGTGTTTTGCAATATATTTTGTTACCGATCGCATCATCGTTGCGTTTGTTCTACGGACATCCCTCGGTCGATCAACAGAGCTCGCCTTGTTCTTTTGATCGTATATGGCGGCTCCGTTAACACTTGCCGGATCATCGGATCCCGCGTTATGTACGGGTCATTGTATTTTTGATCGGCTCTTTATAGATGACATAGGGCTTCCCATTATGATCGATAATATCCGCTTCCACAGAAAAACATTTCCGCAGCATTTCTTTTGTAATAACTTCCTTTACTGTCCCTTGCTGTACGATCTTCCCATTTTTTAGTACATACAAATGATCGCAATAAGACGCGGCAAGGTTCAGATCGTGGAAAACCGAAATGACCGTCTTATCCAGATCTTTGATCGTTTGGATCAAAAAAAGTTGATAAAAAATATCCAAGTGATTCGTCGGTTCATCGAGTAGTAGAATATCTGCGCCTTGTACCAATGATCTGGCGATCAGCACTCTTTGCTTTTCTCCGCCGGATAGAGTCGAAAATGATCTGTCTTTTTTGTCATACATTCCAACGCTGCGAAGGAATCGCTCTGCCAATTCTTCATCTTCTTTACGATAACTTTCGTAGGACCTTCGGTAGGGTGCTCTTCCCATGATCGCCATTTGAAAAACTGTATATTCAAGATCCGATGTATTCTCCTGTTTCATAACAGTTAAGGCATGAGCCAATTGCTTCTGCGTCATATCCTCGATCGCATTGCCGTTGATATACACTGCTTTTTTTGAGGGTTTTATCGCACGATACAAATGTTTTATAAAAGTTGTTTTTCCACTTCCATTCGGTCCTACCAATCCGATAAAATGGTTTTTTTCTATTTGAAGAGATATTTGATCCAGTATCTTGAGATCTTGGATCTGATAATTTACATCCACTGTTTTTATGATATATTCCCTCATAAACATTACCCTTTCTTT
>JAUMYO010000018.1 GCA_030528605.1 Peptostreptococcaceae bacterium | reverse complement strand
GAGATACTTCGCCGGGATCATAAGATCCAATGTGAGATGACGATCGGGGATATGATCCTTTTTATGGTAGGGATCGTGCATACGGATGAAGATATCGAACGTCTTGTCGATGCGGTGATCGACAGCGTGGAAAAACTCACGAAGGAGGAGCGGGGCAGAGAAGATCTTGGAGAAGAGGATCGCTTTTTGCACGGACCGCGCAGCATATTGTTGCCACGGATGAAAAGGCTGCAGAACGCACAGATCGCAGAGCTTGAAAAAAGGATGGGAAGTCTTTGTGAAAGTCCGGTGAAGAAGGATCGCACTTTTTCGGACGTGCAGGCGAAGGAAGATCTTTCTACAAAGGCAGCCGTTGTTGTGGAAGAGGTCGATGCCGAAAACTCTGCCGGACGGATCTTGGCGGAGGACATCATCCCTTATCCGCCGGGCATTCCTGTTATGATGCGTTACGAGATACTGGATGGAGATAGTGTAAATTTACTCAGATATTTTAGAATAAATAAAGTCCGTTGTTTTTTATTTTTGGATCGGTCGGATCGGATCGCGGATCGATCGTAAAGGTGATTTTAAGCGAGCTTGAGACGAGGTAACGTTAACAGCCTCGATTTTTTCAAGCTCGTTTATTCATTTTTTAAGCAGATCTTGGCATTTTTTTGTTGACATTTTGGCAAGAGTTCGTTATTATGTTTTTAGAATCTTGAGGAAAAGGATTGCTGTAGGATGTTGGAGCGTATGGAGCAAAGCACGATGTCCGAACGAGGAGTAAAAGGTCTTTTTGTCAGGGTCTTAGGGAGTTCTATGCACCACAAGGTGATAGATATAAAAAAATACATACTTAGGAGGTTCTTATGTCGGAAGGGATTAAGAAAAGAACGAAAAAGGAACCAACGTTAGGCATAGCGCTGATTCCGATTGTGGCATTGATGGTTTTCCTGTATGTCGGACTTGTAGTTTTTGAGCAGGATCCGCATATCCCGTTGGTAGCGGGCTCGTGTGTTGCGGTTGCCGTTGCGATCTTTATGTTGGGCAATACTTGGGCGGATCTGGAGGATGGGATCCTCAAGACGATCAATATGGGGATGCAGGCTTGCCTTATTCTAATGATCATCGGTATGCTGATCGGTTCATGGATCATGGGAGGGATCGTGCCTTCGATGATCTATTACGGACTTCAGATCATATCGCCGAGTATTTTTCTTGTAGCGGCGGTGATCCTTTGCTCGATCGTATCGATCGCCAGCGGTTCTTCGTGGACAACGGCAGGAACGGTCGGGGTCGCGCTGATCGGTGTCGGTCAGGGGATCGGGATCCCTGCGCCGGTGGCAGCAGGAGCGATCATCTCGGGAGCATATTTCGGGGATAAGATGTCTCCGCTTTCCGATACGACGAACCTTGCGCCTGCGATGGCGGGAGCGACTCTGTTCGATCATATCCGTCATATGATCTATACGACAGGACCCTCTTATATTATCACATTGATCATTTTTGGTGTGATGTCTGTAAAATATGCGGGACAGCAGCTGGATGCAGCATCCATCGATTCGATGCTTTCCGTATTGGACAGCAATTTTACGATCAATCTGTTGATGATCGTGCCGCCGATCTTGGTCATCGCAATGGTCATCTTCAAGGTACCGGCGATCCCGGGGCTTTTGGGCGGAGTAACTTTGGGTGCGATCTTTGCGGTCGTATTCCAGGGCGTCGGTCTGGGAAGTTTGATCGATATCCTTCAAAACGGATATTCTTTTGAGATGAGCGAGGCTGCGGCAGAATTGGCGGACGCGTTGAAGGCTGCGATCGATTCGGGCGTTACAGGAGCGGATACGGCGATATTGGCGAGTGCTCCGATGGAGCTTATCGCGGAGGTCAACAGCGCGAAATTGCTTAGTAACGGTGGTATGCAGTCGATGATGTGGACGGTGTCTCTGATCATCTGTGCGCTTTCCTTCGGCGGTATATTGGAGGCGACCGGAATGCTGGAGGTTCTTGCAGGTTCCTTGCTGAAGCTTGCGAAAGGAACAGGTTCATTGGTATTCGTTACGATCTTCTCATCGATCTTCATCAACGTGATCGCATCCGACCAGTATCTATCGATCGTTATTCCGGGTCGTATGTATAAGGATGCGTATGCGGATAGAGGACTTTCGCCTCGAAACCTTTCGAGAACGCTTGAGGACGGCGGAACGATCACATCACCGCTTATTCCGTGGAATACCTGTGGGGCTGCGATGACCCGATCATTGAAGGTGTCGACCCAAGAGTATCTTCCATATTGCTTCTTTAATATCTTGAATCCGGTTATTTCTATTCTGATGGCATTCTTAGGATTCGGTCAGATGAAGATGACGGATGCGGAAAGAGAAGCTTACGAAAGATCCAAAGCGGCACTGAAGCACGAAGCTTAATAAATAATTCAAGGCTGGCTCTCAAAACGAGTCAGCCTTTTTGTTGCGTAGAAGAAGATCCTGCGATATCGATAAGATCAGCACATAATACTATTATTCTTTAGATCAGCACTTAATAATTTTTTATTTTTATAGTTTATAGAGAATGATGCTCCGCCCGTTTCGTCGTTGTATCAGAACGGAACTATATTTATCCGGTGATCTTATTGGATAATAGCATGAAAAGGAATTTCATTCTTTATTCGATGCGATCGATACGTTGATCCGACGGAACTTTGGAAGTATCATCTATGGGGATCGGAATCGATCGTAGAAAAGATCCGCAAAAGATGAAGGATCTGTTACCGATCCCTACCTGATCACTATGTTTTGTTGACGGCGTTTTTTTGCGATGATATAATGGTTGAATGGGATGTGATCAAGAAAAAACTGTTAAAAAAAGTATTCGGTCTGATGATATAAGTCCCGGATGTTTTTGGGGATGCGGTTCAAAATTTTGAATGGATCATATCGATCTGAGGGAGAGAGAAATGTCTTTGATAAAATGTGAGGGTGTGACCCTCGGTTATGAAAATACGATCGTTTTGGACGGTCTGGATCTGGAAGTCGACGCAGGAGATTATCTGTGCATATTGGGAGAAAACGGATCGGGAAAAAGTACCTTGATCAAGGCACTCTTGGGGCTGAAAAAGCCTTTGAAGGGCGTGATCCGGCTGGGAGACGGGCTGAAGCAGAATGAGATCGGTTATCTGCCGCAACAGAATTCGGCGCAAAAAGATTTTCCGGCTTCGGTATATGAGGTCGTTCAGTCGGGCTGCCTCAATCACAAAGGACTGTTCCCGTTTTACAGCAAAGCGGATCGGGAGCATGCTTTGTCGAATATGCGTTTGCTGGGGATCGAAGATCTTCAGAAGAAAAGCTATCAGGAGCTGTCGGGAGGACAGCAGCAGAGAGTCTTGTTGGCTCGGGCACTTTGTGCGACCAAGAAGCTTCTTTTGTTGGATGAGCCGGTCGCAGGGCTGGATCCTTTGGTCACCAAAGAGCTCTATGATGTGATAAGAATGTTGAACAGGGAGCAGGGGATCACCGTCATCACGGTCTCGCATGATGTCGGTGCGGCGATCGATCCGGCAACTCATATTTTGCATCTGCGCAATCGAGTGCTGTTCTCGGGAACCAAAGATGATTATTTGAATACAAGCATCGGGAAGGCATTTCTTGGAGGGGTCGTCCATGATTAGTATGTTTCAAGAGATGTTCAGCTATGATTTTTTGGTGCGCGCATTTGTCGTCGGCGTATTCGTTTCGCTGTGCGCATCGCTTTTGGGCGTGAATCTGGTGTTGAAACGTTACTCGATGATCGGGGACGGACTTTCGCATGTGGGCTTCGGTGCTTTGGCGGTCGCGACCGCTCTCAATGTAGCACCGCTTCATATCGCGATCCCGGTCGTCGTGATATCCGCCTTCCTACTGCTTCGTCTCAGCGAAAAAAGCAAGATCAAGGGGGATGCGGCGATCGCGTTGATCTCGACTTCTGCACTTGCGGTGGGGGTGACGGTGGTAGCTTTGGTAAAAGGAATGAGTACCGATCTATATAGCTATATGTTCGGCAGCATCTTGGCGATGAGCAAAGCGGATGTTTATTTGAGCATCGCACTGAGCGTTCTCGTGCTGGGGCTCTTTATCATGTATTACAATCATTTGTTCGCGGTCACTTTCGATGAGGTCTTTGCAAAGGCGACGGGGGTAAACTCTTCCTTTTATAATATGCTTTTGGCATTCTTGACCGCGATCACGATCGTTCTGGGGATGAGGATCATGGGGGCATTGCTGATCTCGAGTCTGATCATCTTTCCGGCACTCACTTCGATGCGCGTTTTCCGGCATTTCAAAACGGTGATCCTCAGCTCGGCGATGATCTCGATCTTCTGTTTTGTCAACGGACTTATGATGAGTTATCGCTTTGCCACACCGCCGGGGGCGAGTGTCGTCATCCTCAATATATTTGTGTTTGCGGCGTTTTCTCTCATTCGGATGGGGCTTCGTCGGACGAGCTGAACATAAAGATCCACAGATTTGTTGCATAAGTGTAACATGGCTGTAATCGCATCACAAAATATATCGCTTATAATAAGGACGAAGGACGGTGAAATGATGAAGTGGAATAAAGGATATATCAACAGCAAAGTAAAAAAGATCGCTCTGGCTTCCTTTGCGGTCATTCAGATGATGACGGCGGTCAGTTACGCAACGATGATCGACGAGAGCTCTTATGAGATCGCAGTCAGCCGAGGGATCAGTCACAAAAGGATCGTGCAGACTTTTGAGAACGGGGTGCAGTCGATCTATCTGACCGTTGCGGATCTGAGTGATCCTGCGCTCGGACTGGATCTTTTATACAATAAAAACACCGGATTTATCGATCGACAGGAACTGTCTGTTCTGGCTGGACAAAATCCCAATGCAGTCGTATCGATCAACGGGGATTTTTTTCAGACGAGCAAACCGAGTTATTCGACCGGCATAATGTTTGAAAAAGGGAAGATGCTTTCTTCACCTTCGTACAAAAACGGAGAGATGGCATCGATGATCCTGGAAGGGAAAAATATCGTTTTTGACTATGTTTCTTCCGGCGTGACGATGAATGATATCTCCAACGGACAGAGCTATCAGTCGATCAGCGTGAACAAACATTCCGGTACATTTGCATACCCTATCGTATTTACACCGGAGTATCGCAAGACTTCGATCGGCTCGAGCGAGAAGCTTTCGTTGACCGAGATGATCGTGGAAGACTCGATCGTTCGGGAGATCCGTGATGCACAGCCGGCAGCTCCGATCCCGGCGAACGGATATGTCGTCGTAGTCAGCGGAGCAAAAGCAAACGAACTGAAAAGCAAATTTACGGTCGGCGATATCGTCAG
Source organism: Peptostreptococcaceae bacterium (assembly GCA_030528605.1). Classification (GTDB taxonomy): domain Bacteria; phylum Bacillota; class Clostridia; order Peptostreptococcales; family Filifactoraceae; genus JAUNKE01. The sequence continues at coordinate 26,061 of JAUMYO010000018.1, read as the reverse complement.
TCTCAGCAGCAGTGCGGAACAGGTCTACAATAATATGACCACCGCGATCGGCGGCGGAACGATGATCCTGCGCAACGGACAGCCCACTCCGATCACCCATCAGATCAAAGGGAGATCTCAGCGGACTGCGGTCGGAGTGACCTATGACAACAAACTGGTGTTCATGGTCAATGACGGTCGGACCGGTGCCTATATCGGGATGACCGAGAGCGATGTGGCAAACTTCCTCAAAACTCAGAATGTACGGGATGCGATGATGCTCGATGGGGGAGGATCCTCCGAGCTTATCATCAACGGCAAGATCACGAATCATCTCGTCGGCAAAGAGCGAAAGCTGATCAACGGGCTGGCACTCGTGAACAATGAGTCGAGAGGGACTTTGGCAAAACTCGAAGCGGTCCTTGAGACCGAGAGCATCGTGCAGGGCGACTCCGTCAAACTCATCGTACAAGGATTCGACCATTCGATGAACCCGGTCAAACTCGGCGCGATCACCGTCACCGGAAGCGGAGTCGATGTGAGCTACAACAACGGAACGATCACCGCGAGATCCGGCGGCAGCGGGGTCCTGAATATCAGTTCAGGAGGTGCTTCGACCACTCTTCCGATCACAGTGACAGGGATCGATATGAAAGATCCGGATCTCAGTGAGCCAAATGGCGTGATGGACTTTGCGATCATATCCAACGGAAGCTCGGACAAAAATGATGTGCTCGGACAGGTACTCAATGCGAAAGTCGTTGAGCGATCCGCCGGAGCAAAAGTTGCCGTCAATATGTTCAATAAAAACCATGAACTCAGCAATTCGCTCAAAGGAACCAAAGAATCGATCCACCAAAGCGGACAGCGTTTGAGCAGCAACGGAGCGACTTTCCTTGGACTGAGCATTTCAAAAGGGATCGGCGGAACGAGCGGTCAGTGGACTGCACTCAAAAATGCGCTCTCAAGCGGTGACAAAGATGTGGTGATCCTGTTCAACGGAAAATTTGAACTCGATCCGGCGGAGAAAAAGATCTTCCGCAAATTGGTGAATGAAGCGTCCGCAACCAAAAATATCTATGTGGTCTCCTATGGGAACGGCTTCTCCTCTTATGCGGAAGGCAGCGTCAGCTACATCAGCATCATAGACAATGCTGTCGCCAAAGGGAATGCCGACACCGACTATCGTATGCTCAGCTTTAGAAGACAAAACGGCAAGCTGATCTATAGCTTTGAAAAATTATTTTGATATATCTTTAGTTAAATGAAAGACCTGTCGTCACTAGATTTTCATATCTGATGATGACAGGTCTTTTTAGATTATTTTTGGGCTCTTAAAAGTGAAGTACCCTGAGAAAGCATTTTACATATCTTTCGATCAATAATTTTACAAATCATTATGATCGAGATCTTTTTGAAGGATGTTCAGCAGGCTTTTAAGTTGAGGGGTCGTAATAAGTTCTTTGTAGTGATTACCTTTGTGGGTCATGTGTAACACCGGATATAGCCCTTTTCTCTGAAGGAGATAATCATTCTCGATCAGCCAACGAAGTGTAGTTTCTATGGTATCGTGATCAATGTGTTTCAGTCGACCGTATGCATTCAGCTTATCAAGTCTGTACTCTTGAATTTTTTTGTTTTTATATTCTTTTAACACAGCGGTTGTTATTGTAATGCCAAAAAAGTGAATTTGACTTATTTCATCGACAGCTTCCAAAACGATCCCGATGAGGTCTATCAAGTTTACCTCGTTATAATAAATGTTTTGAGGTTTGTTTTTTCTAGGGATCGGTTTCGAATGTTGTTGCAAAGCTTCTTTCTTTAATTCAAGATCCATGCTATCTGTTGATAGCGAGTCGGATAGGTTGTTTGCCGGATCATATTCTAATAAGTTTTTTTCGTTGATATCTTCGATTTGAACATTTTTATCTACATAGTTTGATGAAGGTTTAAACAAACTTTTTTTGTCGAATAAATGATAGTACTCAGCTTTGGATATCGTATTATTGCATCCTGTACCATTTTTTGCGTAGTTTGTGCAACCTAAGAAAGGATCTCTGGTATTATCTGCTGAGGATTTTACTATAAGATATCCATCGATGCATTTTTTACATTTCTGGATGCTCATTTTTTCTCCCTTTAGGTCGTTTGTTAAGAATCCACAGATCTCAGGTTCATTTGTGCAAATAAACAGGGGAAGTCCGATAGATTTCTTAAAACGATACTGTAATGGGAAGTTACAGATCGGACAACGTTTCTGGTTTTGATCATGGTCGTTCAGTTCTTCGTTCCATTCTCCTTGAAGTTTTACAGAGGTGTAGTTTCTCTTGAGTTCTAAGAGGAACTCTGAAGGATTTTTTTCAGGCGCGATACAGAAAACCCGATTTTTTGTTCTGGTCATTGCTACATAAAATAATCGTCTCTCCTCGGCATATTCTATTGATAAATCACGTTTTGTTACAAAATTTAGTACCGGATCATTTTGTATCTTGGAAGGGAATCCATATTGTTCATTTTTTCCATTGATAATAATAACATTGTCATATCCGAGCCCTTTTGAGGAGTGGGTAGTCATAAAAGTGATATCCAAACGAGGATATTTAACTGAGTGAATTTTGCTTCGATGTGTGCGGAACTCAAATAGACCGGACTTTTCTAGCAGATCTCCGTCGAAATTAAAACGACCCAGTAATAGAATATTGCTATTTTCCGGTTTGTTTTCCAGCTTGTTATAAAATAGGATCTGCTCTATAGCCTTCTCTACAGCTTGTGCCATAGCATAATTTGCTCCGGTTCGCGTATTTTTAGAACTACTCTTCTTGCGAGAGTTATCGTATGTGTAGATTATTACGGGATCATTGATATTTTTTGGAGAGCGAAGTCTTTTTCTGATTTGAGCAGGATTTTCTTGGACAAAGTTTCCTGCGATATCGATCACCTCTTGTGCATTCCGATAGGTGTTAACGATCTGCATAACTTTAGCATAGCCCATTTTTTTCTCGAATTCGGTAAAAAGCTCTATATCGGAACCGCTGAATGCATAGATGGATTGCCAATCATCACCAACTGCTATTATTTTTGCGTCTGTTACTTTGGATAATTCGGTGGTAAGGTCATAACGTTGCTTGGATATATCTTGGTATTCATCTACGATTATATATCTGAAGTTCAGTTGTTGCTTCATGTCGCTGACTTCACGAAGTATTCTGGCGGATTCGTTGATCATATCGTCAAAGTCAAGTGCGTTATTTTCGCTGAGGAATCTTTCGTATTCCAGAAAACACTCTTTGCAAATGTCCAAAAACAGTTTACTCCTCACACTCGTGGTAGAATCGACCATTCTCGAGAAATCTTCAAGACTATAAGCGTTGGCTTTAAAGTTTGAAAGGAAACGGCATATCAGATCGATCAGTTGGTGTATATACGAAGATTGCTCTGAATGGACAAGTTTCTCTAAAACCTCCTTTTTTGATCTTGGGCGGATCAAAAAACCATTATTCTCAAGATCTTCTTTTAAATGATCTATTAGTGGGCGTCCGTCGTTGTATTGAGAATAAGTAGTTATCAGTTTGGTGTTGTGTTTTTCGTGTATTTTGATCTTGCTTTGTATTGCTTTTTTGTAAGAGTTTAACTCTTCGTTAGAATATCGATTACTTTCGCCATTTTGACTGATTCCGAAATGCTCAACATACGCAATGTGATCACCTTGTTTTATCAGGAAATCTGGAGTATATGGCTTTAAAGAATTCGCGATTTTAAAAGGGTAGACCGGCTCATATTGGTAATCGATCTGATTAAGATAAAAGAAGTTTGCGATTTGGACTTCTTCTTGGGATCTTAAAAGTTCGTTGGTGATGCTATGGTGTTTCTTTGTTCTAATATTTATAACTTCTTCTATATACTCTCCGAGGCTACTTCTAAGCGTATCGTATCGACCTGTAGCGACTGTCTTAAAAAATTCCTTAAGATCATCACCGGTGGGCGGAGAGTTTAGATACAATGAGAAAAACAAGATGATATTATTGACCATTCTCTCGTTAAGTAGTACTGATTTTTTAAAATACTCTTGAAGGACAAAGTACATCGTGCCGGGTTGAACGATGATCTGATCATTATCGAGATGTTTTCTTAAGATAGCATTTCCGGCTGAGTGAAAGGTCGTTATGGGACAATCCAGACCTAAATTCTTATTGATCCGCTCCTTCAATTCCTCGACAGCTTTGTTAGTAAAAGATATTACGAGGATCTGGCTTGTATCAATATTCTTTTTTTCCACGAGATATTTTACTTTTGCAGCGATCGTAGTGGTTTTTCCTGCACCAGCCCCAGCAATTACCAAGGAATAGTCTTCGTCACTGATCACAACTTCTCGTTGATTATTATCCAATAAAATATTCTCGTCGATTTCTTTTAAAATATGATCCAGATACTCTTTGAGATTTATTCTTTCTTGTTGGATGTACTTTTCGTTATGCTCATCCACAAATCTATCCATTTGATCTAGTTGGTTGAATATAGATAGTGTTTTGGTATATTCTACTGAATTTTTCTCACAATAGCTTCGAAATAAATCTTCCTTTATGATACTCACGAAATATTCTTTTAGGGTCAAGAATGATGTTTTTAGGTCTAGGTAATCTTTTCTTGAAATGTATTCCGGTATTAAAAACTGAAGCTTAAATGCTTCATATATATCGAAAAGCTTCTCAAGCTCTGGTGGATATGATTTTATAGGCGGAGATTTTTTAAAAATATTAGTAAAAAATTTCATTTGAAACTCCTGTAAACTTATTATTAGGGATTTTAGTAAATTATAGCACTAAAAAAATTTTTTGAAAACAATATTAGAACTAAACGGCGGACAGTACAAAAGCTAAATTAGAAGTAATATTGATGTCGACCCAAAGAACGATCATTCTATTTTAGAGACCTAAAAATCAATTTTGGATTATAGTGCCAACTGTCTTGTGATATCACAAAAACATTTGCATACAAAAGGGTGTAAATGATATAGTAATAGCAAGAAAAGTTGAGGAGGCTGTCGTGAAAAAAGACGAACTGTTATGGGATGTGGCGACCAGAGACTTTATACTGGATGATATCGATGAGGCGATCTGTGTCGTAGATAAAAACGGGATCGTTACGGTATGGAACAAAAAGGCGGAGCTGATCTACGATGTGACCAAAGAGGAGATCATCGGCAAGGCGATGGATGATGTGTTGCCGGGAACGGTCATCATCGATGTGCTCCGGACCAGGGAGGAACAGCAGAATATCTATCAGGCGACCCGAACGGGGTGCAGTACCTTGGTAAAAGCGAAGTTTTTATATAAAGACGAAGAGATGATCGGCGTGATGTGTGTGGATAAGGACCTCAGTGAGATCGACGCGCTTAAAGATCAGGTGGATGCGCTGAAGGAGAGGATCCATTATCTGGAGAAACAAAATATGAGCGATGTCTCATCGGCGATGATCGGAAACAGTGCGCAGATGGAAGAGTTGATGTACAAAGTATCGAGAGTCTCAAAATCGGATGTGAATATATTCGTCCTGGGCGAGAGCGGTGTCGGTAAGAAGGCGCTGGGACAGGAGATCCATCGTTTGAGCAAACGAAGCGGAGTTTTTGTCAGCGTCAACTGTGGTGCGATCCCGAGCGATCTTTTTGAAGAAGAGTTTTTCGGGATCGACGAAGACGGTGAGGAGCGAGCCGGATTGTTTGAGCTGGCGGACGGCGGGACGCTCTATCTCGGGGAGATCGCCGATATGCCGCTGAAGATGCAGTCGAAACTTCTCAATGCGCTCCAAAAGAGTCAGCTGTCTCGCGTAGGGAGCAAAAAGAAGATCCGGATCAATACCAGGATCATTTCCGCAACGAACAAAGACATCAAAGAAATGGTCGATCGGGGCGAGTTTTTGGAAGATCTGTATTATCGCTTGAATGTCATCGAGCTGAATATACCGCCGCTTCGTGAAAGAGGGTCGGATATCACCTTGCTTGCAGATTCTTTTTTGAAGCAGCTGTCCGGAAAATATCATGTGGATCAGCCGAGGATCTCGCCTCGAGTGATGAACATCCTTTTGGATTATGATTGGCGCGGCAATCTGCGCGAGCTCAAAAATATCTTGGAACACATGATCGTGATGAGCGGTGGCAAAGAGATCACGATGGACATGGTGCCCTATGCCGTCAAAGAGCGTGCAAGCAAGTTTTCACGCTCTCATTCGCAGATCAACGATCTTGCCAAAACAGTCGGCGAATACGAAAAACATATCATCGAAGAAGTGCTTGAAAGCTGCAACTGGAACAAATCGCAAGCCTCTCGAACGCTGAATATCCCCCGCACTACTTTGATGTATAAGATCGAGCTCTACGATCTGGGGAAAAAACCGAAGAAGAGAAGATAGGAACGCTCACAGGTCTTTCGATCGCTCTGCTCAAAAATCCAACACAGAGTGAAAGCTGAGGTCGATCGGGAGAGTTTTTCGCTCAAAGCATATGATGTATTGTTGTGAAACGCTGCTCTGCTTTATCATACAAAGATCGATCCGATCAAAAATAAAATACGATCATTATCGATACGGACGATATCGTTTGAAAGCGATTGCAAACGAGGTCGTTTGTCGAGAGCATAAGAGAAGGATATGTCCAAAATTCGACAATGACGAAAAACGGTCATTTTTACTATCGTATCTGACGATCGTTTTAGGACAGCAAAACCAATGAAACAAAAGGGAACTTGGACAAAGTTCTTTTTTTGTGACGAAAATCGGACGCTTGCATAAATGATAAGAATATCATATAATAACTATAAAGGAACGTTATAGGAGTTCATTTTTTTACAGCTAAAGATGACAAGCAATTATCCAAATTTAACGTTGTTCAAAAGGAAATGGAGGTAGGAGAGTGAAAATCGTATTACCCTTAAGGCAGCATGTCGGGGCTCCTTGCCGGGCGATCGTCGAAGTAGGCGACGAGGTCAAAAGAGGACAGCTGATAGCAAGTCCGACAGGCTTGGGTGCCAACATCCACTCCAGTGTCAACGGTAAGGTAACTGACGTAGACGAAACGAAAATCACGATCGAGTCCACAGGAGATATCGACCTTGATGATTATGTAAGACTGCGATCGGAAGATCATCTTGCCTTGATCGAGGAGGCGGGAGTCGTTGGCTCCGGCGGAGCGGGTTTCCCGGCTCATGTAAAATTCAAAGCAAAGCTGGACGGGGGCTACATTCTTGCGAATGCCGCGGAGTGTGAGCCGTTGCTCGGACATAATATGAAACTGCTTCGCGAAGATCCTGAGATCGTGCTTCGCGGAATGAAGTATGTGATGGATATCACGGGTGCTACACATGGTTATGTGGCGATCAAACCGAAGCATCAGGCGGAGATGATCGCGGTTGCAAGAGCGGCGAAGGCATTTGAAGGGATCGAAGTGAAATTCCTTCCGGATATGTATCCTGCAGGGGATGAGCGCGTGATCGTTCGAGAGCTGCTTGGTGTAGAACTTCCGTTGGGAGCACTTCCGAGCGAAGCGAATGCGATCATATCGAATGTCGAGACTTTGAAGAATGTTGCACGGGCGATCGAAGACAAGATGCCTGTTATCACAAAGGATCTGACCGTCACGGGACGAGTAAAGAACGAGACCGTCTATATGGATGTTCCGATCGGAGTTGAGATCGGAGAATATATCCAAAGATCCGGCGGATATATCGAGCCGCACGGAGAGATCATTGCAGGAGGACCTTTTACCGGAAAGAATGCACAAGAAGATTCGCCTGTCACCAAAACGCTGGGCGGTATCATCGTGTCGATGCCTTTTCCGGAAGACCATCGAAAAGTCGGTGTGATCGAATGTGAGTGTGGTGCTCAGCTGGATCGATTGACTGAGATCGCAAACGGAATGGGTGCGGAGGTCGTTGCTTCCGTAAAATGTAAACGAATGGAAGAGATCAACGGAAGATTCCGCTGTACTTTGCCGGGGATCTGCCCGGGACAGGCTGAAAAAGTTTTAGAACTGAAGAGAATGGGTGCGGAGGTCATTCTGACCGGCACCTGCGAGGACTGAACGAACACAGTTATGCAAGTAGCTCCTAGGTTAGGAGTTCCGGTGTACCACAGTACAGACCATGCGCTTAGAGCAGGTGGGCATAGACTGTATCGCAAGAAGAAGTGATCCTCGAGACAGCAAGGATATTCAATTTATGAATAGATCATAATTTAATATGAAAAATTATTTACAAGGAGGAAGCAAATGTCAATAACAATTGAAACAGCAAAAGCTCACGCTAAAGACCCCGCAGTATCATGCTGCAGATTTGAAGCAGGGACTGTTATTGAGGTATCAAACCTTGAGGACCCGGCTATTTTTCCGGATCTGGTAGATTCCGGACTACTAAATATCGGTGACGACACATTAACGATCGAGGAGGTCCTCGGTGCAAAACTGACGAAGACAGTGGATGCACTTACTCCTCTTACAAGAGATGTTGTGGAAGGTGTAGCGGCACCGGCAGCAGAAGCTAAAGCAGAGGCTGCTCCGGCGGCGGAAGCGGTAGCGCCGGTAGCTCCTGTAGCATCTGTAGCTCCGGTCACAGGGAATGCAGGAACAGTACGCATCCACATCGGAGAAGGAAGAAATATCGATCTTGAGATCCCGCTTGGCGTAGCAGCTCAAATGGGCGTTGCACCGGCAGCGGTAGCGGCGGCAGCAGGCGTAGTGGCTCCGGCAGCGGCAGAAGCGGCAGCACCGGTAGCGACAGCAGGCGCGGAAAAAGTGATCCGTTCACTCAAGAGAAGACATTTCAAGATCGAAAAAGTAGAGTTCGGACCTGAAACCAAGATCGAGGGAACGACGCTATACATTCGAGAAGGCATCGAAAAAGAAGCGGCAGGAACACAAGAGCTTGTCGTAAATATGAAACTGGACATCATCACACCGGACAAATACGGTACTTATTCCGAAACGATCATGGACGTTCAGCCGATCGCTACAAAAGAAGAAGGCGAACTGGGAACAGGTGTTACAAGAGTTCTTGACGGCGTTATCATGATGGTTACCGGAACAGATGAAGGCGGCGTACAGATCGGAGAGTTCGGTTCTTCTGAAGGCGAGCTTGACAGAAACATCATGTGGGGAAGACCCGGAGCACCGGACAAGGGCGAGATCTTCATCAAAACGGAAGTTACGATCAAAGCACATACAAACATGGAAAGACCTGGACCTTTGGCAGCTCACAAAGCTTCCGACTACATCACTGAAGAGATCCGAAAAGCACTTAAGAAAGCGGACGAGTCTCTAGTAGTTGCAGAAGAAGAGTTCGTACAAAAGAGAAGACCGGGCAAGAAAAAAGTAGTAGTAGTAAAAGAGATCATGGGACAGGGTGCGATGCACGACAACTTGATCCTTCCGGTAGAGCCTGTAGGAACACTTGGAGCAAAACCGAACGTAGACCTCGGTAACCTTCCGGTAGTACTTTCTCCACTTGAAGTACTTGACGGCGGTATCCACGCTCTTACATGTATCGGACCTGCTTCCAAAGAGAACTCCAGACATTACTTCAGAGAGCCATTGGTACTTGAAGCGATGAAAGACGAAGAGATCGACTTGGCAGGAGTTATTTTTGTCGGATCTCCACAGATCAACGCAGAGAAATTCTATGTATCGAACAGACTCGGTATGACGGTCGAAGCAATGGATGTTGACGGAGCGATCATCACAACGGAAGGTTTCGGAAACAACCACATCGACTTCGCTTCTCACCACGAGCAGATCGGTATGAGAGGTGTTGAAGTCGTAGGTATCTCTTACTCAGCAGTTCAGGGAGCATTGGTCGTCGGTAACAAGTACATGAAGAACATGATCGACAACAACAAATCCGCTCAAGGTATCGAGAATGAGATCCTTTCAAACAACACACTTTGCGAAGAAGACGCTATCCGTGCGGTCGCAATGCTTAAGACTGTAATGGCAGGCGAAGAAGTGAAAGAAGCGGAAAGAAAATGGAATCCGAACGTTAAGCTGAACAACGTTGAAATGATCGAAAAAGTTCTCGGCACAAAGATCGCGCTTGTAGAAAATGAGCAAGTTCTACCGAAAAGCAAGAAGAGAATGGAGATCTACGAAGTAGAAGAATAAATAGGAGGATCGATGGACAGATTGAAGTATGCCTCTACCGAAAATTATGTAGAAGGCGTCATCGTGGAATTGAAGGATGGTCTTGTCGCAATAGACCTCAAAGGACGAATGGGACAATGGAGAGTACCTGTAAGGATGCTTATCACGGACTATGAGCTGAAATTAGGACTTGAAGTAGGTTTTCTGCTCAGCTATCCGGAAGTTCTGGGTCCTGAGATCAACGAAAAATATGCTCAAAATCTGGAGCATAAAAAACAGAAACAGAAGGAAATGGAGGAATCAAAATGAGTCTTACAGTAGTAAAAGGACTTCAATCAGAAATATTTGTACCTGTAACACCGCCACCTGTATGGACACCGGTCTCTAAACCGCTTAGCGAAGCTGTAGTTGCGCTTGCAACAGCTGCAGGGGTCCACTTAAAAACAGATGACCGATTCAATCTGGCAGGAGACTTCTCATTCAGAACGATCCCCGGAGATGTAAAAGGCGAAGAATTGATGGTATCTCACGGTGGATACGATAATGGAGACGTTAACAAAGACATCAACTGTATGTTCCCGATCGAAAGACTTCAGGAGATCGCAAAAGAAGGCTTCATCAAAGCGGTCGCTCCGATCCACTTCGGATTTATGGGCGGCGGCGGAGACCAAGCGAAGTTTACAAACGAGACCGGTCCTGAGATCGCAAGACAACTTAAAGAAGAAGGCGTAGACTACGTGCTTCTGACAGCCGGCTGAGGTACCTGCCACCGCTCTGCCGTGATCGTGCAGAGAGCGATCGAAGCTGCAGGAATCCCAACAGTCATCATTGCAGCGCTACCTCCGGTAGTTAGACAAAACGGTACTCCACGAGCAGTTGCTCCGTTGGTACCGATGGGAGCAAACGCAGGAGCACCTCATGATAACGAAATGCAAACGGCTATCGTCAAAGCATCTCTTGAAGCGATGATGGAGATGACAAGCGCGGGACAGATCGTGCCTCTTCCGTTTGAGTATTCAGCAAAAGTATAAAACTGGAAATAGAGCTTAGGGGGTCGGATAGACCCCTAAGCAATAATATAAGGTGGATTTATCTTATGGAAACAACATTACGCAGATTAGTCATCCGATCATTTCACATCAATGAAGTGATCTTTGATGATAAGTTTGGGTACTCTAATGGCGTACTCACGATTGACAAGAAATTCACGGAAACGCTGTTGGCAGATCCACTGGTGAAAAAGGTTTCGATCGAGATCATCAAGCCATATGATCATGATCGAGAGATCAATACCATTATGGATATCATCCCGATCTCCACAAAAGTGCTGGGGACTTTGGGCGAAGGGATCACATTTACGATGACGGGTGCTTATGTCATGCTGACCGGTTGCGACGAGGACGGCAGGCAGATGCACGAGTTCGGATCATCGGAAGGGATCCTTCGGGAGCAGATGGTATTGGGCAAGGCGGGAACGCCGGGCAAGGATGACTATATCATCCATGTCGATGTTTTGATCAAAGGTGGTGAACCTTACGACCGACAACTTCCGACAGCAGCTTTTAGAGCATGCGATGAGATCATACAGCAGATCCGTATGGTGCTCAAAAAACTGGATCCGAAAAACGCGACCGAAGTCCATGAGTTTTACGATCAGGTACGCAAAGGAGCCAAGCGGGTCGCGATCATCAAACAGGTCGCGGGACAGGGAGCGATGTATGACAATCTCCTGTTCCCGAAGGAGCCGTCCGGTTTTGCAGGGGGCGTGTCGATCATCGACCTGGGCAATATGCCGGTCGTATTATCGCCGAATGAATTTAGAGATGGCGCTCTGAGAGCGATGGATTAGGAGGGGTCATGGGCGTAGGACCATCAACAAAAGAGACCAGTCTGCACCATTTTCGAGATCCTCTTGTTGAGATAGTCGGGGAAGATACCGATCTGGATCTGGTAGGCATCATCGTTGTCGGAACTCCGCAGGACAATATAGAAAAGGAACGCGTCGGACAGCGCGCGGCTCAGATGCTTGAAGCGATGCGCGTGGACGGATGTATCCTTTCCTGTGACGGATGGGGAAACTCTCATGTGGATTACGCGAACACTTTTGAAGAGATCGGAAAGCGTAATATCCCTGTCGTCGGAGTGACATTCAACGGAACGATGGCAAAATTCGTGGTGACCAATAAATATATGGACACCATCGTCGATATGAACAAATCACCGGAGGGGATCGAGACCGAAGTGGTTGGTGAGAATACGGTAGATAAGCTGGATGCCCGAAAGGCAGTGGCGTTTTTGAAATTGAAAATGAGAAGGAGAGAAAAATGATTTTTTCAAGAGGATTACACGCGATCGACTCACATACAGCCGGTGAGCCGACGAGGATCATCGTGGGAGGTATCCCGAACATCAAAGGGGCAACGATGCCTGAGAAAAAGGAATACCTTGAGAAACATCTGGATCACCTGAGAACGGCAGTCATGCTTGAGCCGAGAGGACATAACGATATGTTCGGATCGATCCTGCTTGCGCCGGTAGCGGAAGAAGCGGATCTTGGGATCATCTTTATGGACGGTGGCGGATACCTTAACATGTGCGGACACGGAACGATCGGAGCGGTGACCGCAGCGATCGAGACCGGAATGGTTCCGATGCAAGAGCCGGTAACAAAGGTCGTTTTGGAAGCTCCTGCAGGGATCGTCAAAGCGGAAGCTCAGGTAGAAAACGGAAAAGTTAAGAGCGTTGCATTCGTCAATGTACCGGCTTTCCTATACAAAAAAGATCAAAAAGTTATGCTGGACGGAAAAGAAGTAACATTCGATATCTCATTCGGAGGAAGCTTCTTCGCGATCGTACATGCGAAACAACTTGGACTTGAGATCAAACCGGAAAATACGACAAAGTTGACCGACGCAGCTCTAAAACTAAGAGACATCATCAACAAAGAGATCGAGATCCAACATCCGGAGCTTGCTCATATCAAGACAGTCGACCTTGTTGAGATCTATGATGAACCGACTCATCCGGAAGCTACCTACAAAAATGTAGTTATCTTCGGACAGGGACAGGTGGACCGTTCTCCATGCGGAACGGGAACATCCGCTAAACTGGCAACGCTTCATGCAAAAGGAGAGATCAAGCAAGGCGATAAATTCGTATATGAAAGCATTCTGGGGACATTGTTCTACGGAGAGATCGTAGGAACGGCGAAAGTTGGAGAATACGATGCGGTGATCCCGAAGATCGCAGGCTCGGCATATATTACAGGATTCAATCATTTCGTGATCGACGAGACAGACCCTGTAAAATATGGATTTGTTCTGAAATAAAAAAACTGAAACATATTTTTGTTTAAGGCAGCTGCGTCCCTCACAGGAATGATGATCTTTATTTATTATAATTCGGACATGTTTAGGAATGTGAGGCATGCAGCTGTTCTATTAGATAAAATTCTTGAACTCATCAAGATACATTATATTTTAAGGAGGATTTTATATGTCAACAGCGAAAATTTTGCTAATCGGTTTAGCGATATTGACAATTGCATTTTTGGCGGTGTTTATCAAAGACCTTATCGACAATAAGAGTAAATGGGAGAGTAAAACGAATTTTGCAGTTACATCGATCATCGGTTTTGTGGTAAACTTCTTTGACACATTGGGGATCGGATCTTTTGCACCTACAACTGCTGCACTTCGTTTTACCAAGCAGGTAGAGGATAAATTGATCCCGGGAACATTGAACGTAGCTTGCTGTATCCCGGTCGTTGCGGAAGCATTTCTGTTCATTCAGGGAGTCGAGGTCGAGCCGGTCACATTGGCTTCGATGCTGATCTCATCCGCTGCGGGAGCATACCTGGGAGCAGGTATCGTATCCAAACTTCCGACTAAGAAAGTACAGCTTGCAATGGGATTCGCTCTTGCCGTAACAGGTATCATCGTGGTTCTTCAGCTTCTTAAGATCTTCCCTGGCGGTGGAGAAGCGATCGGACTACATGGTTCAAAATTGGTGATCGGAATCGTTGCGAACTTTATCCTTGGTGCATTGATGACAGCGGGTATCGGACTATACGCTCCATGTATGGCACTTGTTTACCTGCTAGGCATGAGCCCGTTGGTAGCATTCCCGATCATGATGGGATCTTGTGCATACTTGATGCCGGTCGCATCGATCAAATTCGTAAAAGAAGGCGCATACAACAGAAAAACATCTCTTGCATTTACGATTTTCGGGGTAGCGGGAGTTTATGTTGCATACAAATTCATCTCCGGTATCGATTTGACTATCCTTAAGTGGATCGTTGTCGGGGTAATGGCTTATACTTCAGCATCATTGTTCATGGCTGCAAGTAAGAAACAAACTGCTTGATCTAACAAGTCAAAAAGGGGCTGTTGCAATTTAAGACCTTACACAAAATATACGATGAAAGACCTGTGCTTTACTGCTATATTTTGTTAGAGATCTGTGCTTTACGACAGCCGCTTGGATAAAAATCTGAATCTATGAGAAAAGATCCTACCTGCTCCTCGATCCTGAGTCGAGAGATCGGTAGGATCTTTTTTTGACCCGCATCAAGCAGAAGTCGATAAAAGATCGACTGACAAAAGATCTCGCAAACCGAAAAATGAATGAAAATCAACAAGGCAAAAACCGTCCAAACAATGAAAAATGAAAGTGTTTCCAATTGACATCAATAAAAAAATTGTGATAAAATCAAAATGTTAATAGGCTTTATGAAGATCTATAGAAGATACGGGGAATTGAGTGAGAATCTCAAACGGTCACGCCACTGTGAAGACGCAAGTCCAGTCAGAACACCGATCATAAGGCAACATTTAGTTACGAGGGATGGCTAATTGTGAGAGGAGGAATTGATCTTGCCACCTATCTCGGATGGGTGTTTTTTTGTACCTCAAAGGGGATGAAGGGAAAACGCCGGGGAAGTATCGCTGATGGAGCGGTAGATACATAAAAATGATGGTCTGTCCGGAACATCAGTCTTTGAAGAAGGTTTCAGAACGAACTGAAAGAAAGGAAAAATGAATGAAAAAGAGAAATGCTAAGGATCAAGTGCGATGGATCGCGTTTTTGCTCGTGATCCTCATGATGACATCCGTCTTTGCCGGATGTACACCGCAGCAAAATGCTCAGCAGGAGGAGAAAAAACCGGAAACTACTGAGCAACAGCCTGAAAAAGCCGAAGAGATCACCTTGGTGGATAGCGTCGGCAGAAATGTTACGATCAAATACCCTGCACAAACCGCAGTGGTCGTAGACCGATACAACAATGAGATGATCCGTGCTTGCGGCGCGATCGACAAAGTCGTTGCGGTCGATATGAATACCGCACAGGACAGAGAATACTGGAAGATGTTCGATCCGGAAAAAGTCATCGGAGACGATCTTTCGGATTACAACTACGAGAAGATCATCGAGCTGAAGCCGGATGTGTTCATCATCAGCGACATCAGCCCATACGAAGAAGCGGAGCAAAAGCTTTCGACTTTCGAGATCCCGGCTTTTGCGATCGTATCCTATGTTCCTTCCAAGTTTGAAGAAAATGTTAAGAATGTCGGCAAGATCTTCGGAGTCGAAGAAGGCGCTGAAAAATTCTTCAACTATTTCAACGACAAACTGAACTATATCAACGAAAATGTAAAGGACAGCGATATCAAGAGCGTGTACTTTGAAACGACTACCGAGCTGAAGACAGCATTCCCGGGCAGCGGCTACAATGAGATCATCGAGTATGCAAAAGGAAAAAATATTTTTGCGGACGACTACAAGAATTTCTCAAGCCCTGAGATCGATCCGGAAGAAGTGTTGAAGCGTGATCCGGATGTGATCATCAAGCTCGTGACCGATCCTTCATTGAAAGGCGCAGGTGTCTATACACCGCCAAGCAAAGAGTATTTCCAAGAGATCTATCGATCGATGATCGCGCGTCCGGGCTGGGAAGATCTGGATGCGGTCAAAAATGGTCGTGTGTATTTCATGACGCAGTTTGGTCAAGGTGGAGCAGGAAAATTGGTCGGAACGATGTTCGCGGCAAAATGGATGCATCCGGAGCAATTGCCGGATCTTGATCCGAACGAAGTATTCAGAGCATGGATGGAAGATTTCCAAGGGTTCAAAAATATCGAAGGACACTTCTATACCGCTGAGGATCTAAAATAAATGAGCAAAGATGCTTTGTTAAAAACTCATAAAAAGCAGATGGCAGAGAAGATCAGGCTTGCCCTGATCCTTTTCGCTGTTTTGTTTGCGGCGGTCCTGTTTTGCACCTCGATCGGCGTTACGGATTCGGATATCGGTTCGGTTTTCTCCGTGATCCTCAAGCTGATCAAAGGCGAAGCGATCACGACACAGACGGATAAGGTCATCCTTCATCTGCGCCTGCCTCGTACGATCTTGGCAGTCCTGGCAGGTTTTGGACTTGCTTTCTCGGGCTCTGTGATGCAGGGCATCGCGCGCAATCCGCTGGTCAGTCCGTTTACGATCGGCGTATCCAGTGCGGCGGCATTCGGCGCATCGCTGACCATCGTCTACGGGATCGGATTTTTCGGCAGCAGCAAGTGGGGCATCGTCCTCAATGCATTCTCCGTCGCGATCCTATGTGCGATCTTCATCTTTGCGATCGCCTCCAAGGTCGGATCGAACTCATCCTCTCTGATACTGACAGGGATCTCGATGAACTACCTCTTTCAGGCGATGTCGACGGCGATCCAGTTTACCGCAAACGATGCAAAACTGGCACAGGTGGTCGCCTGGAGCTTCGGATCTTTGAACGGAGCACAATGGGATCAGATCAAGATCACTGCCATCATCACGATGGTCTCCTTCATCATGCTGCTGAGAGCCAACCATTCGCTTACCATCCTCTCGATAATGGAGGATGATATTGCTAAGACGATGGGGATCGATCCGAGCCGTACACGCGCGATCGGGAGTTTGTTTTCCGTTGTAACGACAGCGGCGATCATTTCCTTCACGGGGATCATCGGCTTTGTAGGATTGGCAGCGCCCCATATCGCAAGAAGTCTGGCAGGCAACGATTATAGGATCTTTCTTCCGATGTCGGGCATCGTCGGCGCCTTGCTGGTATTGACCGCAGACACCCTGGGCAGGACGCTTCTTTCTCCGGTCATCATACCCGTCGGCGTGATCATATCCTTTATCGGCGTGCCGATTTTTATACACCAGGTCATTTTTGCCAATCAGAGGACTTAGGGAGCGAGGAGATCATGCTGGAAGTAAAAAATATTCATTTTAGTTACGAGAATAAAAAAACCTTGGAAGATGTTTCCTTAGATGTTGCCGAAGGAGAAGTCGTCGGGCTGTTGGGCGCCAACGGGACCGGCAAATCGACCCTTTTCAAAAACATCCTTTCTTTGGTCAAAAGCCGGCAGGGCAGTTGCCATATCGACGGGATCGATCTGCACAAGCTTTCCGATCGGGAAAGAGCGAAATACATCTCCTATGTTCCGCAATTTATGAACATCATCTTTCCGATCACCGCCTTTGACTTTGTGATGACCGGCATCAAGACCGGAGCCTTTCGCGGAGATGCACAAAAGATGCGCGAGGAGACCGCAAAGACCGTCGAATTGTTCGAGCTCGAAGATCTTGCCTTCAAAGACATGCGCAAGATGAGCGGCGGAGAAAGACAGCGGATCTTCATCGCCAGAGCCTTCGCGCAAAAACCGAGGGTGATCATTCTGGACGAGCCGACGAGCAGTCTGGATTTTAAGTACAAAAATGTGACCCTTCGGCTGCTGAACAGATTGGCAAAAGAGAGCAAGATCGGAATCTTGATCGCGCTTCACGATCTGAGCGCCGCCTCCAAATATTGCGACAGCTTCGTTGTGATGAAAGGTGGCAAGGTCCTTGCGCGAGGCGATGCCGATACCGTGTTCAGTAAAGAGCTGATGGAAGAGACCTACGGAGCGCCTGCGGACATTCTGGACTATAAAGGACAGAAGATCGTCATCTTCACCTAAAGGGTGGCGAGGGCATCCTGTCGGAATACTTTTTGAACGATCCCGAAAGAGGCGGAGCTCGGAGCGAGCGAAGATTTTGGTTTCGTACTCAAAAACTACTGGACAAAAGCGGAATATTTGGCTATAATCTATGAATATAAATGAAAAGCTTGCGATGAAAAAGATCCATATTTTGGGAGGATACACAGAGAGAAGGGGAAGCTGAGAACCTTTTGTTCAACAAAATATGTCCTGCTTTGGAGCAATGAGAGATCACGTTTGGGCTCGTTATCGCCCGTTGAGATATTCTTCGGAATAATTAGAGTGGTACCGCGATCCTGTCGCCTCTATAGGAGGCTGCAGGATCTTTTTTATTCAGAAGGTCCAAGCGTGAGACAAAAGAGGAGGTATTTATGTCAAAGAAGAAAGAACAGCAATTTGTAAAAGAGATCACCAACATGGAAGATGATTTTGCACAATGGTACACCGACATCATTACGAAGGCGGATCTGGTGGACTATTCGCCGGTCAAAGGATTTATGGTCATCAAACCATACGGATACGCACTTTGGGAAAGCATCCAAAATTTTGCGGACCGTCGATTCAAAGAAACCGGTCACAAAAACTGCTACTTCCCGCTGCTGATCCCGGAAAGTCTTTTGATGAAAGAGGCGGAGCATGTCGAAGGATTTGCACCGGAGGTCGCATGGGTCACTCATGCAGGTCGTGAGCGTTTGGCGGAGCGTCTTGTCGTGCGTCCGACTTCCGAGACCATCATCTGTGAAATGTACAAAAAATGGCTGAGATCCTATCGTGATCTGCCTTACCTATACAATCAGTGGTGCTCCGTGGTACGCTGGGAAAAATCCACTCGTCCGTTCTTGAGAACTTCCGAGTTCCTATGGCAGGAAGGTCATACTTTGCACGAGACGGCGGAAGAAGCGGTAGCGGAGACGCTTCAGATGCTCGACATCTATGCGGAGGTTGCGGAAGACTTGATGGCGATCCCGGTCGTCAAAGGACAAAAATCCGTGCGCGAGCGTTTTGCAGGAGCGGAAGACACTTATACGATCGAAGCGTTGATGCATGACGGAAAAGCACTTCAATCCGGAACGAGCCACTTCCTGGCACAGCACTTTACCAAAGCATTCGGCATCGAGTTCCAAGATCGAAACGGCGGATTGAGCAACCCATATCATACTTCG
This sequence comes from Peptostreptococcaceae bacterium, assembly GCA_030528605.1. GTDB lineage: Bacteria > Bacillota > Clostridia > Peptostreptococcales > Filifactoraceae > JAUNKE01. The sequence goes on along the minus strand of JAUMYO010000018.1, from coordinate 6,778 downwards.
TGGGGGATCTCCACCCGATTGATCGGCGGACTGATCATGGTCCACTCCGACAACCGCGGTCTGGTCATCCCGCCGAGAATGGCACCGACACAGGTGCGCATCATCCCGATCCAACAGCACAAAGAAGGCGTGATGGACAAGGCGAACGAGATCTATGCGGAATTGAAAAAGACTTTGCGCGTCGACATGGACGACAGTACCGAAAAATCACCGGGCTACAAGTTCAACGATGCGGAGATGCTCGGTATCCCGGTCCGTGTCGAAGTAGGACCGAGAGATCTTGAACATGGTCAAGTGACGATCGTTCGTCGGGATACGCTTGAGAAAGAGCAGGTGGCGATCGACGGTCTGGCGGACAAACTCAATGCGCTGATGGAAGAGATCCAAAAGAATCTGTTTGAAAAAGCGAAAGCGCACAGAGAATCCAGAACGACGACGGTCTATAATATGGACGAGTTCAAAAAGGCATTGGTTGAAAATCCGGGCTTCATCCGTGCGATGCATTGTGAATGTGAAGAATGTGAAGAGGAGATCAAAGCGGAGACCGCTGCGACCCTTCGCTGCTTCCCGTTCCACGATACTGAGCAGATCTCCGATGTCTGCGTGAAGTGTGGCAAGCCGGCGAAGAGACTGGCATATTTTGCAAGAGCGTACTAATACTAAAACCCATTTGAACCGATAGTAGCGATAGGATCTCTATAAGTGATATTTCTAAGCGTTTGTTGCGGTGATCTGCAAATCGTGATAGATATAGTGATAACATTTCTATGTTTTTTATCAGGCTTTAGCATAATGATCAGAGGCAAGGCTGTGCGCCCTGCCTCTTTTTGTGTTTGTAATAAAAAAGATCCACACGATCTCCTTTTGGAGGAGCCCTGCTATGATCAAAGATCATAGAGAAGGCTGTTCGTGTGGATCTTTTGGTTATAGGATCGTGGAGTCCTGCTCCGACTATTGATTTGCTTCTTTGAATACCATGGTGATCGCATCCTTAGCGACCTTGTTGTGGTCGTCGAATGTGATCCTTGTTTCCGTATTCAGTTTTTTACCATTCGCATGTTCATGCTTCATCGAGATCGAGATCTCCTTAAGGAAATGAGTCTCTCGATCGACCAGGAAGAGGACCTCTTTATCGACATCTTTTTGATCCACGCCCTCGAGCGAATAGTTCAGCTCGCCTTGGAAAGTCCCGATCAGATCAAAATCTCTGTCGTTGACAAAAACTTCGTAATTTCCTCGTGTACCTTCTCGGAGTTCAAATCGATCTTTCTCCAATACTTTTTGAAGGACCGCGACCAATCCGTCATAGTCGATCTGCTCCTGCTCCAACGGGACCTGAGTCCAACCCTTTGCACTGTTACGCGCAAATGCCGGTCCCGGCTTTACATAGACTACTTCGCTGCTTGTGCTGTTTTCTGTCGTTTGTACGAGCTGAGCAGCGTGGTATGCGGTATTCTCTCTTGTTGCAGTGTCATATTCATAGAATCCTTCGATGCTGATGGACGATCTGTTGCCATAAAAATCATAGTCCCCTCGCAGCGTCAGATGGACCGACTGAACTTTTTTGTTCTCTTGGGTGAAATTTTTCAAAAATTCGTCGCTGTCAACAAGAGGCAGATCCTTTGCTTCATCTTTTGCTTCTTCTTCTTTCTTGTCATCCTTTTTGTTGTCATCCGAAGCGGACGGAGGAGGCGTGCTCCCTTGTTGATCTTGCTTTGGCTGACCGCAAGCTGTAAAAAGCAACAGCGAAGCAGCGACCAAAGCGATGATAGATACTGATCTTTTCTTCATATAACTCTCCTTACTCAAGTGATCCTTTCAACTACTTTACCACAAAGAAAACTTTTTGAAAATCCAAACGAGCCGATATCTACAATTTTTCTACAGAGTTTTTACATTTTGTCCTTAATAGATCTTTTTTCGTTTTTGAAAAGATCGAAGACATCGTATCCAAAATGCGACCGCCGAGGAATATTTTGTTCTTATACCATCATCCTAAAACTCGGTTGAACAAATCATCGATCCTCTGATGATCCTTCCAAACATTCATCGGTAGGGACATTATTTTTTACAAACTATAAAAAATGAAAATGTCGCTAATACTAAAACCTGATAGACGGCATAGAAAAATTTTCTCGCCTTTTTAATACGATCGGCTGATCGACCTAACAATATTTAGGAATATCACGCATAGGAACTCGGGTCGATCCTATATGTTCAAATAAGTTTTAGTATCAGTGGCAGTTCTAAAGGATCGGTATCAAAACGAGGAGAAGCGAAGCGATCTTGCCGATCGAAAAATTTTGGACCGAAGGGATCTGGGTATATAAGGAACATGGATCGAAGAGATCCGGTGTTTATCCGATAGAAAAGAGGTGGACTTTGAATAATATAGGATGGAACTTTTCAAACAGCTACGAATCTTTGCCTAAGCGATTCTATGTGCGTGGGCGAAGATCAAAATTTCCTGAGCCCGAGCTGGTGATCTATAATGAAAAACTGGCAAAGGAGCTGGGGATCCAAGAGATCTTGGATCAGATGAAGGACTATGAGAAGGCGGAGCTGCTCTGCGGCAATGTGATGCCCGAGGGCGCATCGATCATCAATCAGGCTTATGCGGCGCACCAATATGCACATTTTACGATGCTGGGCGACGGGAGAGCGGTCTTGATCGGGGAACAGATCACCCCCGAGGGCAAGCGATTCGACATCCAGCTCAAAGGGAACGGACGCTCCGTATTTTCTCGAGGAGGCGATGGCAGAGCGGTGCTGGGACCGATGCTTCGAGAATATCTGATCAGTGAAGCGATGGACTCGCTCGGGATCCCGAGCACGAGAAGCCTGGCAGTCGTCAAGACCGGAGAAGATGTGCGCCGTGAGCGGATCCTGCCCGGTGCGGTACTGACCAGAGTCTCGTCCAGCCATATCCGTGTGGGGACTTTCCAGTTTGCAGCGATGGGCGAAGACTCCGACATCCGGCAGCTGGCGGACTACACGATCGGGCGACATTATCCCGAGATCTCCGATATGGCAAAAGAGGGACCGGAGTGCTACCGGCTGCTCCTGCGCCACATCGTCCACAGGCAGGCAAGACTGATCGCAAGATGGCAGCTCGTCGGATTCATCCATGGTGTCATGAACACCGACAACATGGCGATCTCGGGCGAGACCATCGACTATGGTCCTTGCGCTTTTATGGATCGATACGATCCGCAGACCGTATTCAGCTCGATCGACAAATATGGGCGATACCGCTATGAAAATCAGCCGAGCATCGGACAATGGAACCTTGCGAGACTTGCCGACGCACTCCTGCCGATCCTGGATGAGGGTCCGGAGCGGGCGATGGAGATCGCGACCGAAGAGATCAAGGGCTATGTATCTGAATACCAAAAGGCATGGCTCGACGGGATGCGCCAAAAACTGGGACTTCTCGGCGAAGATCCTCAGGATGGAGAACTGTTCGATGACCTTCTGGATCAGATGCAAGAAAAAGCCGCTGACTATACCAACACCTTTGTCCGATTGACCTTGGAGTCGGAGGGTGAAGACGGAAGCTATCTGGAAGGAACGCAGCTGTTATTTGCGGATGAAGGATTCTCCAAGTGGAAGATGCGATGGAACGATCGCCGCACCAAACAGGGAGAACAAGAAGAGAGCTGCCGACTGATGAAAGCGGCAAACCCTTTTGTCATCCCACGCAATTTTCGTGTGGAAGATGCTCTGGAGGCGGTGCTACAAGACGATATGAGCGTCTTTTTGGAGCTGCTCGAAGTGCTGCAACAGCCCTATCGATACGATGAGGCGCATCGAAAATATCAGGAGCTGCCGAAACGATCGATGGAAGGCTACCGCACCTTCTGCGGAACTTAAAACATTATTTCAAGATCCACGACCAATACAAGAATGAGGGATCTTTATGATATCCATCTACTTTTAGGATCACAGAAGATAGATCGTGATATCCTTACTCTTGCATTAGAGAGAACCGCAAAAAAGCGAGGCAGATCCGAGTTTTTGACAAAGCGGAAAATATACTGAAAGCCGTACGATCAAGCGATAATATGCAAAAGATGCAGGATGTTTATCGGAAAAATTTTAACGATGCAAGTGAATATACTAGGGATGAGGTACTCTATTCGGTCAGTCAGCTATCGATAAAAGCCGGATCAAATCTTGAAAAACCATCGGTCTTAGGAACCATGAGATCCCGATAGGTGTGCGTAATATTTGGGAACAGGATGGTTGGAGTGATAAGGGGGATCTATGAGGGTCGCTTATTATGCAATTTTTAATTATGATGAATATGATGAAAAAGAAGAAAGATACGGTATAGCCATTACATTTCCGGATGTGCCGGCAGCAAATACATGTGCTAGAAATTATAATGAGGGGATAGATATGGCACGGGATGTTTTGCAGTTGTGTCTCATTGAGACTGAAAAAGAATGTTTTCCTGAAGCAACTTCTTTAGAAAAAATAGAGTGTGGTAAAAACGAGGAAGCCGTTCTTATTCAATACGAAACGGAAGATATCGATATATCTAAATTTCAACTTTTTAGTTGATATGTCTTTAAGAAATAGAGCGAATAAACGCCTACCATGTAGATGGATCTGCAAAGTAGGCGTTTTTATGTATCCGATAAGTCATAAACAAATCCTATTTCCAGCTTTGCGGACATACGAGATACACGCTGATACTATTATTCCTTAGAAGTGGCACTTAACAACATTTTTATTTTTATAGCTCATATGGAATGATACTCTCGCTTGTTTCGTCGTTTCATTAGAATGGAAGTGTATTTATATGCTTATTTTATTGGATAATAGTATGAAGATCAGATACGATGCAGACAGTTCGTAAAGGATCTTAAAACCAAATGATCGGACTGTAAGGATATGTATCTATAAGGAAGTATGCGAAGATAAAAAAATGAGCATACCAAGTAGAGCGATACATCGCTCAGAGGGATAGGAACTATATCAGAGGAAATCGACAAAGTGGCTATAACAACTGCAAAATCATAGTAACAAAGAGTATCTCGATAGGAAGTATCGGGAAAACGAAAATATACAAAAAAGACTTGACATAAATATCAAAATACGATATATTCAAAATGAGAATAAAAACAAGAACAACAATAAACGAAAAAGGAAGAACATAATGGCGTTGTAGAATTTGTGTTCTGGATCTTCAAGAAAGGGCGGGAAAAATGGAGTTTTCAAAAAGTGAATCGTTGGTCATGGAGATGTTATGGGAAGGAAAGTGCCTAGATGAGAATGGAGAGATCCAAGCACTGGAACTATCCAAACATCTTTCGGAAAAATATGGATGGGGAAAGACATCTTGTTATACTTTCTTTGCAAGATTGCTTGAAAAAGGAGCCATATCCAGAAGATATCCAAAATATACATTAAAGCCGATCGTTACAAGAGAAGAAGCCTTGAAGAACCGTAAAAAAGATGCGATCAATAATTTGTTTCAAGGTTCTATTGTAAAACTGTTCAGTGCGTTTTTGACAGAAAAGAAAGTAACAAAAGAAGAATTGAAGGAGATGAAAGACTTGATCGAACGATTTGAAGAAGAAAGGGAATGAGATGGTAAACTTGGTAGAGCTATCGATGCTGGATAAAAGCATAAAGAGCATTTTTCTAATAGGTCTGATCCTCTTGGTGCGAAAGCAGTTTAATCTCAAACGTATCAAATGGGCGAATATGATTTTATGGAGTATTCTATTTGCCTATCTGCTGATCCCCTACTCCTTTTTCTTCCACATAGAGCATGTGGAACAATTTGGATGGCTACGGATTTTTATTGAACCGATCTCATGGATGAGTGAGAGTATAAGAATGATAGCAAAGCAGTTAGGCTATGTACTATCGGATATCAACAGGATCGTGGTAGCTGCTTTGTTACTCTGCTATATACTACATCAAATATTGAAGGTGAATAAGATATTAAAAGGTTCAAAAGATGTTGTTGAAGATGAGCGGATTGCAGAGTGTCTGAATATGTTTCGGTTTCGACGGAAAATAAGCGTCTATACAAACGATAAGATAACAGTTCCGATCACTTACGGGTTAATTCATCCGAGGATTATTTTGAAAACGGACATTTTGCCGGATGATGAGCTGCTTAAACATGTCTTAATTCATGAACTGACACATATCCGAAAATTCGATATCCTATGGAATCACCTTAAATATTTTGTGGCATGTCTTTATTGGCATAACTTGCTTATTTGGGCAATTGCGAAATATATTGAAGAGGACTTGGAAATGCTATGCGACAAATTAGTTGTTCAAAAACTGGGAGATACACAAGCAAACCGAAAGCAATATTGCACTTCCATGTTGAAACTGATTGAGCAAGATCCGAAGGATAGCAAGTTGGTATTAAAATTACATCCTACCATGGAAAGGATGGTTGTTATGAAAAAATGGAAATCAACAGGAACGGGATTGATCACTTTAGTGTTGGTAATGAGTTTGTCGATTGGTGCTTTCGCTGATGTAAAAGCTGTAGAAAGAGGGAAAGTGGCTGTAGGCAATGTTTCTTCCAAAAGCTACATAAACAAAGACAAGCGTGTACAAGTAATTACCAAGGAAGAATACCAAACCTTGAAACTTGAAAAAGATAAGGGGATAAGACCTTTCAAGGCAGATATCAATGAAACCGTAACTTTATCCGGTCTTGCACATAAGCAATACAAATTCAATATGAAATCTTGGACAGAACCGTATCATGATGGATTTGTGATCGAGCTGAGCGATATGT